>DATJYJ010000411.1:0-16919 GCA_035578025.1 Verrucomicrobiia bacterium
GCCGTGAAGGCGCCAAGGTCCCGCTGGACATGGACTATTCGGACTTGCACGTGCACCAGTGCGAATACCAGAGCTCGTGCGCAACGGTACTGATGCTCGATTGCAGCCATAGCATGATCCTCTATGGCGAGGATCGTTTCACGCCGGCCAAGAAAGTCGCCCTGGCGCTGGCTCACTTGATTCGCACACAATATCCCGGCGACAGCCTGCGCTGCGTGCTGTTCCACGATTCCGCCGAGGAGATGGCCATCAGCCAATTGGCGCGCGTACAGGTCGGCCCTTACTATACCAATACCCGCGACGGCCTCATCCTGGCGCAGCGCCTGCTGGCCCAGGAGAAGAAGGATATGCGCCAGATCGTCATGATCACCGACGGCAAGCCCAGTTGCCTCACCCTCGATGACGGGCGCGTCTACAAAAACGCCTTCGGCCTGGATCCCCTGGTCATCAGCCGCACCCTCGAAGAAGTGAATCGCTGCAAGAAGAACGGCATCATTATCAATACCTTCATGCTGGCCAGCGATTACGGATTGGTGAACTTCGTCCAGAAGGTAACCGAAATCTGCCGCGGCAAAGCGTACTTCACCACGCCCTACAACCTCGGCCAGTATCTGCTGATGGACTACATGAACCGCAAGACCCGCACGATTCACTGACGTGGGGCGGGTTGCCGGCCTGCCCGGTCACTTGCCGGGAGTTATCTCCCGCACCAGCGCAAATGCCGCCCGGGTTTGCGCGACCGGCGCGGAAAACTCCTTCGACTTCGTTGCCGGAATGCCCTCGATCGTCACATTGATGCTTCCCAGCTGCGAGCCCGTCTCATCGGCCAGGTCGACGGCGAGGACCGCCGAAGCGATGTCGTGATTCGTGGTGTTGCGCACCGCTCCCGCGATCCGCGTGGCCGCCGTGCCGCTATGCTCGATGCGGACCTCCGTGACATCAAGCTCGCTGTTGCGCTCGATCTTGAGATTGCTGGAGAGGTTCGGCAGCATCTTCGCCGCTACCTCGCCTGATGTGGGCTCCGCGGCCGCCCGAGGCGCGGGCGGCTCCAGCATATGGCTCAGCGCGATCCCGATCGCCATCGCCAGCACCAGGCACGGCACTGCCAGCACGGCCCATGACCTCATCTTCTGGCCGAGTGTGCGGTTGGTCAGGTACAGGGGGTCCGACGGCGCCCGCCCGGAGATCAGCCGCTCCATGCGCCGTCCCAGCCAGCCGAACCTGGGTCTTCGCGCTTCCGCGCGCGGGCTATCGGGCTTGAGACCCGCGTAGGCGATCGATTCGAAAAACTCCCGCAGTTGCTTGGGCATGGGGCCTTTCGAAGCCCATTATAACGTGCGGCCGCGCGGTCCTACCGCCGGATCGGCCGCGCACCGGCCAACAGAGCCTCGAGCGCGCGCAGGTTGTCGGGACGCCCCATTACAATCAGGTAATCGCCGCCCTCCACCGCGGTCTCGGCCGGCGGGTTGAACATCATCCGCCCGTCCGACTTGCGGATCGCCATCACGATCACCCCGACCTCTTTTCGAAGCTGCATCTCCTTGATCGACCGCGACACCATCTCGCTCGATTCGGCCACCCGCACCTGCTCGATGGCGATATCCTCTCCCACATCCTTGGTGGTGAAGTCCAGGAACTGCACCACGTGCGGCCGCAGCAGCGACTGCGCCAGCCGGTGGCCGGTGATCGAATAGGGCGCGAATACGGCGTCGGCTCCGGCCCTGCGCATCTTCTCTTCGGCGCCCTCTTCCGCCGCGCGCGCGGCCACGTAGATCTTCGGGTTGATTCCCTTGGCGGAGAGCAGCACGAACAGGTTGTCCGCGTCGGTGGCCAACGCCGCCACCAGCCCGCGCGCCCGATCTACGCCGACGTCGCGCAGGGTCTCGTCGCGCGTGGAATCGGCGGCGACGGCCAGCATGCCGGAATTCATGGCGCGCTCCACGCGATCCGGGTCGATATCGACGACCACGAAGGGCACGCCGGCGTGCTGCAATTCGTGCGCGGCGCCGCGTCCCACGCGTCCGAAGCCGCAAATGATGTAGTGGTCCTTGAGCTTGTCGATCATGCGTTTGTTCCGCCGCTTGCCGATGACGTCGCCGAACTCCAGCTCGATGATGGTCTGGGTCATGGCGCCGATGGCGATGAAGATCGTAGTGACTCCGAAAAAGATGAGGAAGGAGTTGAAGACACGCCCCGCCTGCGACAGGGGATGGATTTCCATGTACCCCACCGTGGTCATGGTGGTCAGAGTCATGTAGAAGGCATCGAACAGAGGGTAGTGGTCGATGAGGTGAAAGCCGACCGTGCCGGTGGCCAGGGTGAAGGCTAGGGCGATGCCGATGATCAGGAATCGGCGCGCGAACCGGTTCATTTTCGTCTGGACCAAGTATAGCGAAGGGCGCGCGCGGGTATCGGTTTGTTAAACTGAAGAAGTCCGTTCAGCGCATTCCCCTCGCGGGCCGGTAGCTCAATGGTAGAGCATCGCCCTTTTAAGGCGGTGGTTGCGGGTTCAAGCCCCGCCCGGCTCACCATCACTTGAACTGCCGACTCACTTCTTCGGCGTGATATCCGTCACCGGCAGGTCCCAGTGGGCCAGCAGAATCTCGAAGCGGCGCTGCTCTTCGCGCTGGTAGGTCGCCTGGTCGGGCCAGAGCTCTTTGATGAATCGCTCCTCGTCGGGATTGGATGTGGTCGCCACGGTCGAGTTCTTGAACCGGATCGTCACACGATAATCCCATCGCCCGTCCTCGGTGCCATGGTTGGCGGGCTGCTCGATCTTGACCGACAGGATCCGGCCGCTTTGGATGTTCCTTTGCAGCAGCGGGTAGTGGTTCTTCAGGAAGAGCTGCAGGAATTCCTGCTGGCGGCCCCATTGCAGCTTGTAGTAATACTCCATCGTGTACGGCTGGTTGGCCCCCGATTGCGGCGGCGCCCCCTGTGCGCCGAGGTGGCGGGGAATGGCCGCGAGCAGCAGCACGAAGAGTGGCAGTAGGTTCTTCATAGCTTACACGGTACAATCATTCGAGCCTCTATGTCCCGGCCCGATTGGAAATCGCACGGCATCCGTATCGTTCGCGCCAACGAGTTGGACGCCAACACACCGCAGACCCCGGGCATGACCCGCGCCGCGGCCATCACCCACGCCAGCGCCGGGGCCCAGCGCCTGTGGGCGGGGACGGTGTCCGTCGAGCCGAACGTGAAGACCAGCGCGCACCACCACGGC
Source organism: Verrucomicrobiia bacterium (assembly GCA_035578025.1). Classification (GTDB taxonomy): domain Bacteria; phylum Acidobacteriota; class Terriglobia; order Bryobacterales; family Bryobacteraceae; genus Solibacter. Next base: position 3,224 of record DATJYJ010000411.1, read on the forward strand.
GAGCTCGAGACCGTCCTCTACATCATCAAAGGCCGGGCGCGCTTCCGCTGGGGCGAGCGGCTCGAGTTCGTCGACGAGGCCGGCCCCGGCGATTTCATCTACGTGCCGCCCTTCGTGCCGCATCAGGAGATCAACGCCCGCCGCGACCAACCGGTGGAAGCCGTCGTCGTGCGCAGCGGGCAGGAGCCCATCGTGGTCAACCTGGATATCGAGAGTCCCGAGCCTGGTCCCGATCCCGCCGAGCCGTTCCATCCGCAGCCCGGGCACTGATCTCGCCGAGCAGCAGGGCGGCATCGGTGCGCGTGAACACCAGCGGCGGCTTGATCTTGATTACGTTGTGGAAGGGTCCGTCGGTGCTCAGCAGGATCCCGTGCTCCCTGGCGTCCTCGACGATCGCCGCGGCCTCCTCCGCCGCCGGCTCGCGCGTCTCGCGGTCGCGCACGAACTCGATTCCGATGAACAGGCCCTGCCCGCGCACGTCTCCGATCATCGGATGCCCTCCGGCCAGATCCTTCAGCCCCGCGAGCAGGTATTCGCCGGTCTCGCGAGCGTTCTCCTGCAGACCTTCATCGCGAATCACGTCCAGCACGGCCAGCCCCACCGCACACGATACCGGGTTCCCGCCGAACGTATTGAAGTACTCCATGCCGTTGGCGAACGACGCCGCGATCTGCGGCGTGGTGATGACCGCGCCCATCGGATGCCCGTTGCCGATGGGCTTCCCCAGCGTCACGATGTCGGGCACCACGCCCTGCGTCTGGAACATCCAGAAGTGCGAGCCGGCGCGCCCGAAGCCGGTCTGCACTTCGTCGGCGACGCACACTCCGCCGGCTTCGCGCACCGTTGCAAATGCCTCCCGCAGGTAGCCCGGTGGCAAAATGATCTGTCCCGCGCAGCTCAGCGCCGATTCGCAGAAGAACGCGGCCACGCCGTTGGCGCGCCCCACCGCGTCGCGGACCTCGCCGGGACCGCACGCCGGCCGGCGGTATACGTCCGGCATCGGAACCACCTGCACGTGCGCGGGCTTTCCGCGCCCACCCGGCCCGTTGAACTTGTAAGGACTGATGTCGATCAGCGCGTTGGTATTGCCGTGATAGGCGGTGTCGACGACGATTACATCGTCCCGTCCGGTATGCGCGCGCGCCAGCCGCAGTGCCAGCTCGTTGGCCTCGCTTCCGCTGCACACCAGGTACGCCACGGTCAGCGGGGGCGGCAGCGTCGCGGTGAGGCGCTCGATGTACTCCGCCAGGTCTTCATGCAGATAACGGGTGTTGGTATTCAGCGTGCGCATCTGCCGTGCCGCCGCCTCGGCCACGCGCGGATGGCAGTGGCCCACGTGCGATACGTTGTTGACGCAGTCCAGGTAGCCGCGTCCCTCTGCGTCGAACATCCGCTGCCGCCAGCCGTGCGTGATGTGCAGCGGCTTGCGATAGGAGAGGCTCAGCGACGGCCCCAGATGTTCCTTGCGCGCCTCCAGCAGTGCGGCCGCCGTGCGCCCGCGCATGAAGCCGCAGGCCCGACGGAAAACGTCGCGAGGCCAGCATTCGGGGAACTCATTCAGCCGTTCCAGCAGGCTCCACGCGGGCGCGTCGGTGACTCCCAGGTATTCATTGTGCGGAGCTGTCTGTGCGTGATGCGCGGAGTAACACACGCTCAGGCAGAGCCGCGCGACGGCCAGCGCGAACAGGCTGTCGGCCTCCGGTTCCGTGAGCGGGTATTCCGCGTGGTAAGCCTCGACCACGCACCGCGCCGCGGCAATCGGATCGCGCTTGCCCAGCATCGCGTAGGCCACCGCGATCGCCAGGTCGCAGACGGTCGCGGTGTGCACCGCGTCGCCGAAGTCGAGAATCGAGACCACGCGCCCACCGTCCGCCAGCACGTTGTAGTCGTTGGCGTCGCCGTGGATGATCCCGTGGCGCAAGGTGCGCCAGTCGACGCGTGCGCACTCGTCAAGGCCCGCCTCGACGATCCGCCGCCGATGGTCCGGCAGCAGGGCGAGATGCTGACGCGACAGGCAGGCATGGCGGATATCCCAATGGAGCGTGCGGTGGGCCGCCTCGTGGGCGAATCCTTCCAGCGCGCGATCGATCCGCCCCAGCGCCCGGCCCAGCGACGCCAGCAACTCGTCCGAATGCGGCGAGACTGCCGCCATGCACGCGCCTTCCACCCACGTCAGCATGCGCAGGAAGAAAGGGCCTTCCTTCTTGATCCCTTGCACGACTCGCGGAAACCGGAGTTCGGGACACCGCTCCGCCAGCCGCTCGATGAGCGCATTCTGAAAGTCCAGCGTCTCTTTGCGCTCTCCCGAGTTGGCGATCTTCAGGACAAATCGCCCGCCCGCTTCCGCCCGTACCAGGAAGTTCTGATCGCGCTCGCTCGGCAGCGGCTCCGCCGTCCCGCGCACCCCGAACACTTCCTCCGCGATCCGCGCCGCGCCGGGCGCCGTGAATCGCGGAGCGTCACTCACCGGCAGCGACATCGGGTCTATGCCTTCACCACCGTTGCCTTCTTCAGGAAGTCCGGATCGAACTCCAGCCCCAGCCCGGGCCCTTCCGGCAGCGGGATCACGCCGTTGCGGATTTCGAAATTCGGCGCGTACCACGACTCGTTCTTCGCCGGTCCGCGCGAGACATATTCCATGTACGGCCCGATATTCGGCGTGCTGGCGGCGAAATGCAGAATGTTGACGCTGGCCGCGCCGGTCTGGGTGTTGTGCGGGCAGATCCACATGTTCGCCTTGCGCGCCATGCGGGCCACGCGCGCGGCGCGGATGAAGCCGCCGTTGTAGTTCAAGTCCGGCTGCACCACGTCCATGACCTTGTTTTCGATCATCCACTGGAACAGCCACAGGCTGGAATCCTGCTCGCCGAACGCGACCTTCATCTCCAGGGCGTCGGCCACCTTCTTGGTTTCGCTCAGCTCTTCCCAGGGACAGGGCTCTTCGAGCCACAGGTACTTCATCTCCTGGAGCCGCTTGCCGATCTCGATGGCCTTGTCCGCGCTGTACGTGCCGTTGGCGTCCGCCATCAGAACGACCTTGTCGGAAAACTTTTTCGCCGCGAGCTCGAAGATCTTGTCGGTCCGCCCCGGGTAGGCGTCGCGATTGGCGCTCATGCGGCCGCCGATCTTGAACTTCACCGCCTTGGCGCCGGTCCGCTCCACGCCCGCGACATACACGTCGACTTCTTCCTCGGCCGTCGTCTCACGTCCCGACCCCGAGAGGTAAACCGGGATCTCCTTGCGCAGCACACCGCCCATCAGCGCGGCGGCCGGCTTGTGCGCGGTCTTTCCCAGCAGGTCGAACAGGCTCTGCTCCACGTATGCCACCGGGCACCAGAACGCCTGCCCCGAAAGCTTGTAGTTGGCGATATACACCTGGTCCACCAGCGATTCCAGGTCGCGTGCGTCCCTGCCCAGGAAATGCGGGATCACGCGGCGGTGCAGGATCGGGACGAAGTCCTCCATGTCCTTGGTGAGGATGATGCCTTCCACGCCGTCCGCCGAGCGCGTACGCAGAAAGAACTGCTTGCCGGACTCGAGCAGTTCGATGGAGGCGACCTTCACCGGGGCGGGGAAGTGTTTGTGGAGGTCGAAAACGGGCTTCTCGAAATCCGCCGCGAAGGCGCGCCGCCCGGGGGCGGCCAGCAGTGCGGCAGCCGCCGTGGAGGTCAGAAAATCACGCCGGTTCATACGCTCAAGGATAGCGCCGCGCCCCACTTACTCGATTACCTTTTTCTTGCGGAACCAGTCCATCAGGATGTCGCGCAGCAGGCCGCTGTCCCCGGGAAATACCAGGCCCGTGACGCGCAGGTTCTCGGCGGTGCCCTGGTTGGCCGCGGTGTAGTCGCTGACCGCCAGCGTGTACACGCGATTGGGCAGCACTTTGCGGTCGCCCACCACCACGGGAGGAAGCTCGCTGCCCTTGAACTTTCCGAAGACCACGCGATTGTCGAAGGGCATGATGTTCCAGATATTCCGCTCTTTCAACTGGCCTTCGGGGATCACGTCGCGCACCCCGCCCTGGTTCATGAAGGCAAAATCGGCGCCGGTCTCGTCCCGCATGGCGCGTTCGATCAGCACCTTCACTTCCTGCTTGGTAAAGCTCCGCTTGGCCACCGCCAGCGGCCGGTCCACGCGCGCGCTGACTTCATCCTCCCAATGCTTCACTTCGGCGGCGACATCGGGGGCCGGCGGCAGCGTGCCATCCACTACGATGTGCTTCCAGTCCCACTTGACCGGAGCCCTTTTGTTCGTGTCCACCTTCAGCTCCAGCCTGCCCAGTTCCTCGGCATAGCCTCTCACCCGCACCAGGATGCGCCCGTCCTCGATGAGGGGCTGCGGCAGGCCGGTGTGCATGTGCCCGGTGATCAGCACGGGAACCTCTACTGCCGACTTCAGGAATTCCAACTCCTCCTTGGGCGTGATATGGGCCACGACAACCACCAGGTCGCTCTGCGCTTTCAACTCGCGCGCGTATTGCCGCACGGTGTCCAACACCGGCAGCGTGTGCCAGGGTCCCATGGCCTTCGGAATGGTCAGCGTGGCGAGGTCGTCGGTCATGGCGCCGATCACGGCGACACGCAGCCCATTCACCGTCAGAATCACGTACGGCTTCGGAGTGAAGAGCTCGCCTTTGGCGCCTACGATGTTGACGTCCACGATCGGATACTTGGCTACCTCGATGAACTTGCGAGCCTGCATCCAGCCGTAGTCGAAATCGTGGTTGCCGAGCGTGGCGGCGTCGATGCCCAGCAGGTTGGCCACTTCGAACACCGGCAGACCATGGAAGATGGTGGAGACCGGAGAGCCCTGGGCCACATCGCCGGCGTTGAGCAGGATGCAGTCCTTGCAGTTGGTGCGCTCGCGCCGGATCGCGCTGGCCAGGTAGGCGAAGCCGCCGCGATGATTTTCCAGCGGCATCAGCCGCGCGTGCAGGTCGTTAATGTGGAGGATGGTGAGGCTGCGAACCTCGGCGGCCGACGGGAACGCGACGAGAGCGGCCAGCCAGGCTGCTGGGGCGACCCTCCGAAACAAGGAGTGCATCACCGGTTATTGTAGCTATCATGGTGCTCGCATGAAACCTGTCCTGCTCGGGCTCGCGCTCGCGCTGCTTGCCGCCGCGCAGCCGCCTGTCATCTTCGATACCGATATGGGCAACGATGTGGATGACGCGCTCGCCCTCGCCCTATTGCACGCTCTCGAAAGCCGCGGTGAATGCCGTCTGATCGCGGTCACGATCACCAAAGACAACCAGTGGAGCGCGCCTTACGTCGACCTGGTCAACACCTTCTATGGCCGCGCCGACATTCCTGTCGGCGCGGTGAAGGGCAGCGGCATCACGCCCGAGGACAGTCCGATGATCCGGGTGCCTGCCGCGCGCCGCAATCCCGACGGCACGTTCGTCTACCCGCGGCGGCTGGCGGGCGGCGCCGAAGCGCCGGAGGCAGCGGCGCTCCTGCGCCGTGTGCTCGCCCAGGAGAAGGATGGCAGCGTCGTCATTGTGCAGGTTGGCTTCAGCACCAACCTGGCCCGCCTGCTGGATTCGCCCGAGGATCTCGACCTGGTCCGCCGCAAAGTGAAGCTGCTCTCCGTGATGGCCGGAAATTTCGCGCAGCCCAAGCCGGAGTTCAACGTCCAGAAGGACACCGCGTCGGCGATGAAGCTATTCGAGCGGTGGCCGACGCCGATCGTCGCCAGCGGCTACGAGATCGGCGCCGCGCTTCTCTTCCCAGCCGCGGCGATCCAGCGCGACTTCTCCTACGTCCCCGATCATCCCGTGGCCGAGGCCTATCGCAACTACATGCGCATGCCTTACGACCGGCCCACCTGGGACCTGACTGCCGCGCTCTACGCCGTACGCCCGGACGCCGGCTACTTCTCGCTTTCCCCGCCGGGAAGGATCACCGCTGATTCCGCCGGGCGGACGCAATTCCGCCCTGATCCCGCCGGCCCGCACCGCTACCTGGTTCTCGACGGCGCCCAGCAAGCACGCGCTCTCGAAGCGCTGATCCTGTTGGCGAGCCAGCCTGCCAGAAGATAATGCCACGGATGCACACGGATGCACACGGATTTAGGAAACGGTTTTATCCGCGTCCATCCGTGTGCATCCGTGGCTGAACTATTCATACCGCAGCGCCACGATCGGATCGATCCGCATCGCCCGCCGCGCAGGAATGTAGATCGCCAGTGCCGCCGATAGCAGCAGCGCCAGCGGAATCCCGCCGAAGGTGATCGGATCGCTCGCCGTCACGCCGAAGATGAGGCCCTGCATGAGAATGGCGAGCGCGTACGCCACCGGCAGCCCGGCAGCCAGCCCGACCGCGGTGGTCAACATGCCGCGGCGGAAGATCATGGCGAGCACGCTCTCGCGGTGCGCGCCCAGCGCCATCCGGATGCCGATCTCGTGCGTCTGCTCCTCTACCAGGTACGCCATCACGCCGTATACGCCTATACAGGAAAGGCCCAGCGCCAGCGCGCCGAACACACCCATCAGCACGGCGACGTAGATCAGGCCCATTGCCTGGTTGCGCATCAGCGTGTCCATGCTGCGCACATCGGTCACGGGCTGTTCCGGATCCACGGCGCGTACCGCGGCGATCACCGCGGGCTGCAGACTCAGCGGATCGCCCGCGCTCCTCACCGCGAGGTCCATCCACAGCTTGGGATCCTGAGCGAACGGCAGGTAGAACACCGGGCGCATATTACGCTCGAAGACGTTGTGCATGATGTCGCCCGCCACGCCCACGATCGTGATCCAATCGCTCTTGGCGTTGGGACCGCTCAGCTTGACGCGCTTGCCCAGCGGGTACGGCTCGTTCGGCCAATAGCGCCGGGCGGCGCGCTCGCTGATCACGGCCGTTTTCGTCGCGTCCGGACCGTCGCGCGCGTCCAGAAAGCGTCCCGCGCGCAGGGGAATATGCAGGGCCTCGAAGTACCCTGGCGTCGTCAACTGGTACATTCCGGTCGTCTGGTTCGCGGGATCTGCCGGACGCCCTTCGATGGTGAACGCCCGGCCCGAGGAATGGTCGCTGTAGGGCAGCGCGCTGACTGCCACCGCCGAGCGGACCCCCGGGATGACGCGGATCCGCTCCAGCACGGCGCTATAGAACGCCTGCCTCTGGTACGGTTCCTTGTACTTGGTCTCGGTCAGCGCCAGCCGCAGCGTGAGCAGTGTCGACGGCTCCAGGTTGGTCGCCGCACGGGCCAGACTGCCGAAGCCGCGCACCATCAGGCTCGCGCCCACGAGCAGCACCACCGCCAACGCGACCTCCGCGCCCACCAGGATATTGCGCAGCCGATGGCGTCCGCGCCCGGCCGACGTGCCGCGGCCGCCTTCGCGCAGCGCGTTCGTCAGATTCGGCCTTGAGCTCTGCCATGCCGGCGCCAGGCCGGCTACCAGGCCGCTGGCTACCGCCGCCAGCAGGGTGAACAGCAATGTGCGCCCGTCCAGCCGGATCTGGTCCCAGCCGACGATGTACTTCTCCACTTCCGGCGGCATGCCGCTGCGGATCGCCTGCAGGCCCCACGCGGCGATCAGCAGCCCCAGCGAGGCGCCCGCCAACGACAGCATCATGCTCTCCGTCACGAGCTGCGTCACGATCTGCCCGCGGCTCGCGCCCAACGCCGTGCGCACCGCGACCTCGCGCAGGCGTCCCGTGGCCCGCGCGAACTGCAGGTTGGCTACGTTGACGCACGCGATCAGCAGCACGAACAGCACCGCTCCCATCAGCATCAGCACATATTGGTGGCTGTATTCGCCGATCATGAAGCGGTGCGCGTCCCAGGCCATGAAGCGCCGGTTGCGATTCGTTTCGGGATACTGTTGCGCGAGCCGAGCGGCGATGCCGTCCAGCTCGGAGTTGAACTGCGCCAGCGTGCGGCCAGGCTTCAGATGTCCCATGGCCATCACGCCAAATCCGCTGCGAACGTTCCGGCTCGCCGGAGGGATGGCCCACGGAGTCCACAACTCGGCGGTCTTGGGGAACTCGAACTTCGGCGGCATCACGCCAACCACAAGGAAGTCCATGTCGTCCAGCCGGATCTTGCGCCCGACGATCTCCGGGTCGGCGCCGAATCGCCTCCGCCAGAGCGCGTCGCTGAGCACCACCTCGCGCTCACGCCCGGGCTCGTCCTCGCCGGCAAGGAAGCCGCGTCCCCGCACGGGTTTGACGCCGATGACGTCGAAGAAGTTCGGGTTCACCAGGAACTGCGCCACGCGCTCCGGCTCGCCACCCGAGCCCACGATGTTCGCCAGCCCGTCCCCCCAATAGGTGAGGTCGTCGAATGAGGTGTTCTCGCGCCGGATGTCTGCCAGGTCGCCGGTGTTGATCCAGTTGAAGTCCATGGGATCATCGGCCACGCGGCCCAGCAGCGCGGTGAGACTGTCCAGCCGGGGAAGCGGCACGGGCTTCCACAGCATGGCGTCGCTGACGCTGAAGATCGCCGTGGTGGCACCGATCCCGAAGGCCATGGTGAGCACCGCGGTGATGGCGAATCCCGGGGACTTGACCAGTGAGCGAGCTCCAAATCGCACGTCGTTCGACAAGCTCATAGCTGCCCATACGTACCCGGGCAGGCTTCCGATCCAACAAAATCCAGCCGACCCGGTAAACTCCTGACCGAGGTAACAGCAGGCCTGAAGAGAGGACCCCAATAACCATCGAAAGTGTATGATTTCCCACGTACCGGTGGTAAATTTCGCGGATGAAGCCGCTTGGCCTTCTGGCCGTCAGCCTCTGGCTGTTCGCATTTCCGGCGGCCGCCGAGTCCGTTGCCATCGAGCTCTCGCCGCAGGGCTCGCTCACCCTCGAATTGAAGGCCCGCGATCAGGCCCGGGCCGGGTCGCTGGGCGCAGTGCTGGCGCACTCGCTCGGCTGCACCCTGGCCGACGTCAGCCAGAGCCTCCAAGGCAGCCAGTGGATCTTTCGGGCGCGCTGCCCCGGCGTCTTTCATCGTAGCGGCCAGGTGGTTGAAGGGCAGCTCAGATTCGGCGCTTTCCGCCAGGCGCTCATCAAGTCATCGGCCGACGTGATCGACATCGATATCGGCATCCCCGACGCGCCGTATTACCGTGCCGCCTTGCCGCGCGGTTGGGACCGCTCGTGCCGGGATGGCGTGGTTCACCGCACGGCCACGATCGAGCCACGCGAACTGCCCACCCGCGCCGTGCACGTCGCGGCTGGATACCGTACCGCCGAGCTGGTCATGATTTTCGCCCCGCTCCCACTGGTTCTGCTGCTGGCGCTAATCATGATGGTGGTCCTGAATCGCCGCGCTGCCGCAGGCGGCTGGTTCGACTACCTGCATGCCGTGGCCTGGGGCCTGACCGGAATCTATCTCCTATGGGCCGCCATGTGGGCCGGTATCTCCGGCGCGTTCTGGGGGGACCTCGACGTCTGGGCCCTTTACAGTGTCTGGAATGGCGGCTCCGCGATCAACGGCAAGTTCTTCGCGGCCGTCACGTACCTGGCACCGCCGCTCCTGGTCACCCTGCTTTGCCGGGTGTGGACGCCGAAGGTCTTCGCCCGCCGCGGCTTGCTGGACACGATGAAGGTGGTCCTGTTCCCGTCGCTGGCTCTCATCGTGCCGGCGTCGTGGAGCATCGGCGCGCTGGCGGGCCTGGTCAGCGGCGAGTGGATTCACGTGTTTGCGCGGCTCGCGGCTGCCGTGATGGCCGGCGTGCTCTTCCGCGCGGCCGCACGCACGGGCAGAGCCGATGGGGTGTCAGCACTGCAAACGGGAGAACTCTCGGACCGGCTGCACGCCCTCGCCGGACGCTGCGGCATCGCGCTCGGCGAAATCCACATCGTGCCGGCCCGTGTGGCCGCTCTCGCCGAGCCAATCGAGGTGGAGCACGCGCGCATCGCGATCTCCGACTACGCCCTGGAAACGATGACACCGGCCGAAATCGAAGCCGAGGTTGCGCGCCGCTGGTCTCTGCCACTGCGTCGTTTCGGCGACCTGCGGCGCGTGCTGGTGTTCTTCGCGTCCCTGCTGGTCGGGATGGCCCTCAGCCTACTGGCGATGTTCGGTTTGGGGATCGCGCAGCTCGTGCTGCATCTCCACGCGTCCGCGATCCTGGCCCGGCTCTCGCTGGCGATCGCCATCGGCTGCGCGGCGGTCATCGGCCTGCTAGCCAACCGTTGGCTGGCACGCCGTGCCCATCGCCACGGAGACGCGCTTTGCAGTGGCGCCGAGCCCGTAGCCGGGCGTGCAGCGGCGGCACAGGCCGCGGCCGCATCGGGGGTGGCGCAATGATCTACGTGGTTACTGGCCTGGTCCTGTTTCTCGTCTTTTTCCTGTTCAAGGCACGCGGTCTCGTCGCGGTGCTGCTTTCCGAGAGGAGCATGCGGGCCGGGGACTACGATGGCGCGCTGCGCACTATCCGCTGGGCCAGCCTCGGAATACCCAATGTTGCGACCCTGCACAAGCAGGGCCTGGTGCTGTCGCTGGCCGGGCGTCCCGCGGAGGCGGCCGCCTGCTATCGCGAGGCAATCGCCATGGCGCGTGGAACCATCTATCCGGTGGAGCGGCTCCACGCCTGCCACGGCTACGCCTTGATGGACCTCGGCCGCTACGACGAAGCTGAGGAGTGCTTCCACGAAGCCATCGAAGCCGGCGACCACACGGGCAACTCGCAAGATGGGCTGGCGGAGATTCGACTGCTACTGGGCAGGGAACCGGGCTACGCGCTGAGCTACGCCAACCAGGCCATCCAGCACGCGGCGCGCCGTCCGGGCGGCAGGGTTCCCGGTTCGTACTACGCGCACCAGGCCTGGGCCCTGGCCTTGTTGGACCGCCGCGAGGAAGCACGCGAAGCTCTCGACCAGGCGCTGCGCGCCGGAGCCTCCAATGCGCGCGGCTCGGCCAGCCTGCATTGGCGGGTGGGCATGGTTCTGCTGGCGATGGAGCGCGTCGACGAAGCGCGGACGCATTTCCAGATCGGCGCCGAAGCGGATCCGGGCGGCAAGTACGGCGGCCGATGCCGCGAGCACTACTGCACGGAGTTCAGGTAGGCCAGCAGGTCGCCCAGCTCCGCGGGGCTGCGGAACTGCGGCCAGCCGATGCCCGCTTCTTTCATGCGGTTGAGCATCTGCGGGCCGTGGTGCCAGAGGGCGGATATGATGGTCACTTCCGAGAACTTCCGCGCCTGTCCGGGCAGCGGCGGCGCGCCGTGGGTTCCGCCCGCGTGACAGGTGGCGCACTTCCGGTCGGTGAAGATCTGCTTGCCGTGGGCGATGTCGCCGCCGGGGTAAACGAATTGCCGCATCCAGAGGAAGCTGAGAAGCTGGCGCATTTCGTCCTGAGTCAGGTACGGCGGCGGCTGGATCATGCGCGGGGAGTGGTTCCACATGTCGACCGCGATATCGGTCAGGGTCATGTTGCGCAGCCGGGTCTCCAGCGCCAGGTTTCCTTTGTGACACCCGGCGCAGCCTTTGCCGACGAAGATGCGCTCGCCGCCCGCGCCCGAGGTATTGGCGAAGTGCGCGGTCAACTGGCCGGCCTCCGGCAGCGACCGGAGCCACGCCAGAATGTCGTTCAGCTCGTCCGTAGTCAGGGCCTGCCACTCGATGTGCCGGCGCTCGAAGGCCTGGCGCATGCGGAAGCTGTGGTTCCACATCTGCTGCACCAGTTGAATCGGATCGGCCAGCGATTCCCATTTGGCCACCGGCGGCGCCGATTCGGCCTTGGAATCGGTGATGCCGTGGCACACCACGCACTTGCGGGTTTCAAACGCGGTTTTGCCGCGCGCCGCGTCTCCTGCCTTATCGAAGAAGCGCGCCGAGTAGAAGAACGCGAACAGATCGGCGGCGCCTTCTGGGCTGAGCTTGGGCTGTTCGATTCCCGCGCCTTCGATGGCCGCCCACATCACCGGCGCGTGATTCCACATGGTGCTGGCAAGCTGCGCCGGGGTGTAATTTCGGTTCACGGTGCGGCCCAGGTCCAGCCCGATCTTGCCGCCGCGCCCGTTCACCGCGTGGCACTTGATGCACTGCTCGCTTTCGAAGAGCCTGGCGCCGCGCGTGGAATCGCCGGGGATCACGGGCAACTCGGCCGCTTGCGTGCCAAGCGCCAGCACCAGCGCCGCTGAAATGCCTGCGATCCTCATCGCGGCTCCGATCCCACGCGGAGCACGTTGCCGTCCGGATCTTCGATGCGGAACTCCAGCGCCCACGAATAATTGGTCAGGCCCTCGACGATTTTGACGCCGCGCGCCTTCCATTCGTCGTGCAACGCCTGGGCATCTTCCACTCCAATCCAGACCCAGGCCCCGCCGCGGCCCTGGGCGCCGCGGCAGAGATAGATGGCGGCGCGGTCGCGCGACACGCTCGTGAAATCGGCGGAGCCCCAGGGCGCCTTCTGAAATCCCAGCAGCTCGACGTAGAATCGCAGCGCGGCCTGCATGTCCTCCACGCGAAGAATCGGCTGGCTGCACTCGAAATGAACGGGTCCCGGTTCCGGCTCCGGCATGCATCCTCCTGGGTGAATCTTACCGCGAAAGAATCCCGGCTTAGAATTATCTTATGGACGCGGCGCCGGCCCGCGCATGCTTTCGGTTTTATGCCGAGCTGAACGACCATCTCCCCGCGGAACAGCGCTACCGAAGTGTCGAAAAAGAGTTCTTCGTGCCGCCTTCGGTCAAGGCCCTGATCGAAGGCTTCGGAGTGCCGCATACCGAAGTCGAGCTGGTCCTGGTAAACGGCGAGTCGGCGGATTTCTCGCGGCTGATTCAGAACGGAGATCGGGTCGCGGTCTATCCGGTCTTCGAATCGCTGGACGTGACGCCGGAGCTGCGTGTGAGGCCGGAGCCGCTGCGCGAGACGAGGTTCGTGCTGGATGTCCACCTGGGCCGGCTGGCGGCCTACCTGCGAATGCTGGGCTTCGACACGATCTATCGCAACTGCGCCGACGACGCGGAGCTGGCGCGGACCTCCGCGGAGGAGAAGCGCATCCTGCTCACGCGCGATCGTGGACTACTGATGCAGTCGGCGGTGACACACGGCTACTGGCTGCGCGAGACCGACAGCCGCCGTCAGGCCGCCGAGGTCCTGCGTCGGTTCGACCTGGCGCGCTCGATCCGGCCGTTCACGCGATGCATGGCGTGCAATGCCTCGCTGCGCCCGGCGGACAAGGCGGCGGTCAGCGGGCGCGCGCCGCCGGCCGTCGCCCAGGCCCACGACGAGTTCCGCGAGTGCCCGCACTGCGGCCGCGTCTACTGGGAGGGATCGCACCACCGCAGGATGAGCGCGTGGATCGCGGCCCTCCAGCGTGAATAGCCGCGTTCTTATACTACTGCGAGCTTCCACCGCCCGCGGCGGAAGAGGATCACCGCGACGATTGCCAGCACCGCGTCGGCGCCGCAGATGCCCAGGTAGACTCCGCGGGGGCCGAGGCCGGTGCGGTAAGCGAGATACCAGGCCACCGGGATTTGCAGCAGCCAGTAACAGAACAAGTTGATCCACGTGGGAGTCTTGGTGTCGCCGGCGCCGTTGAAGGCCTGCTCCATGACCATGCCCCAGGCGTAGAAGGGGTAGCCGAGGCTGATGTACTGCAGGCAGGTCACGGCCACGGGGATGACCGCCGCGCCAGGCCGGAACAATCCCACCACCGGGTTGGCCGCCAGGAAGAAGACGATGCCAACGATGGTCAGGAAGATCATGTTGTAGAGGCCGGCCAGCCAGACGGCGCGTTCGCT
>DATJYJ010000412.1:0-16062 GCA_035578025.1 Verrucomicrobiia bacterium
GAGGGCGGGATAGGTGAGGGTCATTCTGCGCCGCCCTTGATAGATGCCAGACAGAGCAACGTCAGCATCGTTCACATGCGTCACGGGGTCGCCGGGAACCAGCGACGCAGTGTGACCGTCCGGGCCCAGACCGAGATGCACGAGGTCGAGTTCGACCGGGGAGCCGGCGATCCTGGCAATTGTCGCGGCATACTGCTTCGCGCCCAGTTCCAGATCGGACTCCTCGACCGGCATGGCGTGAATCTGGTCTCGCGGAATCTTCGCTCCTTCAAGCAGCGTGGCTTGAAGATGGGTCAGGTTACGATCCTGGTCGCCGGCGGGCGCGACCCGTTCGTCCACCTGTAAGACGTGAACGGACTGCCAAGGCACATCTTCGGTGGCCAGTGCGCGCATCATGATCCACGGCGTGTGACCGCCGCTCACCGCCAGGACGAAGCGGCCGCGTGCGGAAACCGCGGCGTGAGCTTCTTTCGCGATGAGTGCCGCGGCCGTGCGTGCGGCGCATTCCTCGTCGGCAAGGATCCTGGTGTGCATTGAGGCTCCTACGCTGCTTCGCTGCGGAGCACGACTTCCTCGTGCGCTATCGCGGGATTGTGCCATCCACCCGGTGGCGTTACCTGTGCCACGGCTTCGGGTCCCCAGGTGTGCGGCTCGTACTGGTGAAGAGGCGTGCCACTGCGCAACAGCGGATCGACGATTCTCCACGCCTCCTCCACGTAATCCTCGCGTGCGAAGAGTGTGGTGTCACCGGCCATAGCGTCACCCAGCACGCGTTCATACGCATCCATCTCTTGAGCGTCTTTCTGGCGGCTCGCCATCATCTCAGCCGGCTCGCCGATCATCTTCTCGCCGTCCTCCATCACGGTCATACCCATGGCGATGGTCACATCCGGGCTGACCCTCATCCTGAGGTAGTTCTGGGTTACTCCGTCGGCCGGAAAAATCGCCGGCGGCTTCCGCAAGCGGCAGACGATCTCGGTGCACGTGACCAGCAGACTCTTGCCTGCGCGAATGTAGAAGGGAACTCCGTGCCAGCGCCAGGAATTCACTTGCAGCTTGAGAGCGGCAAAAGTCTCCGTGCCCGAACCCGGCGCGACGCCCTTTTCGGTGAGGTAACCGCGGAACTGGCCACGGACGACACTCTTCTCGTCGAGATCCGGAATCGCCTTCAGCACTTTCACTTTCTCGTCGCGAATCGATTCGCTGTCCATTCGCACCGGCGGCTCCATCGCGAGATTGCAAAGAACCTGAAACAGGTGATTCTGGATGACGTCGCGGATCGCGCCGGTCTGATCGTAGAAGGCACCGCGGCCTTGCACTCCGAAATCCTCCGCCATCGTGATCTGCACGCTTTCGACGTAGTTTCGGTTCCAGAACGCTTCCATGAACGCGTTGGCGAAACGGAAAACGACCATATTGTGCACGGGACGCTTGCCCAAGTAGTGGTCGATGCGGAAAATGGAGGCCTCATCGAAATGGCGAAGAAGCACCTTGTTGAGTTCCTGCGCCGAGGCGAGATCGCGGCCGAATGGTTTCTCCACGATGATGCGCGCATTCATCATGCAACCGCCGCATTCGACCAGTTGCTCCACCACCTGCTCGAACATCACCGGCGGGATCGCCAGGTAATGCGCCGCTTGGCGCACGCCCTTGAGTTCGCGGCCGAGTGCTTCGAAGGTGGCGGGATCGCTGTAGTCGCCGTCGACGTAGCGAAGCAGGCCCGAGAGCTTATGAAAGGCCTCCGCATCCACGCCGCCGTGCTTCTCTAGACTGTCCAGCGCACGGGCCTTGAACTGATCGAGTGTCCAGCCGGCCTTCGCGACGCCGACCACCGGTACATCCAGGTGCCCGCGTTTCACCATCGCCTGCAGCGCGGGAAAGATCTTCTTGTATGCCAGGTCGCCGGTGGCCCCGAAGAAGACCAGCGCGTCCGAGTGAGCATGAAGGTTGGACATTGATCAGGCCACCTTCGCTTTCTCAGCGGTCTTCTCCAGGTGCCCGCCGAACTCATATCGCATCGCCGAAAGGAGCTTGTCGGCGAAATCGGCTTCGCCGCGCGAGGTGAACCGCTCGAACAGGGCGCTCGCGAGAACCGGGACCGGCACCGCTTCGTCGATCGCGGCCTTGATGGTCCAGCGCCCTTCGCCGGAATCGGAGACCCGGCCGGCGAACTTCGAAAGCTGCGGGTCTTCGATCAACGCGGACGCGGTCAAGTCCAGCAGCCACGACGCAATTACGCTGCCGCGTCGCCACACCTCGGCGATGTCCGGCAGGTTGAGGTCGTACTGGTATTCTTCCGGATTGCGCAATGGAGTGGTCTCGGCGTCCGCGCCTTCACCGGATTGCTTGCCGACGTTGGCCGATCGCAGAATGCCCAGGCCCTCTGCGTAAGCCGCCATGATGCCGTATTCGATGCCGTTGTGCACCATTTTGACGAAGTGCCCGGCACCGTTGCCGCCGCAGTGCAGGTAGCCCTGCTCGGCGGTGCCGCCGATCTTTTCGCGGCCGGGCGTCTCCGGAATCTCACCCTTTCCCGGGGCGAGAGCGGCGAAGATCGGATCGAGTCCTTGCACGACGCCGGCCTCGCCGCCGATCATCATGCAGTAGCCGCGCTCCAGACCCCATACTCCGCCGCTGGTGCCCACGTCAACATAGTGAATCGATCGCTGCGCCAGGTCCTTCGCCCGGCGGATGTCGTCGACGTAGTACGAGTTCCCACCGTCGATGAGAATGTCCCCCGGCGCCAGATGCGGCAGTAGCTCGCCGATGGTTTTGTCCACCACAGCGGCCGGGACCATCAACCAGACTGCGCGTGGCGTTTCGAGCTTCTTAATCAACTCGATCAGCGACGTGGCGCCAGCAGCGCCTTTCTTCCTCAATTCCGTAATCGCCTTTGGCGACATGTCGAAGACCACGCACTTGTGTCCCTTGTTCATCAAGCGCCGCGCCATATTGGCGCCCATTCTGCCCAGACCGATCATTCCGATTTGCATCCCTGTCTCCTGTTCGAACACTCTTTACAGAACACTTGCACTCTCGCGAGCGACGGCGGTACCCAGCCGCCCCATCGCCGCAGCGATTCCCTCTGTGCTGCCGAAAATGGAAGACCCCGCGACAAAGACATCCGCACCCGCCGCCGACGCCAGCACCGCCGTCGAGGGGTCGATCCCGCCATCCACTTCCAGTTCGCAGCGGACCCTTGCGCGCTCGATCATTTGCCGGACGCGGGCGATCTTCGGCAGCATACCTTGGAGGAAATGCTGATGCCCGAATCCGGGATTGACTGTCATCACCAGAACCAGGTCCACGTCCATCAAGATTTCCTCCAGGACGGAGGCGGGCGTGGCCGGATTGATTGCCACACCCGCGCGCTTCCCGAGATCCTTGATCCTGTGCACTGTGCGATTCAGATTGTTGTTCCCTTCCCAATGCACGATGAATGAATCCGAGCCGGCCACCACGAATTCGTCGAGGAACAGATCCGGTTCGGTGATCATGAGGTGCGTCTCGATGGGCAGAGTGGTCTCGCGCCGCAGCGACTCCACGATCGGCGGGCCCATCGAAAGGTTGGGGACAAAGTGCCCGTCCATCACGTCGACATGGATGCGGTCCGCACCGGCCCGGGCCGCCTCGGCCACCTGGTCGCCCAGCCTGGCAAAATCAGCCGCGAGAATCGAGGGCGCTAGTTTCGCGTCTATCGGCATCTCCAGTTCCTCGCTTCCACTACGCCGGGACCGCGTCCCGCTGGCTGTCGAAGATCTCCACGAACTCCCGGTAGCGGCGCGCGATCTCGGCTACTGCCTCATCCCGCGTGATCTTCTTGGCTCGCCAATCGACTAGCGGTCCCCAGAACGTCGTACGGCCAACGGCGAAACCAATAAAGCCCTGAACGGCGGATGCCGTCGTGAGCCACTCGCGCACTTTCGAATCGTCCTCGCCCCTGCCGAGGATGATGCAGCCGACCTTGTCCCGGCCCTCTCGCCGCGCGACTGCCACGATGCGCTCGCAGTCTTGCCGCCGGTCGAGCCCCTCGAGCTTCCAGACATCCGGCTCGACGCCCGCCTCCTGCAATTCCTCGATTGCACCGGCCATGAGGCCCGGGCGCAGCTTCAGATCGTAAGCTTTCCTGTCGCCGTTCAGCCGGTTCAGTTGATTCTTCTCCGGAGGCACTAGCAGTTCGAACATGAACAGGCTGCGGCTCTTCTTGCTCCGCAGATAATCCGAGAGCCGCTTCAGGCGATAGGCCTGGTTCCGGTTCAGGATCGGGTCGCCCTCCGGGTTGTAACGGACCAGCACCTTGCAAAACGTGGGATGGAAGGCCTCGATGTGCTCCGCGAATCGTTCGCCATACTCGAAGTCGAATTCGTCCTGGCCGCTCTTTTCGGCCGGGCAGCAGGTGGAGTAGCCTGCCGCGGCGGCATCCTGAAGAATCGCGGCGCCGAACTGCTCGTCCACGAGTATTCCTGCCTTGTCCTTGGACACGCCGGCATCCACCGCCGCCAGGAAGCCGTCGTAAATGACGCGCTTGGCGCCGGCGATTTCCGCGGTCTGCTCGACCGTCAGGGCGCCGTCCCAGCCGAACATTTTCTTCTGGAACGAGCCTCGGTGATCAAATGGGAGAATGTACAGGGGTTGGTCAAAACCGGGATTTCTCATGCGGTCTCCTTGTGTTTTCTGTAGCGCCGAATCAGATTGTTAGTCGAACTGTCGTGCTTGAGCGGCGGCTCCGTCCCGCTCTCCAGCTCGGGTACGATGCGCTGCGCGAGAACCTTGCCCAGTTCGACGCCCCATTGATCGAACGGATTGATGTCCCACATCGCAGCCTGCGTGAATACGGCGTGTTCGTAGAGCGCCACGAGCCTTCCCAGCGTTTCCGGTGTGAGCCTTTCCGCGAAGATCGTGTTCGTGGGACGATTGCCATTGAAGGCCCGATGGGGCACGAGCCACTTCGGCGTTCCTTCGGCCGCCACTTCCCCGCTGGTCTTCCCGAACGCCAACGCTTCGGTCTGCGCGAACACGTTGGCGATAAGCAGGTCATGATGCCGGCCCACCGGGTTCACCGGCGCGGCGAACGCGATGAAGTCGCAGGGGATCAGGCGCGTTCCCTGATGGATCAACTGGTAGAACGAGTGCTGGCCGTTGGTGCCGGGCTCGCCCCAGTAGACCGGGCCCGTGTCGAGCCGGACCTTCCTTCCGCGATGCGTCACCGATTTGCCGTTGCTCTCCATCGTCAGTTGCTGGAGATACGCCGGGAAGCGCTTCAGATACTGCTCATAAGGCAGGATGGCGATGGTTTGCGCGTCGAAGAAGTTGTTGTACCAGACGGCCAGCAGCCCCATCAGCACGGGCATGTTCTGCTCCAGGGGCGCGGTGCGGAAGTGCTGGTCCATCTCGTGCATCCCGCGCAGCATGGCGCGGAAATGGTCGTCGCCGATCGCGATCATCGTCGAAAGCCCGATCGCGGACGACATCGAGTAGCGGCCGCCCACCCAATCCCAGAACTCGAACATGTTCGTGGTGTCGATACCGAATTTCGTGACCTCGGCGGCGTTCGTCGAGACGGCCACGAAGTGCTTCGCAACGGCCTGAGGATCGTTGTCGAAAGCACCGAGCAGCCACACGCGCGCGGTCTGCGCGTTGGTCATGGTCTCGAGCGTCGTGAATGTCTTCGAGGACACGATGAACAGCGTCTCGGCCGCATCGAGGTCGCGAAGCGTCTCGACGACATCGGTGCCATCGACGTTGGAGACGAAGCGAAAGTTCATGTCGCGCTGCGAGTAGTGCTTCAGCGCTTCGTACGCCATCACCGGGCCGAGGTCGGAGCCGCCGATCCCGATATTGACCACGTTTCGAATGCGCTTCCCCGTATGGCCCTTCCATTCGCCATCGCGCACTGAAGCCGCGAACTTTGCCATGCGATCGAGCACCGCGTGTACCTTTGGCACCACGTTCTCACCGTCGACGGACACGGACGTCCCTTGGAGTGAGCGCAACGCTGTGTGCAGGGCCGCCCGCCCTTCCGTAAAGTTGATCCTCTCGCCGGCGAACATGGCCTCGATACGCTCCGGCAGGCGCGATTCGGTGGCAAGCCGCAAGAGTAGCCGGATGGTCTCATCCGTGATGCGATTCTTTGAGTAATCCAAAAATAGACCCTCGGCCTCGAGGGTGAAGCGCTCGCCGCGCTGGGAATCGCTCTCGAAGAGCTGCCGCAAATGCACGCCGCGAATCTTCTTGTGATGCGCTCGCAATTCGCGCCACGTCGCCCGGGAGGCGGTCTGTTCGGTGATTGTCTCTGCTAGAGCTGCCATATTCGTTAGTTCTCCAAACCACATGCCGCGGCGCCCGCCAGCCCGGCGTGACTGACCACGGCATGTATCGGCATGCGCGACATCAACTCCGCGAATCGCCCCTTTCGTGTAAACGAGCGCGTGAAGGCCGCGTCCTGAATCGCTGTCATGGCGTGCGTCACGACGCCGCCGGCCAGGTACACGCCGCCGGTCGCCAGAACTTTCAGCGCGAGATTGGACGCCTCGCTGGCGAGGATTGCGGCGAACATCTCAATCGTCGCGGCGCACAGCTCGCTCCGGTTGTCCGAACTCGCCGCGTGACCGATGATCACGGCGGACGGATCGGCTGCCGCGGCAATCTGGGCCGCAACGTCGGGATGCTCGTGGACTCCCTCGACGTCGCGGAGAAATGCATAGATATTCGGAATTCCGATGCCGGAGCAGACGTGCTCGAAACTGACGTGGTCGGACTTCTTGAGCATGTACTCGAGTAGCGCGATCTGCCGTGCATCGGTGGGCGCGAAATCCGAGTGGCCGCCTTCGGAGCTGTGCGCCTGGTAGTGCGTGCCGTCCCAGGTCAGGAAGGATTCCCCTAGTCCTGTTCCCGGCGCGATCACAGCGATTGCGCCTTTGGAAACCGGTTCGCCGGAATTGATGGTCTTCAGGTCACTCGGCCGCAGAATCGGAACCGCGCGCGCAACGGCTTCCAGATCGTTGATGAGGTGAACGAGCTTCGCGTTGAAGTTCAATTCTTGAGCGAGCGACTGTTCTTCGATGACCCAGGGAAGGTTGGTGGCCTTCACCCGGCCGCCGATAACCGGGCCCGCGACCGCGAAGCATGCCCGGTCGACTGGCTGCTTGGCGTTCGCAAGAAACTCCTTCACGATCGTGTGCAAGCTCGGGTAGTCCGCGCTGTGGACACGGACCTGCGCGATCGGTGTGTGCGGCCCGGCTTCGGTCGAGAAAATCGCCAGTTCGGTTTTCGTGCCGCCGATGTCGCCTGCAACTAACATTGCGTTTCTCCTTGTGTGTCACACGGCCTGATAGCGTGCGCTGTTTGGCTTCGATCCGCTCAGGGCGTAGTACAGAATGTAGAGGTAGCAGATCACCGGCAATAGGAACGCGTGATGCAGGCCCACTTGATCCGCGATCATCCCCTGCGCCACGGGTAGAATCGCGCCGCCCACAATCGCCATGTTCAGGAGGCCGGATGCGCTTCCCGTGAGCGGGCCAAGTTCGGCCACGCCCAGGCTGAAGATCGTGGGAAACATGATGGAGTTAAAGAATCCCACCGCAAGAATCGTCCACATCGCTGTCGCGCCGTTGGTCATCATCGAGGTCGTTAGCGAAACCGCGGCCACAATCGCGCAGAGCCCGAGCAAATGCCCGGCTCGAAAGTGGCGCAGCAGGCCCGCGCCCAGGAACCGCCCGACCATTGCCCCGCCCCAGTAGAAGGACACAAAACCGGCGGCGCTCTTGGCGGAAAGACCTGCGATCTCGGGCATGCCGAAATAGTTCACCAGGAAGCTGCCAATGGAGACTTCCGCTCCCACATAGGCGAAGATTCCAAGTGCGCCGAAGACCAGGTTGCGATGTTTCCAGATCGAGTCGTCGGGCTTATCGCCGGGGCGATTCGACGCCGTCTCGATCCTTGGCAGCCTGGAGGCGCCGATCAAGACCGCCAACAACACCAGGGCGACGCCGATCACGGCATACGGCAGCTTGACCGAGGCCGCCTGCTGCACGCGGTAAGCGTGTAATGCCTGGGGTGTCAGTTGACTCAACTGGGCCATCGCGAGGGGCGCGGCGCTCAGGATCAGCAGGCCGCCGAGCTTCGGTGCGATCGTCGTGCCGAGCGAGTTGAACGCCTGCGTGAGATCCAGCCGGCTCGAGGCGGTCTCAGCCTTCCCTAACACCACCACGTAAGGGTTGGCGGCTACCTGTAGGCCGGTAATCCCGGCCGCCAGGATCAGGAGCGCGGTCAGAAACACAGGGTAGGATGCGGCGGACGCGGCCGGCAGGAACAGAAAAGCGCCGCAGGCCATGGTCAGGAGACCCACCACCATGCTCAGCTGATAGCCGATTGCGTTCACGATTCTGGACCAGGGAATGGAAAACAGGAAATACGCCGAGAAAAACGCGAACTGAATCAACATCACCTGCGTGTAGGTCAGGTCGAAGATGGCCTTCAGATGGGGCACCAGAATGTCGTTCAGGCACGTCAGGAAGCCCCACATGAAAAAGAGGGTGGTGACGATGGTGAGCGGGCGTGAATAGTCCTGAGTCGCCGCGGGAGCAGGCGAAATGATATCGGCGCTGAGTTCTCGAATTGCCATAGTCCACAACCCTCCCTACCACCAGGTTTCGGCCTGAACTCCGTAGGTCAGGCCGCTGGTCCTGTGCAGGAACGGGACGCCGCCGACAAATCCGCGGAGCCCGTCGGACCAGTTTCCATACGTCAGAAAGGCTCTCAGCACGGGCCTGCTGAAGAACTGTCTTCCCGCCCCGATTTGCGGAGAGATCGTGACCTTCCGCAGCCAACCCTCGTACTGCCCGCTGGGACTGTGCACCTTATCGAAACCCGCTTCCGCCGCCAGCGAGAGGTACTTGGTGAAGAAGTACTCCGGCCTCGCGCCGAACGACACCCATTGATTCCAGTCATGCCGCGGGTTTCCATCCTTGGCCCTCTGGAAAATAAGGATGGGCATGATGGCGAATTTGTTGTCGGGCTGAAAGAGAATCTGTTCCGTCATCAACAATCTCGCCGAGCCGTGGAGATACGGCGTGGGATCGTCCAGCGACGTGCTGAAGTTGCTGGCTGCCCCGGTGCCGTATTGGATCGAAAGCGCGTGAAATCCGCCATGCCACTCCAGACGCTGGTGGCGCAAACCGAAGGCATATCCGTCTGTGGTGGGGACCGCAACACCATTCAAGGTCTGGCCGCCCTTGGTCGTCGCGAAATCAAACCATCCGGCCCACAGGCCCGCCGGACCTTTCATGTCGTACAGGCGCACGTCGATGTTGTTTTTGGCAAGGTAGCCGTTCTGCGTGACGACATCGGGTCGGGCACCCGACAGGTAACCGACTGCCAGTTTTCCGACTCTCGTGTCCAGGTCCTCGACACCCGCGCCGTAGCCGCTCATATCCAGCGGGTAAAAATCGACGATCTCGATGTGCTGGCGGCGGTAGTA
This sequence comes from Verrucomicrobiia bacterium, assembly GCA_035578025.1. GTDB lineage: Bacteria > Acidobacteriota > Terriglobia > Bryobacterales > Bryobacteraceae > Solibacter. The sequence goes on from DATJYJ010000412.1 coordinate 9,479, forward strand.
CCTTTCGCCTGCCCAAAATTTGGCTTTCGGCTGGCTCTCCAGGACGTTTCCGGCTTGGACGAATGCTTCGCGCAGCCGGATCTGGTCATTCCCAGCTCCGTTCGGAAAGTTGGCATAGCTGGCGGAATTGGTAGTGTTGGCCTCCAGCATCACTTCCGTCTTCATCCAGGCCTTGTCGGTGTGGCGGTCGGGATTCAGCCAGTTATTGACAAAGATGAACTCGCCGTAAGTCTCCGCTTCGTTTCCCAAACGATACTTAGCTCCCGCGCCGGGAGCTTGAAACGCTACCTGCTGCCCGCCGGCGCTGTTTCCGCCATACCCGGAGCGAAAATACCCGTGAAATTCGAAAGCGGACAGTTGCTCCTTGACCTTTTTGATCTCCTGGTCCGCATCGCGCAGAAATTCATACGTCGGCGCCGTGGCTACCGCACCCTGAAACTGCGCGCCCACTTGATCGGACTGCCCGGTAGCAGCCTTTTCGGCCGCCTCCGCAACGAGCGCGGCTGCCGATACCGTGCCCTCGGTCGGCCGCGCGGCTGCCGCCGTCTGCTTTTGGATCTGTTGTTCCAGAGCGGCGATTCGTTGTTCCAGCGCCCGGGTAGTCTCAGCGTATTCGCGCTTGAGATCCTGCAGTTGTTGTGTTAACTGGTCGACCGGTTGACCGCAAGCGTCGACTGTCCCGAGGATGCACGCTGCGGTCAACCAGGCGAATATGCGGATTGGCCGTCTCCAACGACGAAGTGGGTTGGCAATCATGCGACGTGCTAAGAGCATGTCCCTTGCCACAGCAATTGACATCATCTGCGGGCCACACCCAGGCCCTGGAGTTGCTTTTCGATCTCATCCAGGGCGCGTTGCTCCGCGTGGCCCGCCGGTTGATCAAGACCCCGGTAGTGCGAAACCCTGATTCGCAATATCGCTTCTTCCTGTAAGTGGTTCTGGGTATCGAGGCGGACTGTCGAAGGGAATGCGATGACTTCGACGGAGCAGGAATCGCTGGCCTGACGCTTTGTTGTCTCCGCTACCTCTTGCAAGGCTGCGTAGGCCTGCGCGTACTCAGGAGAGGGCTCTGGTTCGCCGTTGGTTCTTGCACCGTAGACGTCAACATCAAAGCCCGCCAGAATCCGCCTGGTTGAGGGCGATGGCCTCCCGTGTGATTGCTCTATCACGACGTAATACGGCGATACTTCGTAGAACGCGTGATGTTGCTTAATCAGCTCCTCCACATTCTCAGACATCGTCAACCTCACTGACTGACCGCTCCGGCGCATTCTCCGCCAGGTACACAAAAGCCGGCCGATTGACGGGAGTACGCGCGGCCGGTCGATTCCGTCAAGTCCTGCAGCCACCTGAACCGCGGCGAGGACAAGATGTCGTCCGGGCAACGCCAGCGCCAGTTCCCCTCGGCATGGCCAGGCACATTCATGCGAGCTTCGCGGCCCAGATTTAGCAGGTCCTGCACGGGCGCGACGGCCAGCGCGGCCACCGACGACCACGCCAGCCGCAGCAATCCCGGCGCCGCTCCCATGCCATCGTCGGGCGTCAGTGGCAGATAGCGACACACATTCTGCCGCTGATCCTCGGGCAGTTCCTCGTACCATTGGCGGGTGGTCGCGTTGTCGTGCGTCCCGGTGTACACAACCGTGTTGGAGACGAAGTTACCCGGCAGATACGGATTGTCCTCGTGCCCGTCGAATGCGAACTGCAACACGCGCGTGCCAGGCACGCGGAAGTCATCCCGTAAGGCCTTCACATCGGGCGTGATCACCCCGAGATCCTCCGCGAGGAACGGCAGCCGGCCGATCGCCGCCTGGACGGCATGGAAGAGACTCGCGCCCGGGCCCGGTATCCACTGCCCCTCCTGCGCCGTCTGCGCGCCCGCTGGTAGATGCCAGGCTGCCGCAAACCCTCGGAAGTGGTCCAGCCGGACCAGATCTGCATGCGACAGCAGCGCGCGCAAGCGGTCGATCCACCAGCGATAGCCGGTCGCGCGAAGGGCATCCCAGTTGTAGACCGGATTCCCCCAGAGTTGCCCCTGCGCGCTGAAATAGTCGGGAGGAACGCCGGCAACGAATCGCGGGCGCCGTCTCTCATTGAGGAGGAAGAGCTCGGAATTCGCCCACACGTCGCTGGAATCGGGCGAAACGAAGAATGGCAGGTCGCCGATCAGCCCGATGCCTTTGGAATGTGCGTGCTCCTTGAGTTGATCGGCCTGACGGAAAAGAAGAAACTGCGAAAAGCAGACGCGATCCACTTCGTCCGCCAGTTCACGTTTCGCCTGCAAGAGCGCGCCCGTCTGGCGCTGAACCAGCTCATCTGGCCATGCAAGATACTGCGCCCCGTTATACCTTGCCTTCAACGCGCGGAACAACGCGTAGTCCTCCAGCCAGCTCGCGTGCGCGAAGCAGAACTCCTGATATGCCGGACGCAGATCTCTACGCTCGCCGCGGTGAAACCTTGCCCATGCGGTCTCCAGAAGCCGCCGCTTGAACGCAATTACCGCTTCGAAATCGACCGCACCCGAGGCGAAGCGCTTCTCGCACTCGGCCGGCTTCAGCAGCCCATCGAGTATCAGGCCCTCAGGACTGATCAGCAGGCTGTTGCCCGCGAACGACGAAAGCGACTGATACGGCGAGTTCCCGTACCCCGTCGGACCGACCGGCAGCGACTGCCACCATTGCTGTCCCGCGTCGTGAAGGCGGTTGACCCAGGAGAATGCCGGCGATCCGAGGTCGCCGATCCCATATGGCGAAGGCAAAGATGTCGCGTGCAGCAGCAACCCGGACGCGCGGTAGTCCGATGGAAACGGGGGAATCTTCATTCGCTCGACCCCAGCGCGTTGCTGACGATCTCTCGCGCCTCGCTCAGGAGCAGGTTGAGATGACCGCGGCCTTGGAAGCTCTCTGCGTAAATCTTGTAGATATCTTCCGTGCCCGAGGGCCGCGCCGCGAACCACCCGCTCGATGCGACCACTTTCAATCCTCCGATGGGAGCATCGTTGCCCGGCGCTTTGGTCAGTTTGGCGAGGATCGACTCGCCCCCCAACTCGGATTCCTGAACCGCGTCAGGCGAGAGTTTCTGGAGTCTCGCTTTCTGCTCGACAGTGGCCGGCGCGTCGATGCGTGTGTAACACGGGTCGCCGAACTCGGCCGTTAATTCGCGGTAGTGCTCGCCCGGGTCCCGGCCCGTGCGGGCGGTGATTTCAGCGGCAAGCAAGTCCATGATCGGCCCGTCTTTGTCGGTGGTCCATACCGAGCCGTCGCGGCGGAGGAAACTTGCTCCGGCACTCTCCTCGCCGCCGAAGCAGTACGACCCGTCGACAAGCCCGGCCACGAACCACTTGAAACCGACGGGCACCTCACGCAACTCGCGGCCGAGCTTCTGAACCACGCGGTCGATCATGCTGCTGCTCACCAGCGTCTTACCCACAGCCGAATTCCGCGACCACTCGGGCCGTTGCGTCAACAGGTACCGGATCGCCACCGCGAGATAATGATTCGGGTTCATCAGACCTGCACCCGGCGTGACGATTCCGTGCCGGTCCGAATCGGGATCGTTCGCGAACGCGAGCTGGTATCGATCCTTCAGCCCGACCAGCCTGGCCATCGCATACGGGCTGGAACAGTCCATGCGGATCTTGCCGTCGTGATCCACCGTCATGAACGAGAACGTCGGGTCGATCGCCCGGTTCACCACCTCGATGTCCAGGCCATAGATGGAATTGATCGGCTCCCAGTATGGCCGCGCCGCTCCGCCCAGAGGATCCACGGCGAGTTTCAGCCGCGCTCCACGAATCGCGTCCATATCCACCAAGTTCTTGAGATCGCGAACGTATGGCAGCATCAGGTCCTGCTGGTGCGTGGTGGAAGCGCCGAGCGCTTCGGCGAAGGGAATGCGCTTGACACCCGCGTTTCCAGCTCGCAGGAGCTTATTCGCACGTGCTTCGACCCACTGCGTGACCTCGGTATCGGCAGGACCGCCGTGCGTCGGATTGTACTTGAATCCGCCATCCTCCGGCGGATTGTGCGATGGCGTGATGACGATGCCATCAGCGAGATCTTCGCGGCGGCCGCGGTTATAGACCAGGATGGCGCGCGAAATGACCGGCGTGGGAGTGACGCCATTGCCTTCCTGGATGACGGTCTCCACACCGTTCGCCGCGAGCACTTCGAGCGCGGTTCGCTCCGCGGGCTCCGAGAGCGCGTGGGTATCCTTGCCCATGTAGAGTGGGCCGTCGGTGCCGCGCTGTTTGCGGTAGTCGCAGATTGCCTGCGTGATGGCCAGAATGTGCGACTCGGTGAAGCTACCGTGGAACGGCGAACCTCGGTGCCCGCTGGTGCCGAAGCTGACGAGCTGATTGCGGTCATCCAGGCCGGGATGGCGCTCGAAGTACTCGCGCTCCAGGCGCGCCACATCGATGAGCAGCTCCTTGGGCGCCGGCTTGCCTGCCAGCGGTGAAAGTTCGGGCTCGCCCAACGACGATTGCATCTCTACCGAACCGGGCATGGCCTCACCTTCCAGATTTCGTTGGCATATTCCGCGATGGTGCGGTCACTCGAGAACTTCCCCGAACTCGCCACGTTCAAGATTGCCTTGTGCGACCACTCGCCGGCATTGCCGTATAGCGCGCCGAGCCGATCCTGCGCGCCGCAGTACGACGTCAGGTCCGCGAGGTGCATGTAGTGATCGCCGTGCGTCAGGAGAACATCGCGCAAAGGGGCGAAGATGCCCGGCTCGTTACGGCTGAAGTGATCGGAGAAGATCAGGTCGAGCGCGGCCCTGGTCTCTGGATCGTGGTCATAGTGCCAATAAGGGCTGTACCAGCCGCGGCTGCCTTCCACTTGTTCCACCGTGAGGCCGAACAGGAACATGTTCTCCTCGCCCGCCTCCTCGGCCATCTCGATGGTGGCCCCGTCGCGCGTGCCCACGGTCAGCGCTCCGTTCATCATGAACTTCATGTTGCTGGTCCCGCTGGCTTCGTATCCGGCAGTGGAGATCTGGTTCGAAACATCCGCGGCTGGAATCAGCCGTTCCGCCAGAGACACGTTGTACTCGGGCAAGAAGACCACTTTCAGCCGGCCTCTCACAGCAGGATCGCCATCGATCGTCTCGGCGATGTTGTTGATGAACTTGATAATCAGCTTGGCCAGCCGGTACGCGGGCGCGGCCTTGCCCGCGAAAAAGAAGGTCCGCGGCGGCACGGCCAGATCCGGATTCTGCCGCAGCTGGTTGTAACTGACCACTATCCGAAGCGCGTTCAGCAGTTGGCGCTTGTATTCGTGGATGCGTTTCACCTGGCAATCGAAAATCGAATCCGGATCCACCGCTTGCCCGGTCGTTGACTTCAGCCAATCCGCGAAGCGTACTTTGGTCTCGCGTTGGGCGGCGGCGAATGCTTCGCGCACGGCCGCATCCCCCGCGAGCGGCTTCAGGTTGCTCAACTGGCTCAGGTCCGTAATCCACCGGTCGCCGATCACCTCCGTGATCGTACGAGCCAGACCGGGATTCGCCTCCAGCAACCAGCGCCGCGGCGTCACTCCGTTGGTCTTGTTGCTGAAGCGCTCGGGGAAGATCTCTGCCAGATCCTTGACAGTCGTCGTCTGCAACAGCTTCGAATGGACCGCCGCTACTCCGTTGGTGCTGTGCGACCCCACAATCGCCAGGTTGGCCATGCGAATCTTGCGTAGCACTCCCTCTTCCACCAGACTCACCCGCTGCACGCGTCCTTCGTCGCCCGGATACCGGCGCCGCACATCATCCAGCAGCCGACGGTTGACCTCGTAAATGATCTCCAGGTGTCGCGGCAGCATGATCTCGAACCATCCAGCCGGCCACTTCTCTAACGCTTCCGGCAGCAGCGTGTGGTTGGTATATGCCAGCGTCCTTCGGGTCAGGTCCCAGGCTTCATCCCAGCCGAGGTGTGCATCGTCCAAAAGGACCCGCATTAACTCCGCCACCGTTATCGATGGGTGCGTGTCGTTCAGTTGGATCGCCACCTTCTCAGGCAGCAAGTCCCAATCGACGTTGAATCGCCGGAACCGCCGCACCAGGTCCGCCACCGAACACGCCACCAGGAAGTATTCCTGCACAAACCGCAGTCCCTGCCCGATCGTCGTGGAATCGTCCGGATAGAGTACGCGAGTCAGTGACTCCGCTTCGAGCGTCTCACTCAACGCGCCCACGAAATCACCTGTGCCGAATTCCTGAAAATCGAAAGAGTCCGGCGCCGCCGCAGCCCAAAGACGAAGTGTGTTGATGGTCTTGCCGCCGTAACCCACCACCGGCCGATCATAGGGGATGCCAAAGAGACACGATGGCCGGCCCGGTATCACCTGAAAGCAGCCGTTCCTGAGTTGGAAGGTGCAGTTGAGCCGCACCTCCACTCTCTCATGCGGCCGCGCGACCTCCCATGGGTCTGTAACGCGCAGCCAGTTGTCGGGGTTCTCCTTCTGCCAACCGTTCACGATGGACTGCCGAAACATCCCGTACTCATATCGCAGCCCGTAACCGGTGGCCGGAATCTGCATCGTTGCCATCGAATCGAGGAAGCACGCCGCAAGCCGCCCCAGCCCCCCGTTCCCGAG
>DATJYJ010000413.1:0-8971 GCA_035578025.1 Verrucomicrobiia bacterium
CGCCACGCTGGAAGCGGCTCGCGAGGCGCTGCGGCGCATCACTCACACCGCGCGAAGAATTCGCCGCCGCAGCCGCGGGCTGAAGGTCGCGGGCGCGGTCGCATGGTTTGCAGCGGGCATGGCGCTGTGGATTTCGGGAACGCTGGTCTGGCAAGCCTGGCAGGCGCACGCGGCGGCGGCCACGATCCACGCGCCCGCGCCGGTGGTGACGGCTCCCCCGCCGAAGCCCGCAGCCCCGCCGGACCCCGACCTCCCGCATTGGTACGTGGCTACCGCGGCCGGCATCATCGATGCATATGCCGCGGCCACCAGCCTCTACCTCTCCGATTTCGACTGGCACAAAGCCGAGATTTGCCTGGAGCGCGCGGTGGCCCTGGGCACCAAAGACGACCAGACCCTCGGATTGCTGGCGCTGGCGCGCGGCTACGCCGACCTCGAGCGCCTCGGCGGCAGCGAGTACTCGCCGGCGGCGGCCGCGCAGTTGCGCATCGGGGCGCGCGCGGCGTTCACCACCGCCGTGCAGAAGATGCCGCACGATCCCAAGCCGCATTTAGCCCTGGCCAGGGTCTACGTCTATTCCCTGCCCGACGCCGCGCGCGCCATGGCCGAGTTCGCCGTCGCTCAGCAGTTGGGTGCGAAGCTCGGCCCGCGTGAAATCGAAGAGCAGGGCGATGCTTACCGCATCCGGGCGATGCGCGAGGCCAAAAGGTCGCCGCGCGAGGCCCGCCGCGATGCCGCGATCGCACGCTCGTACTATCGCCGCATCGCCGGGTTCGATCAAGCCGACTCGCACCTGAAACAGGTGGCGCAGCTTACCGACGCGCCGGCCCGCAGGAGTCGCCGATGAGACCGGCCGCAGGCCGTAGAGGTTACCGTCGATGCCCGTAACCCGAAGCTGGACGCAAGCCGCCCCCGTCCTCATCCAACACGCCCGCCCCGCGCGCCCGCCGCTGGGCCTCCCCTGGCTCCTTGCCTCTTCGCTGATCGTCGCCGCGATTCTGAGCTCCGTCTACAATGCCAAGCTGCAGCGCATCACGGGGCAGCCCCTAAACGTCAACGCAGTGAGCTCCTCAGACGAGGTGCTCCCCGTGCTCGAAGCCTTCCCCGATCGTGCCGACTTAGCGCCTAAAATCTACGACTACCTCGAGCAGGCGCGGCCCATTCCGAACGTGGGCGCACTTACGCGGGTCATGCCGCGCCGGCAGGTCGCGCGCCTCAAGCCGCTGGTGGCGGTACGATCCGCGCACGAGTTCAAAACCCAGCTCCTGCGTTCCGCCGCCGTATACTTCTCCGGCTTCTACCTGGTCGCTTTCGTATGGTGGCTCGCCCGATTTCGCGGAGACCGCGCGCTCATTCCCGCAATTCAGCTTCTCAGCGGGCTCGGCCTCGCCCTGATGCTCAGCCTGCGCGATCCTCTTCGCGATACCCTCGAGTTCCACAAATTCGCGCTCGGCGTGTTTCTCGGGTGCGTGCTGCTGGCGCTTCCCGCCTTTCAATGGTTCGACTACCGGCGCCTGTCGGATTGGTGCTACACGCCGCTCTTCGGCGCGCTGGCGCTGTTCGGACTGCTGGTGGTTTTCGGCAAAGGTCCGGCGGGCAACGACGCCAAGGTGAATCTCGGCCCGTTCCAACCCGTGGAACTGATCAAGATTCTGATCGTGTTGTTTCTTGCCGGGTACTTCACCCGGAACTGGGAGCGCCTGCGCGACCTCGGCGGCCGCATGCCGCGCTTTCGAGACGCCCTCCCCGTGGCCTGCGCGACTGCCATCGCAATCGTGCTCTTCTTCGTCCTCAAGGATCTTGGTCCGGCTCTGGTCACTTTCTTCGTCTTTCTGGCATGCTTCACGACCGCCCGCGGAAAGCCGTGGCTCGGAGTCGCCGGAGTGGCGGCGCTGGTCGTGTCGGTAGTCATCGGCTATCACTACGGCCAGCCGCACACCGTTGTGCAGCGCATCGACATGTGGCTGTCTCCCTGGGACAACCAGGTGCGCGGCGGAGATCAACTGGCGCACGGGTTATGGGCCTTCGCCACCGGCGGTCCCACGGGCAGCGGTCCGGGATGGGGCGACCCCGCGCTGATCCCAGCCGGAAATACCGACCTCGTCCTGCCCGCCATCGGCGAAGAAGCGGGCTTCGCCGGAGTGGCCGCGGTGTGCCTGCTATTCGCCTTTCTGATCGCACGCGGACTCCGCGCGGCCGCGCGCTCGGAGACTACTTACGGATTTTTCCTCGCGTTGGGCCTTTCGAGCCTGATCGCCTTCGAGATGTTGCTGATCTCGTCGGGCGTGCTCGGGGCGCTGCCACTCTCGGGAGTGGCAAGCCCGTTCCTCAGCTCCGGCAACACGTCGATGCTGGCCAATTTCGCGATCTTTGCGCTGCTGGCCAGCATCGCGGCGAGCCCGTCGGAGCACAACCTGCCGCGGCCCTCCGCGCGGCCACTGAAGATCGCGCTCGGCCTGGCGGCAGGTGTACTGCTCTGCTTTGCCGCGCGGTACCAGGTGCTCGACGACATGGTCTACCTGGCGCGCGACGCCCGTTCGCCGGAAGACGACGGCGTGCAGCGCCCGCAGCACAACCCGCGTATGAACTCGCTGGCCCGCGAGATTCCTCGCGGCACCATCTACGACCGCAACGGCCTTCCCCTGGCCACCGGCGACTGGCATGAACTCGACCGCCACCGCGCCGAGTACGCGAGCCTGGGCGTGTCGCTCGAAAGCGCGGTCAACCGCTTCGACACGCGGCACTATCCTTTCGGCGCGGCCATGGCGCACCTGCTCGGCGACCTGCGCACCGGCGATAACTTTCACGCCGCCAATGCCTCGCTAGTGGAGCACGATTCCAACCGCAAGCTGCAGGGCTACGAATACGCAGAGTTGGCGCCGCTCATCCGGTACCGCCATCACCCCGGCTACGCCGGCGTGGCGCGCATCCTGGCGCGCGACCGCAATATCCATCTGACGGTCGATGCGCGTCTGCAGGTGCTGGCGACCGGGATCCTGGCGAAGCATCTGCGCGATGCAGGCGAACTTCGCGGCGCGCTGGTAGTGATGGATCCGGCCAACGGCGATGTGCTCGCCATGGTGAGCGCGCCCGCTCCGGCCTATCCGTCGCCATCCTCGCCGGATGAGCTCCTCGACCGCGCCCGCTACGGCCAGTATCCGCCGGGCTCGACGTTCAAACTCGTAACCGCCATCGCGGCGCTGCGCAGCGATCCCGGCCTCGCGCGCCGCACCTACCTCTGCCACACGCTCTCCGACGGGCGCTGCGGCACCCGCATCGCGGGATGGAATCGCGATATCAAAGACGACATCGGCGACCGCGCGCACGGCACCCTGGATATGGAACGCGCGATCGCGGTCTCCTGCAACGCGTACTTCGCGCAACTTGGAGTGCATGACGTCGGTGCGAAAGCCCTGGCCGCGACCGCGGACCAATTGGGCATTTCCACGGGCGATCCGGCGGAACTGCGCAAGGCGATGCCGTTTGCCGCATACGGTCAGGGGCCGGTGCTGATTTCGCCGTTCAAAATGGCGCGCGTCGCGGCCACAATCGCGGGCGGCGGCCGCATGCCCGAGGGACGCTGGATTGCCGATGAGAGCAATCCGCGCACGGACGGGCCGGCCGGCGTGCTGCCCGACGCGCAGGCTGCGTTCCTGGCGCGCGCCATGCGGCGCGTGGTGACGGAAGGCACGGCGCGCCAGGCGATGGCGGGGCTCAGTATCCCGATCGCCGGCAAGACCGGCACGGCGCAGCTCGATTCCGGAATGCCGCACGCGTGGTTCGCGGGCTTTGCGCCGTATGGGCAAGAAGCGAGCCGCCGCATCGCCTTCGCGGTGCTCGTGGAGCACGGCGGGTATGGAGGCCGGGTGGCGGCCCCCATCGCCCGCGAGGTTGTGGAAGCAGCTTGCAGGGCAGGCCTCCTGGCCTGCCCCGCGCGAAGCACGCCGGAGGTGACATCCAATGACATTCACTGAGTTTCTGGAGAAATGCGGTAAGACCGTATTTGAAAAGCCGCTTTCGGCCGGAACCCGCGAGACCAGCGCGCCCGAGTTCGCCGAAATCCGCATCGCGGCGCTCGACGAAGTCCGCCGCAAGAGCTACCGTGCCGGAGCCAAGAAAGTCTTCCCCTTCGAAGTCATCCGCGTAGCGCTCCGCGGCGTGGAGGAGAGCGATGCCGACCTATTCCGCGGCGCCTTCTTCCGCAAGTATCTCGAGCAGGAAGTTCACACCGCACTGCGCGCCGACGGTTGCCGCTTTCCGCCCAATCTGCGAATCGAGGTGGATGCCACCATCGGCCTCCCGCAGAAAGGCGAGTCCTGGCTGAGCGTGGAGGCCGCCTCGGAGGCGAGTGACACGGAGCGCGCAGCGAAGCCCGCGCGCCTGGTAGTGCGCAGCGGATCGGCGAACCTGGCGGAGCTGGATCTCACCAGGCCGCGCACACACATCGGCCGCGAGATCAACGTCTACCGCAACCAGGGCCTGCACCGCCGCAACGACCTCGCGTTCGTCGAGGACACCGACATCAACCGCTCGGTTTCGCGCGAGCACGCGCACATCCGCTACGATCGCGCCACCGGCGAGTATCGCCTCTTCAACGACCGCTGGTATCAGCGCGGCACCGAGTGCGGCACCTGGATCGTCCGCGACGGCTTGAGCCGCGAAGTACACCGCGACAGCCGCGGAGTCCGCCTCGAGCCCGGCGACGAAATCCATTTCGGGCGCGCCGTGGTGACCTTCGAATTACCATAGAGGTTCATGTTCGATTGGAACAAGGACCCTCACCGCCGCTACAACCCGCTGACTCGCGAATGGGTACTGGTTTCGCCGCACCGTACGGAGCGCCCCTGGCAGGGTCAGGTGGAAGACGAGCCGGACGAGGCGCTCCCCGCCTACCACCCCAAGTGCTATCTGTGCCCCGGCAACTCGCGCGCCGGCGGTGTGCGCAACCCTGCATACACCTCGACATTCGTCTTCGATAACGATTTCGCGGCGCTGAAGCCGGACACCGCGGCGGGGAGCTTCGACGAGCACGGATTGCTCATTGCGGAGACCGAGCCGGGCACTTGCCGCGTGGTCTGCTTCTCGCCGCGGCACGACCTGACCCTGGCGAAGATGAATGTCGCCGATATCCGCGCGGTGGTGGACACCTGGGTGGATCAGTTCGTCGAGCTCGGTGGGAATCCGGCCATCAACTACGTCCAGATCTTCGAGAATCGGGGCGCGATGATGGGATGCAGCAACCCGCATCCACATTGCCAGATCTGGTCGAGCCATCGCGTGCCCAACGAGCCGGCCAAGGAACAGGATTCGCTCATGGCCTGGCGTGCGGAGCGCGGCTCGTGCCTGGTGTGCGACTACGCGCGTCTGGAAGCGGCCGCATGCACGCGCGTCGTGGACGAGAACGATCACTTCCTCGGCGTGGTCCCGTTCTGGGCGGTCTGGCCTTTCGAGATCCTGCTGATGGCGCGCCGCCACATGACCGGGATCGATCAGCTCTCCGGCGCCGAGCGCGGCGCGCTCGCCGACGTCCTGCGTCGCATCACGGCCCGGTATGACCGGCTGTTTCACGTGAGCTTTCCCTACTCGATGGGCTTTCACCAGCGCCCCACCGACGGTGCGCCGCACGAGGAGTGGCATATCCACCTGCATTTCTACCCGCCGCTGCTGCGCTCGGCCACCGTGAGAAAGTTCCTGGTGGGTTACGAAATGCTGGCCATGCCGCAGCGCGACATCACACCCGAGCAGGCGGCGGAGCGGCTACGCAAGCTGTAGCGCGTGCTTGAGCTCCGGATCGTGCCGCACCCGCCAGATGCGCGAATCCAGATAGTAGTGCGTGAGCCCGAACCCGCAGAAGAAGCCGAAGGCCAGGTCGGACACCTTGCCGAGTTGGAAGCCGGGAATGCGGTACGCCGCGCTGAAGACCAGCGCAGCCGCGGCGTACGTCAGCAGGCTGCGCGTCACGGCGCGAGGAATTGCCGGCGCGGTCTCGTCCGAGTAGCGGTTGCGGTTGTGGAACCAGATCAGCGCGTGATATTGCAGGTTGTGCACGATGGTCACCGTCGGCACCGCGGCCTGCCAGCTCATCAAGGCAAACGTGAGCCAGTGCAGCGGCACGATTCCGGCGAACAGCAGGTACTTGGGAACGTTGTGTACCGGATGCCGGAATTGACGGACGAGCCATGCGAACCCGGCAGCACCAGCCACGACCCAGACCACGGGTTCGGCCCACCCCAGGCGGAACGGCAGTCCGAGTTCTTCCGGATGGCGGACGAAGAAGCGCAGAAACGGCGGCGCCAGCAGCATCACTCCGAGAAAGACGCGGTCGAGAGCGTTGTCCCATTTCGCCAGGTCGCGGTTCTTGACCTTGTACAGGACCATGAACCCGTAATGCTGCCGCACCACGTGATAGTAGGCCCATACGGCCACGATCATCGCCAACAGGTACTTGGCGCCGAGCAGAATCAGCGCCGGTCCGAGCGCGAAGAAAACGGCCAAGCTGCCGTAGAGCAGGGCTCCGTGCCGCCGGCGCGCGGTGGGGTCGAAGTAGGTGCGAGTCGCAGTGGCAAAAATGTGAGTGCCATCGAAGCCGACGCTCCAGAACCACCACAGGTACGAGATCGGAACGTGGCAAACCGTGTATAGAAGGATGTACGCAAACCCGGCGAGCGAGCTGCCGCTGACCAGGGCCAGATCGACCCTGCGGCTGATGATCCACCGGTGGCGCGCGGGTGCTGCGATGGCGGCGGCTACCACGGTTTGACTTCGCCGCCCAGGCCCTTGTAGCCGTTCTTCATACGTTCTTCGATCACCGCCCACACCTTGGGATCGCAGCCCTTCCACTCGGCGACGGCTTTGTTGCCCAGGTACGGCAGATCGGCGATGCCCACTTTGCTGGAGTAGAAGCCGGACACCGTGAGGTCGCGGAAACGGTTGAAGAAGGCCACCCAGCGGCGATCTTCCGGCGCGGCTTTGGCCGGCCAGGCAATGCGATCCAGGATCTGCTTCTGCTGCGCTTCGGCGGCATCGGCGAAATCCTTCTGGAACAACCGGCGCGATTCCGCATCCAGCCACGCCAGCCCGCCCTGGATCTGCGCGGCCAGGATGTCGCTGCCGTCTTCGTGACGGCGGAAGTCGAGCCAGTCGTCGATGAACTCGGGAACGCCCGCCGCGGTCGCGCTCACGCTGCGATCGTCGGCGGGCAGGATCAGGTCGCACAGCACGCGGACCGCCTTCCACTGGTGATCGTCAAATACCTTGCGCTGGTATGCGATGGCCGGTCTCGCCGGCGGAGCCGGCGTGTGCGCGCGTTCCTGCGCCTGCGCCGTGGCCGCGGCGGGCGCTGCCGCGCTGAGAATCTGAATCAGGTTTCGCCGTGTGACTTCCATGACTAGAGATTCCTCTTCTTGATCTGGTCGACGATGTAGTCGCTGGTACGCCAGCCCAGTGCCGTGATGCTGAGCGTCGGGTTCTTGTCCGCATTGCTGGCGAACGGGGCGGCATCTGTGATGAACAGATTCTTACAGTCCCAAGCCTGGCACCACTGGTTGAGCACGCTGGTCTTCGGGTCGTCGCCCATCTTGGTGGCGCCGACTTCGTGGATGATCTCGCCGCCGCGCGAAATGCCGCCGCCGGCGCTCCCACGCGACATGCTGGTCACGCGCCCGCCCGCTGCCTCGATGATCTCGCGGAAGGTCTGCTGCATGTGCTTCGCCTGGTTGACCTCATCGTCGCTCCACTTGAAGTGGAAGCGCAGCACCGGGATGCCCCACTGATCGACCGTGTTGGGGTCGATCTCGCAGAAGCTGTCCTCGTTGGGAATCATCTCGCCGCGCCCGGCGAAGTGAACGTGGGCGCCGTAGATCTTGCGCAGGTCGCGCTTGAGGTTCTTGCCATAGCCGCCGCCCAGGATCGCCTGTGAGCCGCCGAGAACGCCCGCACCGGGCATGTCGCGCCCGCCGCCGATCTCGATGTGATATCCGCGCGCGAACGGCATCTTACCTGCCTTCTGCTCCTGGTACAGCCACCAGGGCATATAAAGGTGCATGCCGCCGACGCCGTCGTCGTTGGTGGGCGGCAGGTCTTCGAGAATCGGCAGGTAGCCGCTCACACTCGACCCGACGGTATCCATGATGTAGCGGCCCACCAGGCCGGTAGAATTGGCGACTCCGTTCGGAAAGAGGCTGCTCGAGCGCGAATTGAGCAGGATGCGCGCGGTTTCGCAGCAGCTCGCTGCCAACACCACGACGCGCGCGTTCACCGTGATCTCGCTGCGCGTCCTCGTGTCGATGTAGGAGATGCCGGTGGCCTTGCCGTCCGGTCCGATCACGACTTCGCGGGCCATGGCGTTGGCGCGTACTTCGAGGTTGCCGGTCTTGAGGGCAGGTGCAATGTGCACTCCGGGCGACGCGAAGTTGGCGTTGACCGCGCACGCGCGCCCGCATTCGGCGCAGTAGTGGCAGGCCGGGCGGCCATTATGAGGCTTGGTGAGGATCGCCAGGCGCGAAGGCACGCACGGAATCTTCAGCCTGTCGCAAGCCTTTTTGATGACCAGCTCGTGCGCGCGCGGCGCCGGCGGCGGGAGGAACTTGCCGTCGGGCGTGTTCTCCAGCCCTTCAGCCGAACCGAACACCCCGATCAGCTCTTCGGCCTTGTCGTAGTAAGGCGCCAGGTCGTCGTATGTGATGGGCCAGTCGAAGCCCTTGCCATCGCGGCTGTGAGGCTTGAAGTCGTAAGGCCCCATGCGCAGGGAGATGCGCCCGTAGTGATTGGTGCGGCCGCCCAGCATGCGCGCGCGATACCAGCGGAACTCGTTGCCGGGCGCAGTGGTGTACGGTTCGCCGGGCACTTCCCATCCGCCGACCAGCGTGGCGTCGTAGTATCCGAAGGGCTTCTCCCTGGTGCCCGCGGCGCGGTGCGGAGCGTCGTAGTTCCACTTGAACATGTCGCTCTGTTTCGCGGTGTCGTAGTTGGC
>DATJYJ010000414.1:0-4805 GCA_035578025.1 Verrucomicrobiia bacterium
AGCGCGCGGGCTGCTCGACAGCACGCTGGTGGTTTGGGGCGGCGAGTTTGGACGAACGCCGTTCAACGAGAAAGGCACGGGCCGCGATCACAACCCGTGGGGGTTCTCCATGTGGATGGCCGGCGGCGGAATGAAGAAGGGCAGATCATCGGCAGAACGGACGAAATCGGACTGCGGGCCGTGGAGCGCCCCGTGCACGTACACGACCTGCATGCGACAATCCTGTGGTGTCTCGGGTTGGATCACGTGAAGGTAACGTACCTGCACAACGGCCGGTCGGAGCGGCCGACGATCGTGAGCGGAGAGGTGATTCGGGAGGCGCTGGCGTAGTCAGTCCAGCTTGGCGAGCACCTGGCCGATGAGGTCCTCGCACTCGCGCACGTAGCGCCAGATCAGGGCCAGCAAGGTTTGCGGCTCTTCGATGCCGATGCGGCATTCGAGATTCAGTTTCGCCTCGGGTACCGCGGCCAGAACGTGCATCAGCAGGCGGTTGAGGGAGATCCAGAGGTTGACGAGCTCGGGCCACGGATATTCCCCGTACTGTTGCGCCGCAACCCATCCCTCCTGGGGATACTGTGGTGCCGCGAGCCTCGGCTCGCTCAGCGCGCGCGCCAGCCATTGGTGATGCGTGGTGGCGAGGTCGATCAGGCGGCCCATGGCTTCGGAGCGAGTCCATGGCTTGCGCTTGAGCCGCTGAAAGGAATTGAGATGGTTCAACTGGAGGTCGATCAGCCTCGCCAGCGCGGCAATGGGTGCGGCCAATTGGGCGGACTTGGGTGCGCGCGGGTCCGGCGGCTCGAATGTCACTACATCCTGGGGCGGCCCTGGCGCCTCCGGGGGCGTTTCGCGGACCCAGTCACGGTAGTTTCCGAGGCCGATGCCGTATTCGTTGAGCAGCTTCGTGGCAAGGCAATCGTCGATGCGAAGCAGGCCGAGCACCAGGTGGCCGGGTCCGATGATCTTGTGATTCAGCTCTTCGGATTCCTCGGCGGCATAGCTGAGAGCCCGCTGGCACTCGCGACTCAGCGGAAGGTCAACGGTGGTAGAGATCTTCTCCCCGGCCGGCGACTGCGACTGAATCCGCGCACGCAACTTTTCGTCGGTTCCGCCCCTTGCGCGCAACTCGCTCTTGAGCTGCATATCTTGGCGCATGAGGCCCAACAGGAGGTGCTCGGTCCCGATGTACGGTTGTCCGAATACGCTCGCCTCATACCGCGCAAAGAAGATCACCCGCCGCGCTTTTTCCGTAAAGCGGTCGAACAAGTCACGCCTCCTCGCGCAGCTCCGTGACGCCCGCCGGAATCGTCAGGCAAACGATGACCCACTCTCCCGCCCGCCGCCACGTGCCAGGCTCGATCCCTTCCCAGCTTCGCACTTCGCGAAGCCGCGCCGGTCTCCCGGGTGTCCGCCAGCGAAACGTGAACTCGCCGCAGGCAAATGGCGCCCGCAGCCGCAAACCGCCGCCCGGCACGGGCTCGATCGCTGTCAGCTCTTTCGCCGCCCAATAGCTCGCCAGATCGGCGAGCTTCATCCAGCGCACCTGTTTGTAGCGCGCGTGAATGCGGCGCACCACCTCCTGCATCGCCTGGAACCCCAACTCCCGCCCGCTGTGATACACACCCGTCCAGTGAGCCAGCATCGCCGCCGGCTCGCCGCGCTCGATCACGTCCACGACGCGCCCCTTCGAGAGGTCCGCCGAAATGAAGCGGTCGATGTCCGGCTGCTGCGAGCAGTCCCAGTTTCCGGTCCAGTCGCCGGTGCAGGCGTATATCGATACCATGCACTCAGGTGAGACGCCGCTCAATCCGGACGCGCACTCCACGCGCGGCGCCACGCTGTCGGTGCCCTTATCAAAGAGATTGCGGAAATAGTGCGGCGCCGGCGTTCCGAACACCGAACGCACGGCCTGCATCCCTGCCCGCGACAACTCGGCGAGCGCTCCGTGCCCGAAGCCGCCAGGCGTAGTGAAGCCGTCGCAGTGCAGGCCGGCGTTCTTCAGAATCCCGAGCGCGTAGGCGACGTAGGCCGCGATCTCATCCACGCTCCGCCCCGCGCACCACTCCCAGTTCTCCATCCACTGCGGTCCACGCTCCGGGACCGGATGGCCGGTTTTCAGGTCGATGATGCGCGTGTGGGTGATCATCTCCGGGTGGATGTCGAAGTTCGGCGCGATCTCCTTCCTCACCAGCTCGATGCTTTCGGCCACCTCCTGGGGAGTCCATCCGGGCAATTCGCGATCCAGCCTTCCCACGCAGGCCGGGAAAGGCACCACGCTGAACTTTCCTTTGACGCCCTCGCGCTGTGCCCATTCCGCGAAGCGGCGCACGAACGAGTCGGGGATCTCGTGCGGCATCGAGCGCCAGTCTTGCTTGTAACGCTCGGGGAACGTGGCCGCGAACTGCGGAATCGCGAAGCGGTTGAGATTGACCAGGCAGGTAGAATCGTCGATGATCCACGCCAGCGGCACGCGCTCGCGCGGGTTCAGGACTTCGGCGATCGCCGGATTCCGCGCCGGCCGTTCGCCCGGTTCTTGCGCCGCCAGCAGCGGCGCCGCGGCAGTCTGAAGCAGCGTGCGGCGGGTCATCATCGCGGAACCACGCCCGAGGCCAGAGTGAACCACTTGGACTCGAAGCCCGCGGGAATCACCACGTGGCTCTTGTTGGTGGGGAACAGGAAGGTGCCGACGCCCCAGAGGCGCACCCCGCTTCCGCGAATGGCTACGTTCGCGCCCAGCTCCTTGGCCAGCTCCGCGTTGGCCTCGCTGCGTGCGAAGAACGGCGCAATCGCACCCTGTACGTCCACGCGGTTGAACGCAATTGACAGCAAGAAATAAGGAGCCGGCAGGTGGTGATGCTCCACGCGGCGTATGTGTCCGTAGACCATGGCCCCTGCCGGAATCAGCTCCTCGTTTGAGCCCGGGCGTTTCACGGGTTTGACCACTCGGGCGGCCACCGGATCGCCCGCCGAAGCGGCAGTCGTGTCGATCGCATCCTTCAACGCCAGGGTGACAGGAAGCCCGATGGGCAGCGCCACGCGGCCACGGCCAAAACGCGGCGCGGTATTGCTCTCTGTACTGGACGTCGTGTCGAAGATGATTTCCGATTCCGCCTGGTACTCGCGGCAGTTCGAAAAGGTGGTGACGTTGCGCGTCTCGCGGGTGCTGTGGAGCACAATCTCCAACTGGCTGCGGCGCGGCAGCAGCAGATCGCTGTCGCCGACGTGGACGCGCTGGTAATCCAGGCTGGTGGAGGCCTGGCAGAAGGGAGCGCCGGAGGGCAACTCCGTGGTGCGGATGCTCAGGCGCTCCAACTCGAGGGTCTGGGGATCGATCTGGAACTCGCCCTCGTAGGCGGCTGCGCGCCAGGCCTCGTCCACGCGGATCTCGAAGCTGCTGGCATCCAGGGGAACGCTGTATCCGTACTCGAAGACGGTCTTGCCGCTGACGGACCGTTCGCCAAGGTAGCGGAAGGCCACTCCCTGCCGGGCGAAGATGCCGGCCAGGTACCCGCCAAACGCGCCCGTGGAGACTGGGCCTTCACCGATCAACTCGTCCACATCGCGCGCGTCAAACCGGGTGGCGCCAGGCCAGGAGTGCAATTCGCGGCCCTGAAAGACGCTCACTTCCAGCCGGACACGATCGGTAGCCTCGAGCTGAAGCGGGGCGCTGTCGGGCGAGGCGGCCGCACCGCAGGCCGGAACCGCGCCGGGAAGCACCGGTGCGTCGCGCGGTACGACCCGCTGATAATAGCTGCGCTCCACGGTTTCGATGCACACGTACTTTTCGAGAAGGCGCGACATCTCCCGCAACCGGCCCAGCGCCTGGTCCAGCACCGCGTTGGGATCGCGGGTGGTCTGGCCGGAAGCCGCGGCCGCGGCAAGGAGTAACGGGACGATTCTCATGCCTCTGCTCGGGCGGACGCGCGCGCCGCGCCGGCCCCTACTGTTTGACTTTCGCGGAAGCCATCCTCGGTTTCCAGTTCTGCGCGGCCCGGTCCTGTTGGGCCACTTCGGCAGGCGCCAACTTGGCGGCTTCGGCACTTCGGGTCTTCTCACCGCTCTTTTCACCATGGAGGAAAGCCAGCGTCAGCCAGAAATACGCATGTTTGTCGTCCTTTGTTACCCCGTTCCCGGTTGCGAAGCGCTCGCCGAGGCTGGCCTGTGCGGGAGCGTACCCCTGTGCCGCTGAGGCACTGACCCACCGTGCGGCCTGCTCTTCATCGCGTTTCACACCTTTTCCGCTGGAGTATAGACGGGCCAGATTGAATTGGGCCTCGGGATGACCGTTGTCGGCGGCCTGCCAGTACCAATAGGCCGCGAGCTTGGGATCCTGCGGCATGCCGTAGCCTTCCACGGCCAACCAGTCGGTGGGCGGCCCTTCGGCGTCCGGCGCGTTCGCCATCTGAATCCAGCGGATCGCGTCGGCCATATCCCGGGGAATTCCCCAGCCACGCGAGTACATCTGCCCCAGCGCAAACTGCGCTTCCGCATTGCCCTGCTCGGCCGCCTTGAGATACCACTGTGCGGCGACCGTGAGGTCGCGCTGCACACCCAGCCCCTGCGCGTACAGCAGCCCCAGGTCGAACTGGGCTTCTGCCTGGCCGGCGTCGGCCGCTGCCTTCCATTCCTTATAGGCCCTCGGGTAATCCTTATTTTTGAAGGCCGTCAACCCCGCCGCGGTGTCGGCGAAAGCCGGCGTCGCGGCCAGCAGCAACACACCCGCAACTCCGTAACGCATGGTGATGAGACGCATGCCGCTCTCTCCTCTCTGTTACGTATTTACCACGATTCCGACGTCACCGGACCTC
>DATJYJ010000415.1:0-12638 GCA_035578025.1 Verrucomicrobiia bacterium
GGAAAGCATCGGCACCGATCACCACGAAGTCGTGGTCTCGATGGACGATTTCTTCAATGCGCTGCCGCGGCTGATCTGGCACGAAGACGAGCCGATCGTGTGGCCCTCGAGCGTGAGCCTCTATTTCGTCTCCCGGCTGGCGCGCGAGCACGTCACGGTGGTGCTCACCGGCGAAGGCAGCGACGAGATGTTCGGCGGCTACGCGCGCTACCGGCACTATGCCATGAACGATCGCTGGCTGCGCCGGTACAGAATGGTGCCTGCGCCGCTGCGCCGCGCGATCCGCGGGCAGGTGGCCACGACGTCGCTGCTCTCGGCCACCCTGCGGCGCAAGTTGCAGCACACGTTCGTGGGCCGCGGCGAGGATCTGGAATCGCTCTACCTGGACAACTTCTATTCGGCGTTCTCGCTCGCCGAACAGCAGCAGCTCTTTCCACGCCTGACGGCATTTTCACCGTACGCGAATTTCCGGCGTTACTGGGATTCGCGGCCGGACGCCTCGCCGCTCCCGCGGCTGCTCTTCACGGATCAGAAGACCTATCTCGTCGAGCTGCTGATGAAACAGGATCAGATGAGCATGGCCACTTCCATCGAGAGCCGGGTCCCGTTCCTGGATCACGAGTTCGTAGAATTCTCCACGCGCGTGCCCGAGCGCATGAAGCTGCGCAACGGCGAGGGTAAGTATATCGTCAAGAAAGCCATCGAAGGCCTGGTTCCGAACGAGATCATTTACCGCAAGAAGATGGGATTCCCTACGCCGCTCCGGCAGTGGCTCCTGGATCCGCGGGCGCGCCACCTCTTCGACATACTGCGTGCGAAAGACGGCCTGCTCGCTTCCTACGTCGATTCCGCCGCAATGGACTCTCTCCTGGAGCGGCAGGTCTCCGGGCAGGAAGACGCCACCGACCGCATCTGGCGCCTGCTGAACCTTCAGTTGTGGGGCGACCTGTTCCTGACGGGCAGGCGCGACCGCCATTGGGACGGGCTCCTGTCCGCGGTGGCGCGTTCCGCCGTATGAAGACCCTCTGGGTCAACACCAATTTCATGCATCCGACCACCAAGGGCGGACAGATCCGCACCCTGGAGATGCTGCGCCACCTGCACCGCCGCCACGAGATCCACTACGTCGCCATCGAGAAACCCTCCGAACCCGAAGGCCCCGCGCGTGCCGCCGAGTATTCGTTCCGCGCATATCCGGTGCAGCATCGCGTTCGTTCCAAAAGCTCGCCGCTCTTCTGGAGCGAACTGGCGAAAGGGCTGCTTTCGCCGGTGCCGGTCGCAGTAGAGCGCTTTCACCCGCCCCGGATGAGCGCGTTTCTGGAGAGCCTGATCCGCAATGAAGGTTTTGATTGCGCGGTGGTCGATCACCTGGCTCCCACGGCTTATTTCCCGGATCTCCCGCACGCCATTTTCTTTCAGCACAACGTGGAGACTATGATCTGGCGCCGCCACGTGGAGCACGCACGCGGTCCGCTGCGCCGCTGGTATTTCCAGATGCAGGCCGACCGCATGTTCGAATACGAGCGGCGCGTATCGCTCGCCGCCGGCCACATCGTCGCGGTGAGCCGGACCGACGCCGACGAGATGCGGCGCCTGTTCGGGGTCACCCGGGTAACCGAGATTCCGACCGGCGTGAACATCGAGTACTTCCTGCCGCCCGAGCCTCATCCGGCAGCGAGCGGCGCGGACCTGGTCTTCGTCGGGTCGATGGATTGGCTGCCCAATGTGGATGGCGTGCTGTATTTCGTGAGCGAGGTGCTTCCCCTGATCCGGCAAAAACGCCCTGGCTGCACGCTGGCGATTGTGGGACGCATACCCCCGCCGAAAATCAGCGAATTGGCTGCCGCGGACCCGCTGGTTCAAGTAACGGGGACGGTCCCGGACATCCGGCCATATCTGTGGGGCTCGGCGGTATCGATCGTACCGCTGCGCATCGGCGGAGGCACACGGCTGAAGATTTACGAAGCGATGGCGGCGAGGATTCCCGTGGTATCGACCACGGTTGGCGCCGAAGGCCTCACGGTAAACCCTCCCTCGGACATCCGCATCGGCGATGCGCCGCGCGATTTCGCGGATCACTGTCTGGAGCTGCTGGCGAGCCAGGAAGAGCGCGCCCGGGTTTCGCAGGCCGCATGGGAGATGGTCAACGCGAATTTTTCGTGGGACCATGTCGCGAGGTGCTTCGAGCGGGTAATGGAGTCGGGGCCGCGAATGCGCTAGCTGCTGTCTCTGTGGGGCAGGCCTCCTGGCCTGTCCCGCGCCGCAGGCGCGCTCTCGCCGAGGAACTCCCGGTAAATCGCGCCCATCCGCGCCGCCGCAATCTCCCGGGCGAACATGGTCCGGGCCCGCTCCCCGGCCGCCGCCGCGAGACGCCGGCGCAGTCCCGCATCGGACAGCACTCGGCGAAGGCACGCGGCCAGGGCTTCGGTATCGCCGGCCGGAAACAGCAGCCCCGTCTCCCCGTCGGTGACGAGCTCCGCATTTCCGCCGGCATCGGACGCGATCGGGCAGCAGCCGCAGCCCATCGCTTCCAGGAGTGAATTGGAAAGCGCTTCGGACAACGACGGCAGAACGAACACGTCCATCGCTCGGAGCCACTCCGCCACGTTCGGAACGGCTGGCTGAAAATGGCAGTCGCTGCCCAGGTCCTGTTCCCGCGCACGGGCCTCCAGTTCCGGGAGCACGGGTCCGCTGCCCACGATCAGCAGCTTCGCCCCTCGCGTCCTGGCGAGGGCGTCAAGTAGAACCGGCAATCCCTTTTCGGGCCGTAGCGCAGACACCACGCCGACCACGGGCTCGTCACCGGACCAGGGAAGCGGGGCTCTCGGGCCATCGCGGCGGAAAACGCCGGTATCCAAGCCGTTGTATGCCAGCCGGATCATGGAGCCGGGGACGCCGTCGTCCGCGGCCAGTTCCCGAGCCACGGCCCGCGAATTCACCACAATGCCATCGACGATGCGATCGGTCAGGCGCAGCAGATGCCGCGTCAGGCCGGTAGTCAGTTCGCGATGCGCGCGCTGGCTCGAGAGCACGGCCGGCACCCGGTTCCAGCGCGCCACTGGGACGGCAAACAGATTGGACGGTACGTCAAAAGCGTGTACCAGTTGGATCCGATGCCGTGTCAGGTATCGGCCCAGTCTGGCCGCCGAAGCCAGCATCGATGGCGCAATCAGCGAACGCAGGCCGAGATCGAGAATCGGAACGCCCGCTTCGGCGAGCTCGCGCGCCCGGAATCCGCCGCTCCGGAAGCAAGCGACGTGCGGCGCGAAATGCGCGCGGTCCAGCGCCAGCGCGGTTTCAGCCGCCTGGCGCTCGCTGCCGCCCAGTCCCAGTTCGCGCACCGCCAGCAGCACCGGCGTGCCACGTCCAGAATTGCTCCCGTTCAAATTGTGAGTATACGGGATGGGATAATGGTACGGACCGCCGCATGAGCCGCCCGATCCGCGTTGCGCCCTACACCGATGAGTGGGTGGATGCGGTTCGCTCCTTCAATCGCCGGATCGCCGTCAGCGGGCAGCAGCTTCCCGAAACTCCACGTCCGGATTGGATGCCTTGCATGGAACTGTTCCTGGCTATCGAGGACGAAGCCGTGCGCGGCGGCTACATTCTGCGCCGCCAGCACTTCTGGGCTGGGGGCTTCCAGGCCCAGGCAGCGCACTATCGACTTCCTCTTTCCGAGGGAGTAGTGGACCGGCGATACGCCTCCCTGGGACTGCACCTGCTGCGCGATGCGCTGGCGCGTGAGCCGCGGCTGTACTGCATGGGAATGGGAGCCTGGAACAAGCCCCTGCCTCAGATGCTCAAACGCCTGGGTTGGCGTATGTGCGAAATACCTTTCCATTTTAAAGTGCTGCACGCGTTCCCATTCCTGCGCAACATCCGCGTTCTGCGTACCTCGGTCCTGCGCCGCCTGGCCCTGGATGCCGCCGCATTTACCGGCCTGGGATGGCTCGGTCTGCGCTTGTTGGACCCGGGCGCCCCCGTGGAGTCTGTCAAACACGATACACCGGGCAGCTTCGCCGCTTGGCCGGACTCCACGTGGGAGGCGGTGCGCCCTTCCGCCCCCCTGGTCGCGCAGCGCGATTCCGCCGTGCTGGATGCGCTCTACCCTGCTTCAGACAGCCGCTTTATCCGCGTGCGGACGGCTGGCGGGTGGGCGGTCGTGCTGGACACCCACATGCAGAACCATAAACAATTCGGAGATATGCGCCTGGGCAGCATCGTGGATTGCCTTGCCGCACCGAGAGAGGCGGCCGGGGTGATCCGCGCGGCCACCGCCGAATTGCAGGCCCGCCGCGTCGATCTGATCATATCCAACCAATTGCACAAGGAATGGCAGCTCGCGCTTCGGGACGCGGGCTTCCGAACCGGGCCATCCAACTACCTGCTGGCGCTATCGCCCGAACTGGCCGCACTGGTTGCCGATGCGCCGGACGACGCATTCCATTTCAACCGCGGCGACGGTGACGGCCCGATTCATCTTTAGGACCACTATGCGCGCGTTGTCCATCATGTATCACGACGTGGTCGAAAACGGGGACTTCGGCTCCAGCGGATTCCCCGGCGAAGGCGCCCACGTCTACAAGCTGCGTCGGGAAGATTTCGAGCGCCATCTCGCAGCCATTCGTGAGGCCGTTCCCGCCCAGGCGGTCTCGTCGATCGCGGCGAGGCGCGAATGGTCGGATCCGACGCCGGTCTTTCTCACCTTCGACGACGGCGGAGCGAGTGCCCTGCACCCGGCGGCGGACATACTGGAGAGCTACGGCTGGCGCGGACATTTCTTCATCACGACGGATCGAATCGGCGCCGCCGGCTTCTTGAGCGCGGAAGAAGTCCGCGAGCTGCACCGCCGCGGACACGTGATCGGCAGCCATTCCGCCTCGCATCCCAGCCGCATGGCGGCACTCGCGCGTGATGAGATCGACCGCCAGTGGCGCCAGAGCCTCGACCGGCTCTCGCAGATTGCAGGCGAGAGCCTGAAGACCGCTTCGGTGCCCGGCGGGTATTACTCCCGTGAGGTGGCCGAATCCGCCGCCGCCTCGGGGGTCGAAGTGCTGTTTACATCGGAGCCGACCGCCGGCATAACCGTCGTCAATGGATGTCTCGTGCTCGGCAGGTACGTGGTGCAGCGCGGTATGGGTCCGGAGTGGTCGGCGGGATTTGCCGCCGGGCGGCGCGGGCCCCGCTGGCGGCAGACCGCCCTCTGGAAGGCCAAGCAGGCCGCAAAATCGCTGGGAGGTGAGGCTTACCTGAAGCTGCGGCGAGCCATTTTGGAGCGGTGAAGGCCGGCGCCCCCAGCCAAGGCTTCGGTGCCGTTGCCAAGCGCCGACTCGCTCTGATACTATCTAAATGCAGATCGGAATCCTTCCGCTTGAAGTCCGCAAATCCAACCACGGAGTTAAAATACCAATCCTGATGAGCTTTACCGTTTTTCTTGGCAACTTGCCTACGTGGGTCACCGCCGACGATATCAAACAATGGCTGGCAGCCGAAGACCTCGTCGCCGACTCGGTCAAGGTGATCCGAAACCACGAAACCCAGGAATCCAAGGGCTTCGCCTTTGTCGAAGCACCCACGAACGATGAGATGCAGGCGATCATTCGCCGCTTCGATCGCGCACCCCTCGAGGATCGCCTCTTGCGCGCCAATCCGGCCCAGCCACCGAAGGGCAAGGACGCTCCCCGCGGAAGCGGGCAGACGGTCCAGGGATCGAATGCGCCGCCTCGCAACGATCAACGCCCTGAACGTCGCCGGCGTGCCGGACGCAACCGTGAGCAGGCTCCGCGCAGCGCTTTTGCAAACGAACTGGCGAAAGCTCTGTAATCGCCGGTTCCCCCGGGCGCGACTCGCCGCGCTCGATGTCCTTTCAATTCCCCTCCACACCTGTGAATCCAGGGCACATTCGCTGTTAATCTATCCTTCTTATTTTCTTGTATTTACCTTTGGTGTGGTGCGTGCACACCGCCAGCGCATGAAACTCGCCTGGTTGGGCTGCCTGTGCATGGGTGGCCTCCTCTTTGCCGGAGATCAAGATTCCGATCAGAACGTCAATCGGCGGTACACGGTAGATACCGTCATTGTGGCCGGCAAGGGCTGGAAGACCAACGTCACCGATTCCCAGAGCGAGAAACTCAGCTCCGGATTGCGTAAAGACCTCGCCGCCCTGGTCGGGCAGAAACTCAATCCGGGCGTCCTTGACGGCCTCGCCGACCGCCTCAAGAAAGAACTATCCGCCAAGGAGGTCAGTCATCACGTACTCCGAGCGGACATCCCCGAACATGTCCGTGTGGAATTCGAGGTCAAGCAGCCGCGCGCCAACATCGACGCCGCTGTTACTAAGGCGGTGTACAACTCCCGCGACGGCTGGAGCGGCGCCGGAGCGGTCGGATTCACGGTACAACACAACAGCTTTCTCTTCGGCGCTGCCAGCGACGGCGATACATTAATGGAGCGTTTTGCCGGAATCAACGGGCGTTACGAGAACAAGCACCTCCTGGGCAGCGACAAACTCGGCCTGCGTTTCCAGTTCGAAAGCTATCACGAGCAGTGGAACCAGAACACGATCGACGCAGCCGCGGCTCACCCGAACCTGACCTCTGCCACCTACCGGACGCGGCAGAATTACCAGCCCACGCTCACGGTGGCACTGGCCAAGCCGCTGACGCTGGAAGTCGGCGTCGGTTTTCAGCGCTTCGAAAACCAGTATCCCGAATCACACATCGAATCCGCCGACGCCTTTATCGCCTCGCTGCGATATCACCAGACGCTCGCCGACGCCCCGTTTCAGCAGGACGTCGATGCGGACTACGCCCTGCGTGCCGCCACCCGGATCCTGGCATCCGACTTTGTCTATACCAGCCACACCGCGGCCCTGGTCTACCGCGCGAAGCACGGCCGGCACCAGTTGACCGACGCGTTCAATGTCGGCACCATCAGCGGACGGGCCCCCCTGGTCGACCGCTTTGTCGCCGGCAACTCCTACTACCTGCGCGGCTGGAATAAGTACGATCTTGACCCAATCGGAGGAAACCGCCTGGTACATAACGCCGTCGAGTATCGTTATGGCCCCGTGTGGGCCTTTTACGATGCCGGCGCCGTTTGGGACAGCGGGCAACCGGTCACGCCACGCCATTCCTTGGGTGTGGGGATCAAGGAGAGCATCTTCACGCTGGCTCTCGCCTTTCCGGTCCGCTCCGGCCACGTCGACCCGGTCGTAATGATGGGCATAATCTATTGACGGACCTAACCTATCGATGACGCCCCGCGCGCGGGAGACCCTCGTCAGCCGCAGATGCTGGCTGCTGGCCGGCCTCAGTCTATCTGTATCCCGCGCGTTTGAAGATCAGCCGTTACAGGTTCGCTACGATGGCGACACGCTGCGCGTCTCCGCGCCGTCGCTGCACTTTCTGACGGGCAAAGCCCTGGACCGGCTGAAGGATGGCGACGCGGTGGCCTACATGGCGAATCTCGAGCTGCTCAACGACTCCCGAACCATCACCCTGCGCCAGCAGAAGGGCCGGTTTGTGGTGAGTTATGCTCTTTGGGAGGAGCAGTTCTCCGTGACCCAGTTGGCCGGCAAGCCGTCCAGTGTAGACGGGCTCTCCATGCAGGCCGCCGAGAGCTGGTGCTTCGACAGCCTGGGCCTCTCCACGCTCGGCCTCGCCAACGACGTTTTCTACTGGCTGCGTTTCGATATCCGCACTGCCAACGCGCGGGAAATCGCGGCTGAGGGCATGCCGGGGATCAGTATTGCCCGCATGATCGAGTGGCTGGGCAAGAAAAACTCCGAACAGACTCAATGGGGGCCGCTGGAACGGCGTGTGCGGCTGGCTGATCTGCCTCGCCTGGCCGGCCGCGGATCACGCGGGTGAATCGCCTCCGCAACCGGTTGATTCTCATCTTCCTGGCCGCCACCCTGGCGCCGCTGGCGGCCACCATATGGGTGACAACCTCTTTGCTCGAGGAATCCATCGACACGTCCAACACGGCGCGCCTGGACACGCTCTCCAAGACCCTGACACGCGTGACCAAGGACTTTTACGCGCGCGCCTGTGCGGATCTGAAGCGGCAGGCGCAGGCAGGCGAGTTGCAGCCGCGCAAGTACGCACCCATCGACCGGGCGGCCTGGCCGGATTCCGTCAAGTCCTTCGCAGGCACCCTGGAAGGCGAGCACTTCTTCCGCGGCGGCAACGACGGCGACCGCCTGGACTACCTGGTCCGCCACGGCGACGAGATCTGGGTCTGGTCCGCTCCCTTGGGCGACGTCCACATGGAGCGGATCGCCAGAGAAATCCGCGACGCGCGCACCGCCGTAACGGACGCCAACGGGCGTGACCTGCGCAAAGGCATCAAGCTCACCTATATCCTGCTCGCCGCCGGCATCTGGCTGGTATCGCTCGCCCTGCTGGTTTACCTGGCGCACCGCATCAGCCTGCCCATCCAGCAACTGACCGCCGGCTTAGGCGAACTCGCCGCAGGCGACCTCGGCGCGCGCGTGGCGGCCAGGCGCGACGACGAGATCGGCCGTGCCATCCAGGCATTTAATCACATGGCGGACAAGCTCCAGGAGAGCACGGAGCGCCTGGTTTACCTGCGGCAACTTGCCAGTTGGCAGACCCTGGCGCGCAAGATGGCGCACGAGGTGAAGAATTCCCTCACGCCGATCCGGCTCACGGTGGAAGAGATGCTGGTGCGCCACGAAGATGCCGATACCGCGTTCATGACCCAGGCGGCGCAGATCGTGGTCGATGAAATCGAGACGCTGGAACGGCGCATCCGGGCCTTTTCCCAGTTCGCCGCCGAACCGCCGGTGCGGCCCGCACCCCTCGATGTGAATTCGCTTCTGGAAGAGCGCATCGCCTTCCTCAAGTCCGCGCATCCGGAGATCGCCTACGACTGCCGCCTGGGCGGCGCAATTCCCAGCGCCATGGCGGATCAGGATCTGGTCAAAGGCATCCTCACCAATCTGCTGGAAAACGCCGCCGAAGCGGCGGGCGAAGGCGGTCATGTGCTGGGAGTGACAACGTCGATCAACGGACGCGTGGCAGTCGAGGTGCACGATTCCGGGCCGGGCCTCAGCGAACAGGCCCGCGCCAACCTGTTCCAGCCCACCATTTCATTCAAGAAGCGCGGGATGGGACTGGGCCTGTCCATCGCCCGCAAAAGCGCGCTGCTCAGCGGCGGGGACATTGTTCTGGTGAAAGGAGAACTCGGTGGGGCCGCATTCCGCGTGCTGCTGCCGGTGGCAATCAATGGCATCCAAACGCGTGCTGATCGTGGATGACGAAGAGAATATCGGCCGCTCGCTGCGCATGATTCTCGAACGCGAGGGATATTCGGTTAACGTGTGCAGGAGCGTCGCCGAATTCAAGCGCTACCCCGATGCGGGCCGCGCCGATGTCTACCTGCTGGATATGAAGCTGCCCGACGGCAACGGGATCGACGTGCTCAAGGCCCTCCGCAGCAACGGCGGCAATAGCGCCGCGCCTGCGGCGCCCGCCGTCATGATCAGCGGGCACGGCACCATCGCGGATGCCGTGGAGGCCACGCGCGCGGGAGCTTTCGATTTTCTCGAAAAGCCACTGAGCCGCGATCGCGTGCTGCTGGCGGTGAAAAACGCGCTCGAACAATCCAGCCTCCGCCAGGAAAACGAGCGCCTGCGCGAACAGATCGGCGCCGCGCCCAAAATGATCGGTGCCACACCCGCGTGGCAGCGGGCGGTGGAGCAGGCATCGATGGCCGCGCGCAGCGACGCCCGCGTCCTGCTGATCGGCGAGTCCGGCACCGGCAAGGAGTTGCTGGCCGCGCACATTCACAATGCCAGCCCGTTCGCCGCCGGGCCGTTCGTCAAGGTGAACTGCGCCGCCATCCCCACCGAGCTGATCGAAACCGAGCTGTTCGGGCACGAGAAAGGCTCGTTCACCGGAGCAACCGCAACCCGGCGCGGCAAGTTTGAGCTCGCCGACGGCGGCACGATCTTTCTGGACGAAGTCGGGGATCTGCACGGCGCCTCCCAGGCCAAGCTCCTCCGTGTCCTGCAGGAGGGCGAGTTTCACCGCGTTGGTGGCGAGCAGATCATCCGGGTAAACGTGCGCGTGATTAGCGCTACCAACCGGGATCTGTCGGGCATGGTAGCCGCCGACAAGTTTCGCGAGGATCTCTATTACAGGCTGAGCGTGGTGCCGATCCGCGTCCCCGCCTTGCGCGAGCGTCCCCACGATATCCGGCTGCTCGCCGAGTATTTTCTCGAGGACTTCTGTGCCAGGAACAACTTCAAACGCAAGCATCTCGATGAAATGGTGTTTTGCGTGCTGGAGAGCTACCCATGGCCAGGCAATGCGCGCGAGCTGCGCAACGTGGTCGAGCGCATGGCGATCCTCACCCCCGGCGAGCGTCTCACCCGCGATTGCATACCCGTCGAGATACGGGTTCAGCGGGAGGCCGGCCCCAAGAGTACCATCCAGGAAGCGCGCGAATCCGCCGAGCGGGAACACATCCTGCGGGCCTTGGAGGAATCCAATTGGAACGTAAGCGGCGCGGCGCGGACACTCGGCATGGAACGCACCAATCTGCACAAACGGATTCGGGCGCTCGGTTTGAGCCGGGATAAGTAGATCGCCCACGCACCGAAGGTACACGCAGGACTGGTTGTGAATAGTGTTGCCCTGGGTGGACCGGGTGCACCACGGAAACCGATGGTCCGCCCCACGACTCTGCTAAAATCGTCCCGACATATGTCCGTATCCGCCGCCAAAGATCCGCGCGCCGCCCTTGGCCGCAACCCCGACCGGCTCACCCTCGAAGAACGCACCGCCCTTGCGGGGAAGTACGTCGCGATGGAGATCTACACCCCCGATGCGTTGCCGCTGCGCCGCATCGAGGCCATCGGTGATTCGATCGGCGCCTGCGTGCAGATGCTGAAAGAGCGCGGACTTGATCCGCTGCACTTCGAATTCACACGCCTTGCGTGGCCGTATTAGCTCCCGCTCTACCAGGCCAGGCGGAGCGCCATCTGAATGCTCCGGGGCAGGTTCGGCTGGGTCGTGATCTTGCCGAACGCCGAGCTGGTCACGCTCAGGTTCGGCGGGTCGAACGACGGCCGGTTAAACGCGTTGAACGCCTCGAAGCGGAATTGCAGCTTCAGCCTCTCGTTGATCGCGGTGTCTTTGAGCAGCGAGAGGTCCACGTTGTCCGCGCCATCCTGCCGGAGGCTGCCGTAGCGGCTTCCGAATGCCGCGATGTTGCTCCCGAGCTGCTGTGAGCTGTTGGTATTGAACCGCGTCACGTCGAAGATCGGGGCATCGAGGTTGCTCGGGTGCGGGTTGTTGTTCAGCGGGCCGCCGTAGTAGATCAGGTTGTTGCCGAACCCGAGCGGCGCGCCGATCTGGTTGGTGTAGATGCTGTTGATCACCCATCCGCCCACGATCCGGTTGCCGATGCCCGAATGCGTGTCGAACCGTTTGCCCCTTCCGAAAGGAAGTTCGTAGCTGCCGCTGAGCACGAAGCGCAGCGGACGGTCATCCGCGGCCACGCGCTTCTCCGGCTTCAGGTCGGTATTGTTCTTGTAGCTGTCCTCGGCGATCAGCTTCGAATAAGTGAAGTTCGCCAGCACCGTCAGCCCATGGGAATAGCGTTTCTCCACACGGATATCCATGCTTTCGAAGTACGAGCTGAACGCGTTCGGAGCTTGTAGCGTGATTCCCGTGAATTGCGGGTAAGGCATCAGCAGAGTCTGCCGTGAGACCGTGGCGCCGTTGAGGCTGGCACTGCCCGGAATCAGGCCGGCGAAGGGATTCGTCACCAGCGCTGAAAGGTAATCAATGGTTGCCTGGTCGCGGAACGGCGACGTGCTCAGGTACGACGCGGGAATATAGTCCAACTGCTTGCCCTGCGCCGAGCTGCTGCCGCCGCTCTGGCCCTGGCCGAACAGGTGTACCGAGTGGTTTCCGATATACGCCAATTCGAGCACCAGATCGTTGTGGAGTTGGCGCTGAATACCGAGCTCCCAACGAATCGAGTACGGATTGAGGACACCGGGATTGAAGTAGCTGAAACTCTTTCCCAGGTTCGTCGCGATGCCAAGTGAAGATCCCGTCGGCTGCTGGAAGCCGCTGGGGAACGGGTTGCCCAACGTCGCGGCGGGAGTCAGGTAGCTGTCGTTGGTGACGATCATGCTCGTGGTCTGACTGAAGCCGTCCTGATAATAGTTCGGGTTGTTCATGGGGAAGACGAACACCCCGCCGCCGCCGCGAATCACCGTCTTGTTGTCGAACGGCGTCCATGCAAAGCCGAGCCGCGGGCTGAAGATGTGCGACTGCGGGCTGAAGATGGCGCGGTTCGACGAGGTGGGGAAAGTCGGCCCGCCCAGAACCTTGAACTGGCTGGCCGGGATCACGTCCGGATGCAGCGCGTACGCTGCCTGCGCCGCTGCCGCGATCGGGCTCGGCGTAGTACTGTCGAACCCGCTCAGCGCCCGGTTGTAGCGTTCGTAGTTCGGGAAATCGTGCTCGTACCGGATCCCGAGGTTCAGGGTCAGATTGGGCCGCACGCGCCAATCGTCCTGCACGAAGAACGCGCCGTACTTCGCCGTATTTGTGCGCAGCGCGTTGAGGTCGAATCCTCCGGCGGTGGGCATTCCC
>DATJYJ010000416.1:0-17980 GCA_035578025.1 Verrucomicrobiia bacterium
GCGCTGTGCCTGCGCGCGCTGGCCAACCTGCATGGATTCCTCGAGGACCTGGAGCGAGCCCGGACCTACCTGGAGCGCGCCCTGCCGATCGCCGAAAAAGGTTTCGATCCGGACGACGTCAGCCTGATTGCGGTGGTACACGACCTGGGCGACATCTACCGCGTGATGGGAGACTTCGATCTCGCGGAGCCTTTGCTCGAGCGCACGGTCGCGTTCGTGGAAAACAAATACGGCCCGGAACACGTGCAGCTCGGGTCGCCTCTGAACAATCTCGGGAGCGTCGCGCTCGAGAGGAAGGAGTACGCGCGCGCGCTCGAACTGTACCAGCGGGCGCACGCAATTCGCGAGAAGGCGCTGGGAAGCCAGCATCCGGACACGGTGAGGCTGGTGACGGCCATCGCCAACGTTTACGGCGACCAGGGCAACTACACTCGCGCGCTCGAGCTGCATCTCCAGGCGCTTGACCTGTCGACTGCTTCCGTGGGGCCGTATCACCGCGCCACCTGGGCCGCGCTCGACGGGGTCGCCCGTACGTACGCCGCGCTGGGCGATGTTCCGCGAGCCATCGAATATCGGGCGCGCTTCGACGAGGTCCATGAAAAGTTGATCGGGTGGAACCTGACGATCGGCTCCGACCGGGAGAAGCTCGCTTACCTGAAATGGATCTCTTCGCAGACGGACCGGACCATCTCGCTTCATGTGCAACAGGCGCCCGAGAGTGCCGCCGCTCGCGATCTCGCCGCCCTGGTGTTGCTGCAGCGCAAAGGGCGCGGGCTGGACGCGATGTCGGACAGCATGGCGGTATTGCGCCAGCGGCTGAACGCGGAGGATCGAAAACTGCTCGACGAACTCAGCGAGACCGACGCGAGGCTGGCCAGGCTGGCTTTGGCCGGCCCGGCGAAAGTTCCCCGCGCGGATTGGGAGAAGCAGATCGCAGCGCTCGAGGAGCGGAGGGAACGGCTGGAGTCGGTGGTCAGCGGGCGCAGCAATGAATTCCGGGCGCAGAAGCAGCCGGTCACGGTTGCCTCGGTGCGGGCGGCGATTCCCGCGGATGCGGCCCTGATCGAATTCGCCGTCTACCGGACCTTCGACCCAAAAATCAAGGAGAGCCTGGCCTACGGGAGACGGCGATATGTGGCCTACGTTCTGCGGCGCGGCGGCGACATCCGGTGGAGAGATCTTGGCCCGGCGGACGAAATCGACGCCGCGGTAGAGGCGCTGAGAGCGGCGTTGCGGGACGAGCGCCGGCACGATGTGCGGGATCTGGCGCGCGCCGCCGATCGGAAGATCATGGAGCCATTGCGGCCCCTGACGGGCGATGCGAAACAACTGCTCGTCTCGCCGGATGGAGAGCTCGACCTGATTCCGTTCGAGGCGTTGGTGGACCAAGAGGGCCGCCACCTGGTGGAGACTTATGCGATCAGCTATCTGACTACCGGGCGTGACTTATTGCGAATGCAGGCACCGCTGATCAGCTCGAGGGGACCGGTAGTGGTGGCCGACCCGTTCTTCGGAGAGCCGCGGATCGCGCTGGCCGCGGGCGCCCGGCGCCGCAGCATCACGACCGGACCTGGGCTTTCGAGCATGTACTTCGCCCCTCTGCCCGGGACAGCGGAAGAGGCGCGCAGCATTCAGTCGCTCTGGCACGACGCGAAGGTCCTCACCGGACGCGAGGCGAGTAAGGCATCGCTGAAGAGCCTGGAAGCGCCGAGGATTTTGCATATTGCGACGCACGGATTTTTCCTGAGCGAAGGCGCCCCGGCGGAAGGCGGCGGCACGCGCTCGATTCAGGCGAACGTGAAACTGGACAACCCGCTATTGCGCTCCGGCTTGGCCCTGGCGGGCGCCAACCTGAACAGCGGGGGCGACGGCGGCGTGCTGACGGCGCTGGAAGCGTCCGGCCTGAACTTGTGGGGGACGCAGGTGGTGACCCTGTCGGCGTGCGAGACGGGGCTGGGGGAAGTCAAGAATGGCGAAGGCGTGTATGGGCTGCGCCGCGCGTTTCTTCTGGCCGGAGCGCAGAGCCTGGTCATGAGCCTGTGGCCGGTCAGCGACCGTGTCACACGCGAGACGATGACCGCCTACTACACAGGTTTGAAGGCGGGCCTCGGCCGCGGCGAGGCTTTGCGACAGGCGCAGCTAGCCATGCTCCGGCGGAAGAACCGGGAGCACCCGTTTTTCTGGGCGGGATTCATTCAATCGGGCGATTGGCGAAGCCTCGACGGAAGGTGAGCCGCCGTACAAGCCGCCCGTTTCACACGAGGAACACGGTGAAATGTTTTTCTCATTCGCACTTATCAGAGTGAGCGCCGCGACCGGCACAGCACTCCGGCGCTTCGGAGGAGTGAATGAGAGTCCCATTTTTGATGGTTTCGTTGGCCGTGTTGGCGGCGCAGGGGCAGTCGCTACCCAATCTCTTCCCGTTTCCGAATGCCAGCGGCTTCGTGGCCACATACAACATGGCCAATCAGCCGATCGACTTGAGCGGTCCCTTTTTTCAATCGCTCGGATCCAACGGGCGCCGCTGCGCCTCGTGCCATCTGCCCGCGGAAGGATGGTCCATCTCCGCAGACGAAGTCAGGGCGCGATTCGAAATCACGCAGGGACTGGATCCCATCTTCAGGACCAATGACGGATCGGTGTGCGACCACAACATCGACACGTCCACGATAGCCGCCCGGCGCGATGCCTACCGGTTGCTGACCGGCAAGGGGCTGATCCGCATCGCGCTCCCGGTGCCGGCGAACGCGGAGTTCGAGGTCGTGAGCGTGGACAATCCATATGGGTGCGGCGATCCGGCAACGCTCTCCATGTACCGGCGGCCGCTGCCTGCCACGAACCTGCGGTTCCTGAGCACGGTGATGTGGGACGGGCGCGAGTCCTCAACCCAAACGGGAACGCAGAAGATCACGCCCACGACCAATCCGGGAGACCTGTTGGCCGACCTGGCGCACCAGTCGCTGGATGCGACCAACGGCCACGCACAGGCGGCGATCCCTCTGACAGCGGCACAGCAGCAGGCTATCGTGGCGTTCGAAATGGGTCTGGTGACTGCCCAGGTATTCGACTATCGCGCGGGCGCGCTGAACGCCAACGGGGCTCTCGGGGGGCCGGCGACGATCGCCACGAGCGCCATGCCCGGGTTCTTTGTCGGAATCAACGACCCGCTGGGCGGAAACCCGCGCGGCACGGCATTCACGCCGGCCATCTTCGGGCTGTTCGACGCGTGGATGCCGCCGGCCGCGCTCACCCAGCGGCAGGGCAACGATCCGGACAGCCGGCGCGCCAGCATCGCACGGGGGCAGGCGTTATTCAACTCGAAGGCGATCCAGATTACGCGGGTCGCGGGGCTGAACGACGACTTGAACGCCGCGACGATACCGGGCACATGCGGCACCTGCCACGATTCGCCGAACGTCGGCAACCATTCGCTGGCGGTGCCGTTGAACATCGGGGTGGGCGACCTCGACAGTCCGCTGGATCTGAAGTATCTTCCCGTGATGGTGCTCGAGAACAAGACCACTCACGAGACCAAGGCGACAACCGATCCCGGCCGGGCGCTGATCACCGGGCTATGGAAGGACGTCGGAAAAGTGAAGGGACCGATCCTGCGCGCGCTGGCGAGCCGGGCGCCTTATTTCCACAACGGGTCGGCAGACTCTTTGGACGACGTCCTGGAGTTCTACGACCAGCGGTTCCACATCGGCTTCACGGCGCAGGAGAAGAAGGATCTGGTGGCGTTTCTGAATGCGTTGTAGGCCGGCCGCGCGGAATGCGCGACCAAAAACCCTTATTGAGCCACGGATGGACACACATACACGCGGATCATTGGTTCTTTGTTTTATCCGTGTGAATCCGTGTGCATCCGTGGCTGATTCTCTTGGCGCAACCTGCTACTGCACCAGACTGAAGGTGACCTTGACTTTGCCGCCCTTCAGTTCGGTGATGGTCGTCCGGACGGCTCCCTTCTGCCCTTTTTCGGCGAGCAGTTCTTCGACGATCTGGCGGGCGGTGGCGACGTACGCGGGATCGTAGGGGCGTTCGACGAGCTCGATATCGCGGTCGTGGAGGCGCTGGACGATTTCGCGAGGGGTGACGCCCTGGAACTTCTGAAACTGCACGGTGCGGACGACCACGGCGGTTTCAGACAGGAGGGCGCCGCCGGCGATCACCAAGAGCAAGAGGAGTTTCATGCGCTGATTTTGGGCACGCGGCGGTCCAGCCTGTGGGTATTGAAAACACGCACCCAACGGGTTAGAAAGCGAGTCTCATCGGCACGAGTGAGCTAATCAGGCAACAGGGATAAGAGTCCCGCCCGCCTGGCGGTACGCCGGATTTTGAGCCTCTAGCTAGCCTTGAGGAGGCACATGCGGCGGGCAGCCCGGCGGGCCTTCAGCCGCTCATTGGCCTTCTTCTGCTTTTCGGCGGAGACCACGGTCTGGCAGGCATCGCAGCGCTTCCGGATCCGGCTACGCGTGATGAATTCAGCACCGCAGCGCCGGCACTTCTTCGTCATCGTCTCCTCCAGGGGGAGGATCCCCGGCTTCTTGGGCAGGAGATGAGAATAATGGAAATCGCAATGATTCATGTCAGACACCTCTTGGGCTTCGGCGACAAGGCAGATGCGTAAACCCCACGTATCCCAAGGTGGGTGTTATGGCTCAAAATCCGCGCGGGGTGCATAGAAACCCTACACCCGGGTCCGGCCTGGGAGCGCCGGACGGACTTTTGGGCTACAACCGTATCTGCATCAAACGAAAGTACTTCAAGAGAGAAAACAGCAGCTTTCGAAGCTCGAACCGAACATCGTCTTCCGGAAGCTGTCATGCTTTTGTATTGCAAATGCACGTAACGAACCGAACTCACGCCGCGCTCGTAGATTGGGGCCGGTAGGCATCCGGCGAAGCGAGCAATTCCCACCGCAAGTGATTCAAGTAGAAAAGGAGCAGCGGCTCGGGATAAATCTCATGAAATTTTTCGTGGACGCGGTCTTCCCAGCCTTCGGTGAAATACGGCTTGGGGTCCGTGTCCTTGGCGAAGAATCCGTTTTCATGCGGAACGCCCAGGAAATCCAGGACGCCGGTGATCAGATCCAGATGGGAAACCAGGACGGCTTGCGCGAAATCCTTGGCAAAATCCTCGTCCGCGAGGACGCGCTCCCAGAGGCGGGGAACGGCTTTACGCAGGCTCTCGGTATTGAGCTTTTGCAGGTGCGCACGAACCTTGAATCCCTCGTAGATCTGGTAGGTTTTCAGCTTGCCGATGGAGATGCCCCGCACGAGTTGGGCAAACCCGTCGACACCTACCGTGCGGTAGACGTCCGCAATGTGCATAAACTGTAAGCGTATCATGCCCGGAGGGGCTGCGGAGCAGGGGGTCCGGATTTCCGTTTGGAATTTTCTGGGGCGTGCGGGAGGCGGGTTACGGCCATTCCGTTCGACTGATGCCATCGGTTAATCCTATCCAACGTTGACTTGTAGAGGTACGGCAATGGCCGTACGGTTGAGGGCATGGCGCCACATCCCACGCAGGCACGAGGCGTGTCCGGACTCGTGATCAGTCGATGTGCTACCTGGGCGCTCGGAGCCGGCCTGCTGATGGCGGGCGGGGGTCCCGTAATTGCACAGGAGGCGCATGTTTCCGTGGCGTCGCAGATCGGGCCAGGCTGCGGCACCATTTTCTCAACGACCTCATTGCAACAGGAGGCCGAGGCGCAACTACGCGAAGCGGGCATCACGGTTTCGCGGGTGCACACGGCGGCTCTGGCCAGCGGCCTGGATTGCGTTCCGGTGGCCGCCGACGGCGGGGTCAGAAGCCTGGCGGTACATCAGTGCCTGAGCCTGTCGGAGGTGGTGTCGGTTCCGTCGCAGGCCAACGGAGTGACCATGGCCACCACCTGGCGCCAGTGCCAGCAGTACACGTGCGCCGGGCGGCAGTGTGATTCCTTTGCACGCACGGGGCAGCGTGCCCTGGTGGAAGAATTTCTGGCCGATTTTCGCGAGCGGAGCGGGGGCCGGGCGGCGGCCGCGCCGTCCCCGCCGGCGGCCCAATCGGCAGTCGAGGCGTCCGCGGCGGGACCGGTGTATATCGAGATTCCGAGGCCGGTGCTGAAGCTGGGCGTAGTGTTTTACGGGCTGTACATTCTGACCTGTATCGCGGTGCTGGTGCGGTGGGAGGTAGGCCGCAGAGGAAACGCAATCGCAACCCCGCGCGTATAATACGCAGCGGGGATGTCCTTTTCGACCGGCGCTTTCGCAGTAGCGGCACTGTCCGTACTCTCGCTCCGCGCGGCGGACGATCCGAGAGAGATTGTGCGCCGGGCGCTGCAACGCAACGAGCACAACGAAGAGGTCGCGCGCAACTACACGTATCTGCGCCGGCAGGAGACGCGCGCAACCGACGGCGCGGGTGCGGTGAAGCATCGCGAATCGAAGACGTGGGACGTGACGTTGCTTGAAGGCTCGCCCTACACGCGCCTGGTACAGCGCGACGACAAGCCGCTGCCGCCGAAGGAAGAATCGCAGCAGCAGGAGGCGTTGCAGAAGAGCATCGAGGCGCGCCAGAAGGAGACGCCGGAGCAGCGGCAGGCGCGCATCGCGGAATGGGATCGCCGGCGGAAGGCGTTCGAAGACGAACTGAAGGAGATTCCCGAGGCGTTCGATCTTCGCCTGGTGGGGGAGGAGCAGGTTGCCGGTGTTCCGGTGTGGGTGATCGAGGGGACGCCGCATCCGGGATACAAGCCGAAGACGAAGAGGACGGCCTACTTCCTCAAGATGAAGGGCCGGATGTGGATTGCGAAGGCCGACTATCAGCCGGTGAAGGTGGAGGCGGAGAGCATCGACACGATCGCGATCGGAGCTTTTCTGGTGCGATTCCAGAAAGGCGCGCACATCCGGGTGGAATACACGCGCGTGAACGACGAGGTCTGGCTGCCCAAGTACGCGGCGCTGGCGGGCTCGGCGAGGGTGCTGCTGGTGAAGGGGCTGCGCATCGACACCGACTTCACGTTCAGTAACTACAAGAAGTTTGTCGCGGAATCGCGGATGGTGAGCACGGAGCGGTAGGGCGGACGGGTCAGTTACTCGCGATGCTCATCAGCGCGGTAGCGGGAGAACTCGCGCCGCTTTGAGTGACGATGACAGGATAGGCGCCCGGCGCGAGGGCGGCAGGTACGGTCAGGTTGATCTGGTAGAGGCCGGCGCCGATCAGGCCGCAGTAGGAGACCGTCGCGGCGATGCCGCCGATGGTCACGGTGGGAGTACCGACCGCCGCGTAGGCGCCCGAGAACACCAGGCCCGCGGGCATGGACGGCGTCGTGGGTCCCAGGCCCGTGCCGAAGACCTCCAGCACATCGCCGGGTTTCGCAGGGGCGCCGGTGCTGCCGACCAGAACACCGCCAGCGGGGCGCACCGCGAGCACGTAGTTGTTGGCGGCGAACAATCCCGGCATGACGGATTGCAGGAGCGCGGTGGCAGTGGCCGTGCCCGCGGCATTGGAGACACTCACGGTGACCGTGCCGGTGGCGGTATCGTCGGGCGCCTGGAGGTTGATCTGGGCAGGGCTCACGTAGTTCAGGAACGCGCTTTTGCCGTTGATCGTAACCTTCGTGCCGCCCAGGGTCCCAGGCAGGTAGCCGTTGACGAGGTCGGCCGACCCTGCACTCAGCGCCGATTGGGCGAGGTTGCTCCCGAAGATCGAGATCCACGCACCGGGGGCGATGCCGGCCGCGCCGCTGGCTGCGTTCAGGATCCCGGCGGCCGAGATCGAGGGCGTGTTGGCGGCGGTGGTGGTCGACGCCGGCATCAGGGTTCCGCCGTTGACCAGCGTGTAGGTCTTGCCGCCGAGATAGCTGTTGGCGGCAAGAGCGGCGTCATAGGTCACCGTGAAGCCGTTGCCCTTGATGTTATTGATCGAGGTTCCGGAGATAGCGGCGGCGTCGGAGAGGGCGGTGAGCACGGAGTTGCCGGATACGCTCCAGGTGCTGGCCGCGTCGAGTGTCAGCGCCGCCCGGGTCAACCTGCCCGTCAGGATGGAGGCGTTCCTGAGCGTCAGGGAGATGGAGCTGATGCTGTCGGCGGTCATGTCGCCGGTCATGGTCTGCGCGTCGGCGGTCATCACCACGGTGCCGCCGTTGGATCCGGTGGCGCCCCAGTCGCCGGCGGCGGCCTTGACCAGCACGCCGGAACCGGTAGTCAGGGACACGCCTTTCAGATTGATGATGCCGGTGGAGTTGTTGACGTAGAAGAGCGGGCCGTTGGCGGGAGTGTAGTTCAGGGAACCGCCCGTCATGGTGAACGTGCCCTGAGTGCCGGAGGCGTCGCCGGACATGCTCTGGTAGATCATGACGCCCCATTTTTCCTTGGTCGAAGTCATGCTGACGTTGTTGAGGGTGATGGAATTGGCGCCTTCGATGACGGCCATTTCGGCGCCGGTGGACTGGAAGGTGCTTCCGGTCACGGTGATGGCGCCGGTGGAGTAGACGCCCGCCGAATTCTGCCCCGAGGTGCGCACGCTGCCGCCGGTGACGGTGACGGTGCCGCCGCCGCGATCGGTGGCGATGGCGCTGGAGCTGGCTCCCGAGGTGGTCATGTTGACGTTGGCGGCGGTCAGCGTGCCCGCCTGGGTTGCCATGACGGCATGGCCGCCATCGCCCGTGGCATTGATGGTGGTGTTGGTAAGGGTCAGGGTCGAGCCGGAGCCGGTGGCGAAGGCGCCGTTGGCGCCGGTGCCGGTGGTGGCGATGGTTCCTCCGGTGACGGCGGCCTGACCGGACGTGACGAGAAGGCCGGCGTTCAGTCCGTAGAAGCTGCTGTTGTCGGTGGACGAGGTGTTGCCGCTGGTGGCGATGGCCGGGTTGATCAGCGTCAGCACCCCGGAGTTGGTGACCCAGACGCCGGAGGTGTCGTTGGCGGTGGCAGTATAGCTCTGGTTGGATTGCGAGGCGGTGCCGCCGTCCAGCTTGTAAGTGGCGTAGTAGGTCACCGATGTGGTGGTGCCTCCCGGCGGCGGGCCGCCCGGGGGAGGACCGCCCTGCGCGAAGCCTGCGTCAACGATGACGAGCAGCGAG
Source organism: Verrucomicrobiia bacterium (assembly GCA_035578025.1). Taxonomy (GTDB): domain Bacteria; phylum Acidobacteriota; class Terriglobia; order Bryobacterales; family Bryobacteraceae; genus Solibacter. Next base: position 9,068 of record DATJYJ010000416.1, read on the forward strand.
AAAACAGATAATCCAGTCTTCATATCTGTGATGGTGAGACGGACGGACGGCGCCGGGGCGTACCGGAGGGCGGGAAGGTTTAACGCTTCTTTACACGAGCCGAGGCGCACCGCGCATTCAGTTAGAATAGATAAGTTTGGACAAAATGCGAAATATCATCATCCTCGGCTCCCAGTGGGGGGACGAGGGTAAAGGCAAGATTGTCGACCTGTTCGCCGAACGATTCGACATCGTGGCGCGGTACCAGGGCGGTCACAACGCGGGACACACGGTCTTTATCGGCGACCGCAAGTATGTGCTGAAGCTGATCCCAAGCGGCATCCTGAGGCCTGGGAAAAGAGCCGTGATCGGCAACGGGCTGGTGATCGACCCGGCGGCATTGTTGGCGGAGATCGACGCGCTGGAAGCGGCGGGCGTGCAGGTCAAGGGCAACCTTTTTATCTCCAACCGGGCGCACGTGCTGTTTCCCGAGCACCGCATGATGGAGAAGATGTCGGAGGCGCGGCCGGGGCGGGTGTCGATCGGCACCACGTCGCGCGGGATCGGTCCCTGCTATGAAGACAAGACCGGGCGGCGGGGAATCCGGGTAGCCGATCTGCTCAACACCGAGTTCTTCCGGGCGCAATACGATTCCGTGATGGCGGAGAAGGTCGCCATTGCGCGGACCTTCGATCTCGACGACCGGCTCGACCTGCGGGCCATCCGTGACGAATACGAGTGTTTCGGGGAGCGCATCCGGCCGATGGTTTGCGACACGGCGGCCCTGCTCAACCAGGCGATTCGCGACGGGCGCTCGATTTTGTTCGAAGGCGCGCAGGGCACGATGCTGGACGTGGACCACGGCACGTACCCGTTTGTGACGTCTTCGAGCGCGAGCGCGGGAGGGGCGTGCACGGGCACGGGCGTGGCACCGACGCGGATTAGCGGAGTGATCGGCGTCTCCAAGGCTTACATTACGCGGGTGGGCGGCGGGCCGTTTCCCACCGAGGCGCTGGATGCCGCGGGCGACCGGATCCGCGCGCGCGGCAACGAATTCGGCGCGGTGACCGGGAGGCCGCGGCGCTGCGGATGGTTCGACGCGCCGCTGTTGCGCTACACGGCGATGATCAACGGCTTCGATTCAATCGTGGTGACCAAGCTGGACGTGCTGGACGAGTTCGAGAACATTCCGGTATGCACGGGATACCGGATCGGAGGCCGCGAGGTTTCGGAGATGCCGCCGACGGTGGGCGAGATCGCGAGAGTCGAACCCGTGATCGAGTGCCTGCCGGGATGGGGGACGTCCACGTTCGGCCTGGACGACTACGACGCGCTGCCGGCACGGGCGAAGGACTACCTGAAATTTCTGGAGGAGCGGACCGGAGTGGAGATCGGGTGTATTTCGACCGGTCCGGAGCGGAACCAGACGATCGTGCGGCCGGGATCGAGGTTCGAGGGGCTGGTGGGGTAGACGGACAGGCTGAAGCCTGTCCTACAAGGGCCCGACGACGCGGACGTCGGCGCGCTTGCGGGCAGGGTCCCATTCGATCAGGGCGACCCGCCTGGTGGCCATCCAATGCTTTGCCTGGGGGTCTTCCACCCACCGGACTGCGAGATCCGTGCGCGCGTAGAAGTACTTGAGCGCGCCTTCGATACCCCACTGGTGGAACTCGGCGGGCGCGCCGGAGAAGATGAAGGCGTCGACTTTTTCGCCCGAGGAGGCGAAGCGCTGCGCGGCAGCCATCCAGGCGCGGATATCGGAATCGCGGGCCAGGGTCTCGCGCTGGCGGACGCGCAATTCATGGATATTCCAGGGCATCCAAAGGAGCACAGCGGCGGCTAACGCGGCAGATTCGACGCCGCTGAGCGCGATCGCCAGACCGGCGAAGGGCAGATAGCAATAGGCGCTGAAGATCCGGCCGGGCAGAAACGCCAGCGGAACGAAGAACAGCGCCGCCATCGCGAGGCCGAACCAGACGCGGCGCCGGCGCGCGGTGAGAGCCAGCACGGGCACGAGCAATCCCAGCCAGGGGACCAGGAAGACGCGGCCGGCATAATACGGAATCGTTTTGGCCAGAGCGTCCGGCGTGAACCGGAAGGTGTAGTCGTTGTCGCGGTTCGGGTTCTGGAGCAGGCTTTGCAGGCCGAATGAGACCGACACCGCGAAAAAGGGGAGGAGATGTTTCCAGCGGCGCTTGCCGAACCAGAGCTCGCAGCAGAGCAAGACCAGCGGGAGCATGACCGCCAGCTCTTTGCACTTGTAGGCCAGCCAGAAGGCGAGGAAGCTCGCGATCCAGCGCTCGCGCAGCCAGCACCAGAGGGCGGCGAGAGAGAACGCGGAACACAGCACGTCGAAGACGTACATGGGCTTCCAGAAGTTATCGAACAGCGCCATGTGGAGGCCGAAGAAGCAGCAGGCGGCCGCGGCGCTCAGAGTTCCTGCGCCCAGGCGCCGCATCACGGCCCAAAGCAGGCAGACGTTCAGCAGGTGAAAGGCCTCGAGGACGCCCACGTAGACGGGAAAATTCAGGCCGGCGACCGCCTCCACCGCATGGAAGTAGTAGTGGCCCACGGGGCGGAAATTGTTGGGGTAGAAGAAGGGCGAGAGCGCGCCTTTGAGAAAATCGAACGAGCTGAGAAACGGAGTCCAGCTCAGGTTATCGATCTCGTCGTCCTGAAACCAGCCGAGGTAAGCGCCGTGGTTGAGGATCAGAAACACGGCCACGAACGCCAGCAGCAGGATCAGGCCCGCGCGCTTGGGCATGTGAAGATATATGTTAGCTTGTGGGATCGGACCATGCGCCTCCTCACCGGGCCGGTGGGCTCGGGCAAGACCAGCCGCATTCTCGATGAACTTCGCGCCAACCTGGATGGCCCGGTGCGCCTCCTGGTACCGACCGCGACCATGGCGCAGCACCTGCAGAACCAGCTCGCACGCGAAGGCCGGGTCTTCCGGCGGAGCGCGATTCAGACGCTCTCGGGCTATGTCGGCGAATGGACCGAGGACACGACGGAGCTGACGCAGCCGGTGCTCTACCGGATCACCGAGGAGGTGGCGCGGCGGGTGAATCGCCCCGAATTCGCGCGCGTGATGGACCTGGCGGGTTTCAGCGCGTCGCTGGCGGACACCATCGACGAGTTTGCGAGCGCGGGTTGCGACAGCGCGCGTCTCGCAGTTTGCCTGCCGGAAGCGCCGCTGGCCGAGGCCTTTCTGGCGGTGTACCGCGAGCTGGATGGCGAGCTGGCGCGGCGCAGGCTGGCGACGCGCGCGCACCGGCTGCAAATCGCGGCGCAGCGCATCGCGGCGGAAGGCGCACGCGGGATTCGAACGGTCTGGGTGGACGGCTTCCATGCACTGCCGGAGCCGGAGCTGAGCGTGATCGCGGCGATCGGGCGGCACGCGGATCTGACGCTCACCCTGAACGACCTGGATCTCACCGACGACCTGCGCGAGCGGCTGGCAGCGTTGGGATTCGTCGAAGCGCGCGCCAATCGAAAGCGCGGACGGCCGGCGCCGCAGGTATTCAAAGCTCCCGGGATCGAGCGCGAGACCGAAGAGATCGCGCGGCGCATTCTGGAGTTGGCGGACGGGGGCCGGCCGTATCGCGAAATCGGCATCGTCGTGCGCGCCGCGGAGACGTACGTGCCGGTGCTGCGGGCCACGCTGGAGCGCTTCGGCATCCCGGCGCGATTCTATTTCGACCAGGACCTTCATCATCACGCGGCGGTCCGCTTCGTGAGCGGGGCCATCGACGCCATGCTGAGCGGGTGGGATCACGAACGGACGCTGGCGGTGCTGCGGCTGGCGCCGCGGTTCGCGGATTTCGGCGCGCTGGACCGCCTGGATTTCGAGGTCCGCGAGCAGACGCCCAATAGCGGGCTGGCAGAATTCCGCGCGCTGTTCCTGGACGACGCGGGCCAGCTACGGCCGGGTGCGGACAGGATGGCGCGCAAGCTGGATTCGCTGGCGGCGCTGGAGGAATGGCGCGCCTACTCGCTGCATCCCAAGGATTGGGCGGCGCGCTTCCAGACGCTGCGCGACCTGTTCCGTCCGGCGCGTCCGACCGAGCCGGCGACGCACGAGATGGCGCTCGAATGGCGAGGCCAGGCGGCGGCGCTGGATGCGTTCGACGAGGCGCTGGACGAGGCCGCGCTGTCGCTGGAGGCGGGGCGCGAAATCGCGATCGAGCCCTGGTGGAACGCGGTGAAGAGCGTGCTGCGGCTGAAGCGGCTGCGCGTCGCGGACGGGCGCCGCAACGTGGTCCACGTGCTGAGCGCGCACGAGGCGCGGCAATGGTCGCTGCCGGCGATGTTCGTGTGCGGGCTGGTGGAGAAGGAGTTTCCCAAGTTCCACACCCAGGACCCGTTCTTCGGGGATGCCGCGCGCTGCCGGCTGAATGCGGCGGGAGTGCGCGTGCGCACCGCCGCGGAGTTCGAACGCGAGGAGCGCGGCCTGTTCGAGAGCGCGCTGGACAGCGCCACCATGCTGGTGACGCTTTCGTGGCCGGAGTTCGACGCGCGCGGCGAGACCAATCTGAAGTCGCTGTTTCTGGAAGAGCTGGTTCTACCGGCCGCGGTGGATGCGCGAGCGGTGCGGCCGCTGCCGGGGGCGCGGCGTGCGGCGGGGGCTACGCCCTCGACGATCCGCGACGAAGCGCTGCTGGCGGTGGTTGGCCAGCGAACCGCGAAGGTTTCGCCGACGAGCCTGGAGAGCTTCCTGCAATGCCCGTTTCAACACTTCGCCAACCGCATTCTCAAGCTGCGGCCGGCGCCGGCGCGTCCCGAGGACCGGCTGACGTTTCTGGTGCAGGGCGAGATCGTCCACGAAGTGCTGAGGGAATGGTGGAACCAGAAGGGGGACATCGCCGCGGTGTTCGAGCGCGTATGCAGCCGGGTGCTGGCCGAGAAGCACGTGCCGTTCGGCTATCACAGCGAGCGGCTGCGGAACCAGTTGCTGGACGATTTGCGCACCTTCGCGGCGGAGGACCAATGGCAGCGCGGGTCATTTGAATCCCGAACGGAGGAAGCGTTTCAATTGCCGCTGGATGACGTGGTGGTCTCGGGGAAGATCGACCGGCTGGACACCAGGACGGACGGCACGGCCTACGTGATCGACTACAAATACAGCGCGCCGCAGCGTGTGAAGGCGCGGCTGAAGAACCAGAACCTGCTCCAGGCGCCCCTGTATCTTCTGGCGGCGAGGGAGTGCTTCGGCGCGCGGCCGGAAGGCATGTTTTATATCGGACTCAAGAGCGAGATCGTGTACGCGGGGTGGAACGATGACGGGCTGCACGGCGCCCTGTCGCTGCCGGAGAACTGGCTGACGGACACGCGCGAGCGGGCGCTGCGCATTGTCGGGGAGATCCGCTCGGGGCGGATCGAGGCGGCTCCGGCGGATCGGGAGAATTGCAGGTTCTGCGATTTCCGGGACGCATGCAGGGTGGACGTGGGGCAGGTTGCCGGCCTGCTCAGGGAAGAAGGCTCGTGAACGAAATCCGCTTCACGCCGGCGCAGCTCGATGCGGTCAACGTGGGCCTGCGGCACCTGGACGCCTGCGTGGTCGCGGGGCCCGGGTCGGGCAAGACCACGGTGCTGGTGGAGTACTTCCGCCGGCTGGTGGAGGCCGGGGTGGACCCGCTGCGCATCCTGGCCATCACGTTCACCGAGAAGGCCGCGGCCAACATGCGCAAGAAACTGGCGCAGACGTTTCAGGACGACCCGGGGATCCGCGGGCGGCTGGAGCGTGCGTGGGTCTCCACGGTACACGGCTTTTGCGCGCGGGTGCTGAAGGAGAACGCGGTGTTCGCCGGGGTCGATCCGGATTTCCGGATCGCCGACGAACGGCGGAGCTGGCGTTTGCAGCAGGATTCCATCGGAGCTGTGATGGACGCGCTGCTGGCGGAACGGCTGGAGGCCATGCGGTCGTTGATTCGCGGGCTTTCCTCCAACGAGTTCGAGCGCGCGCTGCTCAACGCGTACGACACCATGCGCGGCGCCGGCGTGGGCGTGGAGGAACTGGCCGCCTTCGCGGCGCCGCAGGGCGTGACGCTGGACGAGATCGAGGATACGCTGGACGCGCTGCGGCGCGAGACGCTGGACAGCACGTGGCGCTACGACCAGAAACAGGAGTTCGAAGCCGCGCTGGAGAGTGCCGAACGGATCGTCGCCGCGGATACGCCGGCGGGGGCCTTGCGCGCGGTAGAGGGCTTTACCTGCAATCTCCGGAAATGCAGGAAGGGTAACAACGCCTACAACCTGCTGAACCGGATGAAGACGCAGATCGAGGAATCGCGCTACGCGCTGATCACCGAGATCTACGCGCCCGAGCGCGAGCTGCTATTGGAGATTCTGCGGCGGTTCGACCGCGCGTATCGCGAGCGCAAGCGCGCCGCGGGCCTGCTGGATTTCGCGGACCTGGAGGAGTGGGCCGTGCGGCTGCTGAAGCAGAATCCCGACGCGCGCGCACGGGTGATGCGGCAGTTCGACCACGTGCTGATGGACGAATTCCAGGACACCAACGGGCAGCAGGCGGAGCTGATGAAGTGGCTGCGGCCTGTCGACCGGTTCTACGCCGTGGGCGACATCAACCAATCGATCTACGGCTTCCGGCACGCGGAGCCGGACGGATTCCGGCAATACCGCGACGAAGTCCGGGAGCGGGGGCGGCACCTGGTGGAGCTGACGGAGAATTTCCGCAGCCGGGCGGACATCCTGAGCGCGGTGGAGACGATCACGGACGGCCTGCCGGGGATCGAGGCGAGGCCGCTGGTGGCGGCGCGGGAGTTCGACGACCGGCCGGAGTGTTCGGTGGACGCGATCGCGGCGCCGGACCCGGCGATCGAGGCACAGTGGGTGGCGCGGCGCATTCTGGAGATGCCGCAGTTCGCGTTCCAGGACTTCGCGGTGCTGGTGCGCAACACCGAAGTCATCGGCGAATTCACCGCAGCGTTCGACGCGGCGGGGATTCCTTACCTGGTGAATCGCGGGCGCGGATTCTACGAGAGCCGGGAAGTGAACGACCTGACGCACCTGCTGCGGGTGATTGCCAACCCGCGCGATGAAATCAGCCTGGCGGTGGTGCTGCGGTCGCCGCTGGTGGGCGCGTCGGACGAGGACCTGCTGCGGCTGAAGGCCGACGGAGGCAACCTGGGCGCGGCGCTGATGCGCTGCGAAGACGGCTCGGCACTCGCCGGTTTTCGCGACCGGCTGCGGGAATGGCGGCTGCGGCGGGAAGCGGTGAGCTTCGACCGCCTGCTGCTGGCGGCGATCGACGACTCGGGTTACGCGGCGGCGCCGAACGTCGACAAGTTTCTGGCGCAGACGCGCGACGCGGCGGCAGAGATGTCGCTGGACGAGTACATCGAGGAGCTGGCGCTGGTGCGCGCCGACGATCCGCGCGAGCCGGATGCCCCGCCCGAGGATTCGGCCAACGTGGTGAAGGTGATGACGGTGCATTCGGCGAAGGGGCTGGAGTTCCCGGTGGTGTTCGTGGCGGCGATGCACAAGGGGGTGGACACAAAGGCTCCGGTGATCGGGTTTTCGCGGCGGTTCGGGCTGGGGGCGCGCTGGCGGAATCCGGCCACCGGCGCGGATAAAAGCGACCTCTTTCTGCACGCGCTCAGCGAGGAGTTGAAGCAGCGCGAGGCGGACGAAGCCAACCGCCTGCTGTATGTGGCGATGACGCGGGCCGAGCGCCACCTGGTACTGAGCTTTGCGGCCACCAATCGCAAGCCGGCACAGTGGGACAAGACGGTGATCGAGCGGCTGCTGCTCGACACGTCGACTCCGGGAGAGCGCGTGATGCGCCCCACGGGCACGTGGCAGCTTCGGGTGCTGGTGCCCGAGGGGGCGCCGGAACTGCTCAAGGGGGCGGCGTCGGACGAGATGCCCTCGGCGGTGGAGCTCGTGCCCCGGCCCGCGGTCTCGGGCCAGCAGGATACGAACGCGACGGTCACGGCCCTGGCTAGGTTCGCCAACTGCCCGCGCCAATACTACCTGGCGCATTACCTGGGCTACCAAGGCCGGCGGCGAAAGACGGATGAGCCCGAGGAGGATCGCGATCTTTCGGCGGGCGAGCTCGGCACGCAGGTTCACGCGCTGCTCGCGGGCAACGCGGTTCCCAGGCCGGACGCCGAGGCCGCGCGCCTGGCCGAGGTGTTCCGGCAGAGTCCCCTGGGACGGCGCGCGGAGCGGGCTGCCCGCGTCGAACGGGAGTTCGATTTTCTGATGGCGGTCGAGGACCTGGTGGTGCGGGGGCAGGTGGACCTGTGGTTCGAGGAGGGCGGCGAGCTGGCGGTGGTGGACTACAAGACCGACGGTGTCAACGCGGCCGAGGCTCGCGAGCGGGCGGGCGATTACGCGATGCAGTTGCGCCTGTACGCCATGGCGGTGGAGCGAATCGCGGGGCGGCCGCCGGCGCGGGCCTGGCTGCATTTTCTGCGGCCGAATACGGCGGTCGAAGTGGATCTCAGCCCCTCGCTGATCGAAAGTCCCGAACAGGTGGTTCGGGACTTTCAGGAGGCGCAAGCGAAGCTGGAGTTCCGGTTGAATGAAGGAGAGCGTTGCCGGAGGTGTCCCTTTTTCCGGGATCTCTGTCCGGCGGGGCTGACGGGATTGGCCGCAGACGAACGCCGATGAACGCGGATTAAAGAACCGCCAAAACTACCTGCCTTGACGGGGAGCCCGAGGAGTGCGGGCGGCGGGCGCGGCACTCTTGTGGCCGGACTGGAGCAACTGGATGAACATGTCCTCGGGCAGGCTGGCCGAAACCTTGACCACGTTGCCGCTGGTGTTCACGGTGACGCTCTTGATCAGGGTGGCGGCGGTGGGATCGGTGCCGGCCTGCATCTGGGCGAGATTGATCATCAGTTTGACCAGGTCGCCGAGCGTCTGCGCGTTTTGAGCGGAGTCGGTGTCGGCCTCGCCGCTGAAGGC
>DATJYJ010000417.1:0-12233 GCA_035578025.1 Verrucomicrobiia bacterium
GAGGTATCCTGCACCATCTGGACGTAGCCGTTGCCCACCCGCTGCGCCGGACTCGGCACCGGGATGGCCGCGGATATCTTATTGCGAGTCAGCGCGTCCTGAAAGGATTGCTGCACAGCCGGCGTCGAGCCGTCGCCCACCTGGCAGCAGGGAGCAATGACGATGAAATTGAGCTTCGGGCTGGTCACGCCTTCGCTGGCCGCGAGAAGACTGGCGGCGCCGGCGCCCGCGGCTTTCACCGTGGCTTGTGCGCCGTTGGCGGCGATGGAAATCACGCGGTTGTTGGTAGTGACCCACGAAACCGCCCGGTCGGTGAGCGCCTGTCCCCCGGAGGAGGTCGGAGTCGCGGTGAGGTTGAGCGATTGGCCAAGATTCAGGGTAATAGTGCTCGCTCCCGCGGGTGCGCCGCCCAGAATCACGCTGGTCACCGGCGGGCGCACCGTTGGAGACCCCCCTGGCGTGTATTGGAGAATGCCGCCTTCGAACTGCTGCCGGTGATCGCCGGTAGAGAGGACGATCTCCTCCGCGATGGGCAGGCCAAGCGTACTCGATGGGCCGCCGCTGCTGATGTACAGGTCGTAGATCGGCTCCAGAACAGTCACGGTGGTGCCGCGGTAAGTGCCCGAAGTGAGGGTATAGATCGCGCCGTTGATGAAGTCCTGGAAGCCGGCGGTCGTGGTGGTCGAGGCGGTGATGGTGTTGACGACGTCTACCGGCCGGCTGAGGCCGGAGATGCCACCCTGCTTGGTCCACTCCGTGTAATAGACGCCGCTGATCGTGAAGTTCTGCCCGGTGGCCAGCGGAGCGTGATAGGCAAAGAGAACGTAGCTCTTGTCGAAGTAGTCGTACGTGCAAGAATTGCTCTGGTCGATGACCGGACAGCTCTGCGTGTCGTAGAGCGGCAGCCCGGCGGTGCCGGCGCCGACGGTCGAGTAATAGGCGTAGAGATCGGCGTAGAGCTGTACGATGCCGAGCGTGGTGCCGTCGCTTGACGGAGGAGCGCTCGGGCTGGCGGTGGCCAGCGCCAGCTAGGTGCCGGAGACCACACCGTTGAACGTTTGCACATATCCCGTAGTGCCCAGGCGGGTCACATTGGCAATGGGCGGAAGCGTGACCTGGTTGTAGAAGCCGTTCTTGTAGAAGGCGGTGATGAACGCCTGTTGCATGCTCGGCGTGGGTGCGCCGGCGCCGACATCGATCGTCGTGTTGAGGGTCACGGTGGCGGAAGCCGATTTGGATCCGTCGGCAACGGAAGTCGCGGTAACCGTGACTTTCGAGCTGGCGGTGATAATGGCGGGCGCGGTGTACAGCCCGGTTTGATCGATGGTGCCGACCTGCGGGCTGATGCTCCAGATGACCGCATTGGAGGTGGCATTGTTGACTGTTGCGGTGAACTGCTGGATGCCCCCGGCAAGCAGCGTAGCGGAAGAGGGGCTGATGGAGACGGAGACCGACGGGCTGGCGCTGAGCGTGATCTTGGCGGTGCCGGTTTGATTGGTGGACTGATCGGTCGCCGTGACGGTGACGGTCTGAGTCGAGGTGACGGCGAGAGGCGCGGTGTAGTTGCCGTTCTGGTCGATGGACCCGGCCTGCGGGCTGATGCTCCAGGTGTACGGTCCGCCTCCGCCGCCACTGGCGGCGAATGTCTGCGACGCTCCGGCGCTGAGGGCAACGGAGGAGGGGCTGACCGTCACCGAAGTCGGAATGAGTTGAATCGTCACCGAGGCGGAGGCGGTCGCATCGAGCACGGAAGTGGCGGTGATGGTCACCGGCTGGCTCTTCGAAATCACAGAAGGCGCGGCGTAGTTATTGACCGATGTCCCGTTGCCGGCCGCCGTATTCCCCGCGCCCAGAGTGCCGACGCCTTGAGGGCTGATCGACCAGGTCACATTGCATAACGTGGTACCGCTGCAGGTCTGCGTTCCGGTGGTCGCTCCCGTAACGAGTGCGGTAAGGGTGGCCGATCCGCCGCTGGACAAGCTGACATTACTGGTGCTCAGCGTGACCAGCACTGCGGCTTTGACCGTGCTGCTCACCGCGAGGCAAACCAGGAGCATCCGGAGAAAAGAGGTACAGCGAGACTGATTCGGGCGCACGGATACCTGTATCTTAATACGGTACAAACACCGGGTCGAAATTCGAGTTGCGCGTGCCTGCGCCGCGGGACAGGCCTGGAGGCCCTGGAAGCAGCTATCCCGCCAGCGCTTCCGCCGCGTTGGGCTGGTAGATGCAGCGCGGGTCGCTCGCCAGAAAGCTGCCGGTAAGCGCATAGGCTCGGGAGCGCGAGCCGCCGCAGATCTTCTGGTATTCGCAGACCCCGCACTTGCCTTCGCGGGCGCCGGTGTCCCGAAGGGCCTTGAACAGCTCGCTGTTGCGGTAGACGTCGGTGAGGTCCTGATGGAGCACGTTACCGCCGCTGATGGGCAGGAAGCCACTGGGATATATTTCGCCTTGATGGGAGACGAAGACGAAACCCTTGCCGTCGCTGACGCCGGCCGTGCGCCAGGCAACGTCGCGGGCCGACTCATTCCTGGTGATGCCGTGCTCGGCCTTGATGCGCTGCGCCACGTAGCGGCGATAGTGCATCGCTTCCGTGGTCTTGATGCCGAACGGGGCGGTCTTGGAAAGCTCGTACATGAACTTGAAAACTTCCTCGTATTCGGGCGCCATCAGGTCGTCGCCGGCAAGGGCGCGGCCCGTGACGATGAGGAAGAACAGGCTCCACATCTTCGAGCGCATCTCCTTGACGATCTCCGCGATCTCCGGCAGGTGGGCCATATTGCGCCGGGTGACGGTGGTCTGGAATTGGGTATCGAGGCCGATATCGCGTGCGTGGCGAAGCGCCGCCATGGCGCGATCGAACGTGCCGGGGATGCCGCGGAAATCGTCGTGGCTCGCGGCATCGTGGCCGTCGACGCTGATAGCCATGCGCGAAACGCCGGCGGCTTTGAAACGATCGATGGCCTCTTCGGTCAGGAGCGGCGTGGCGGAAGGGGTGACGTTGGTGCGCAGGCCGATTTTGACGGAATAGCGGACGAGGTCGTAGAGGTCGGGGCGCTTCAGAGGGTCGCCGCCGGTGAAGACCATGAGAGGATCGCCAAAGGACTTGATTCGGTCGAGAAGGCGATAGCCTTGTTCGGTGGTGAGCTCTTTGGGGTTACGCTCGGGTTGAGCGGAGGCTCGGCAGTGCACACATGCCAGGTCACAGGCCTGAGTTACTTCCCAGATCACCAGCATCGGGGCTTGGTCGAAGTTCATCGCAGGATCTCCAATCCAGAAGCAACTCACTTGCATTTGGGGGGCCAGACCAGCGGTATTAAAAATGTTGGGATATTCAACAGTTTCGAGTCTGAATCTCCCGCGATGCGTCATATGCCCCACCCAACTGGGCAGGCCAGCAGCTTGCCCCACGCTTACAATAGAAGATTCACGTGAGACACAGTTGCGGGCTCTTCCTGACCTTCGAGGGCATGGACGGCTCCGGAAAAACCACCCAGATGCACCGCCTGGCGGAACGGTTGCGCGGCATGGGACGCACCGTGCTGGAGACGGTCGAACCCGGCGGACCGCCGATCGCGCAGAAGATCCGCCGGATCCTGCTGGACGCGGCCAACCAGGAGCTCAGTCCCACGACCGAAGTGTTGCTCTACTTCGCGTCGCGCGCGCAGAACGTGGACGAGTGGATCCAGCCGGCGCTCGCGCGCGGGGAAATCGTGCTCAGCGACCGCTTCACCGATTCCTCGCTCGTGTACCAGGGTGTTGGCCGCGGGCTGGGAGCCGATACCGTGATCGCGCTCGACCGCATCGCCTGCCGCGGCCTGAAGCCCGATTTGACCATTCTCGTGGATGTGGATGCGGAAGCCAGCCTGGCGCGGGCACGGGCGCGCAACGCCGCCCAGCCGCACTGCGAAACGCGCATGGACGATCAGTCGATCGAGTTTCATAAAAAGGTCCACGCGGCGTATCATGCGCTGGCCGGGGCCGAGCCGGACCGCGTAAAGGTCGTGAACGGGATGCAGGACATCGACGCGATCGAGCGCGACGTGTGGCGGATCGTGAGCGCCTATGCTTGAGAGTTTCTGGGGCAACCCGCACGTCACGCAAGCCATCGAGCAGATGATCGCGCAGGACCGCCTGGCGCAGACGCTGCTGTTCTCCGGTCCCGAGGGCGTGGGGAAGGCGACGCTGGCGCGACGCATCGGAGCGCGGCTGCTGGGGCACGGGGAACTCATCGAACGCGATGACCTGTCGCTTCCGGACAATCTGGATATCGTAGCCGCGCGCGAAAAACTCGCCGCGGAAAAGCGCAATGAAGACCCGCTGCTGTTCGCGACGCACCTGGATTTTGTGACCTTCGCTCCGGATGGCCCGCTGCGGCAGATTTCCATTCAGCAGACACGGCTCCTGAAGGAGCGCGCGCAGTTTCTGCCGCATAAGGGGAAGCGCCGCGTGTTCCTGATCGATCATGTCGACCGCGCCAACGAACAGGCGGCCAACTCGCTGCTCAAGACCCTGGAGGAGCCGCCGGATTACCTGGTGGTGATCATGACGGCGGAGAACGCCTACGACCTGCTTCCCACCATCCGCAGCCGCGCGGTGCCGTTCCATTTCGCGCCGCTGGGGCGCGAAGAGATGCAGGCGTTCGCAAGGGCACATGGACTGGACGATGCCGAGCGGCGGATCCAGTTGGCGGGCGGGAGTCCGGGGCTGGCCGTGTCGCTGGACCTGGAGGCTTACGACAAACGGCGCGCCGCCATGCTGACCCTGGTGAAGACGGCGTCCGGCGCGGCGCCGTTCGGTACGTGGCTGCCGGTAGGGGAAGCCATCGGGCGGACCAAAAGCGAGAAGCTCGAGCTGCATCTGAAAGTGCTCTACGGCCTGCTGCGCGACCTGCTGGTGCTGCGCGAGGGCAGAGGCGAGATTCGAAACCAGGACATCCGCGGTGAGTTGGAGGCGCTGGCCGCCAAGGTCGAGTTCGTCTGGATCCGCAAGGCGGTGGCGCAAGCGGACGAAATAGCGGAACTGATTCGCCGCAATATTCAGAAGACCATCGCGCTGGACGCGTTTATCGGCGCACTTCGCTCAGCCTGACCCAGAACTCTGGAAAAGAGACCGAGGCTGCTTCGGCGCCGTCGATGACGCAATCGCCGTCGGCGCGCAGCGCAGCGACGGCAAAAGCCATGGCGATACGGTGGTCGCCGAAGCTGTCAAACTGGGCGGCATGGAACTTCTGCTTGCCCGGAATCACCATGCCATTGGCGCTCTCGAAGGCGCGGATGCCTGCGCGCTTGAGGTTGTCGACCACTGTGGTGATGCGGTCGGTCTCCTTGATGCGCAGCTCTCCGGCGTCTTTGATTTCAATGCCGGTCTCGGTGGCGGCGCCGAGGACGGCGAGCACCGGGATCTCGTCGATCAGGGCGGCGGTGAGCCCGCCCTCGACAAGCCCGCCTTTGAGATCGGAGTGCTCGACCACGATCTCGCCGATGAGCTCGCCATTGACGCTCTCGAGCTGGGGGATCGAGATGCGCGCGCCCATTCCGCTGAGGAAATCGAGCAGCGCGGTGCGAGTAGGATTCAGGCCGACGCCGGAGATGGACAGGCGCGAGCCGGGAATCATCAAAGCCGCGGCGATGAAAAAGGCAGCGGAGGAAAGGTCGCTGGGCACCTGAAGCTCGCGCCCGGTGAGGCGCGGGCGTCCCCGGAGCGTGATGCGGCCGCGATTCACCGTAAGTTCGGCGCCGAATTCGCGCAGGGCAATCTCCGTGTGGTCGCGCGAGCGGACTGGCTCGACGACGGTGGTTTCAGCATCCCCGTAAAGGCCCGCGAAAAGGACGCAGGTCTTGACCTGTGCGCTGGGCACGGGAAGCGGGTATTCGATGGAACGGAGCGACGCACCGTGGATTTCGAGCGGAGGAAACTTGTCTTCTCGCGCTTGAATCGTGGCGCCCATCGCGGTGAGGGGCAGCATGATGCGCTGCATGGGGCGGCGCGAAAGCGACTCGTCCCCGGCGATGCGGCTGTCGAACGGCTGCGCCGCCAGGATGCCGCTCAACATGCGGATCGTGGACCCGCTATTGCCGGCGTCGAGGTCGGCGGCGGGCGCACGGAGGCCGTCGAGCCCGCGGCCGTGAATGGTGAATTCCGTGCCGCTGCCTTCGATCTCGACGCCGAGCGCGCGCATGCAGCCGAGAGTCGAGTGGCAATCGGCGCCGGTCGAGTAGTTGGTAATGCGCGAGGATCCCTCCGCGATGGAGGCGATCATGGCATAGCGGTGGGAAATGGACTTATCGCCGGGGAGCGTGATGGAGCCTGCGATGGAGGTGGCTGGCGAGATGCGTTGTTGCATGGGCTTACCGGAGTTTTTCACCGCAGAGACGCGGAGACGCTGAGAGCACGAAAATCACAACCTCAGAGTATAGAGGGCGCAGATGTAAGAGCCGCCGCTGCGAGCGGGCGTCTTGAAACGCGGACCGGTTGTTAGGCATCCGGATCCCGCTCGATTTCTTCGAACTCCGCATTTACCTTCATGCTTTCGTCCCGAACGCGGCGCGAAATCTCGGCCAATCGCTCTTCGGGCGGGAAAGCGTTGTTATTGACCACCCTGTCTATCTTAGCGAACCCGTACCGGAACCCGTTCTCCGCGATTGCCCGCAGCTCGCTCTCGCTGAATCCGAACTGTCGGGCGGCCAGGCGGTATTCCCCCGCGAGAGTGCAGCAGAACATCGCGGGATCGTCGGTGTTGAGCGTGATCGGGACGCCGGCGTCGAAAAGACGGCGGACGGGGTGCTCCTCGATCCGCTTCACCACGCCGGTGACCAGGTTGCTGGTGATGCAGATTTCGAGCGGGATCTCGCGCTCGCACAGCTCGCGCATCAGCGATTCGTCCTGCGCTGCCGCGATGCCGTGGCCGATACGCTCGGCGCCGAGCGCGAGGGCGGCACGGATGGACTCCGGACCCATGGATTCTCCCGCATGCGCCACCAGGTGCAGGCCGGCGGAGCGTGCGAAAGCGAAGGCCTCGGCGAACCACTCCGCAGGTCCGCGCTCTTCGCTGCCGCCGATCCCGAATGCGGCCACGCCCTGTTCGCGGCGCTCGGCGGCGAGTTCGGCGACGCGCATGACGTGATCGGGACCGAACTGTCGGACGGCGTCGAGGATCCAGCGCGCATGAACGGCCGATCCGTCGGCGGATTGACGAATGGCGTCGAAGATCGCCGCGAAGTCCTGCTGCTTCCAGAGGACTACGCCGGCGGCGATGGTGATTTCGGCATAGCGCACATTTTCCGCGGCCAGGCGCTCCAGCAGGCGGCGGGTGATGAGACCGTAGTCCTCCGCGCCGCGCAGCAGCTTTCCAACCACGCCGAAGGCGCGCAGGAAGTCCTCGAAATCGCGGTATTCATACAGCCCGCTAAAGTCGCGCGAAGGGTCGAGCTCGCGAAGAGTCTCGGGCGCGATGGATCCTTCCAGGTGCAGATGCAGTTCGGCTTTGGGCATTGCGGCGATGAAATCGGCCATACTTGACTGTTAGGTTCTCATGACTGTCGAAGATATTGAAGCGATCGTAGGCGGCTATCACGGAGATGCGTTTCGAATTCTCGGGCCGCACTCGATCCGCAAGAAGAAGGACGGCACGGTACGGTGGGAGGTCCGTGCGTTCCTGCCGCAGGCCGATGCGGCGTCCGTGGTGACTGCCGTGGGCCGGTGCGAGATGGCCAGGCAGCACTCGCAGGGGCTCTTCGTGGGCCTTCTGGAAGGCGAGCCCTCGGCGTACAAGCTGCGCGCGAAGCTGTGGGACGGGCGCGAGGTGGAGATCGACGATCCCTACCGCTTTGGCCCGCAGCTTGCCGATTCGGACCTGTACCTTCACACCGAGGGCACGCTATACGAGGGCTGGAAGGTGTTGGGCGCGCATTCGACCGAGTGCGGCGGTACTCAGGGCGTGCGATTTGCAGTGTGGGCGCCGAACGCCGAGACCGTCACGGTGGCGGGCGAGTTCAACGACTGGGACACGCGCCGCCATCCAATGCGCCGGCGCAACGGCGGCGTGTGGGAGATTTTCGTGCCCGGGCTCGGCGTCGGAGCGGCTTATAAGTTCTACGTGCGCTCACGCTTCATGGGCCACCAGGAATTGAAGGCCGACCCCTATGCATTCTATTGCGAGACGCCGCCGAAGTCGGCGTCGGTAGTGTGGGACCACACGCGGTACCACTGGGGCGACGCCGCATGGATGGAGGCTCGTGGAAAGACCGAAGTGCTGAAATCGCCGATATCGGTCTACGAGGTGCACCTGGAGAGCTGGATGCGGGGTCCGATGGGGCAGACGCTGACCTATCGCGAATTGGCAGTGAAGCTGGTGGAGTACGCGCGGCAAATGGGCTATACCCACATCGAGATGCTGCCGCCGATGGAGCATCCGTTCGCGGGCTCGTGGGGCTACCAGGTGATCGGTTATTTCGCGCCGACTTCGCGGTTCGGCACGCCGGACGATTTCAAGCACCTCGTGGACGCGTGCCACCAGGCGGGTATAGGAGTCATCGTGGACTGGGTCCCGGCGCATTTCCCCAAAGACGCGCACGGGCTGGTGTTCTTCGACGGCACTGCGCTTTACGAGCACGCCGATCCGCGGAAGGCCGAACACCGCGATTGGGGCACGCTGATTTTCAATTTCGGCCGCAACGAAGTCCGCTCGTTCCTGATTTCGAACGCGCTCTTCTGGCTGAAGGTATTTCACATCGACGGCCTGCGCGTGGACGCGGTGGCTTCCATGCTCTACCTGGATTACTCGCGGAAACCCGGCGAGTGGATTCCGAACCAGTACGGCGGCAACGAAAACCTGGAAGCCATCGAATTCGTCCGGCGATTCAACGAGCAGGCGCACCAGGTGCCGGGCGCGTTCACGGTTGCAGAGGAATCCACGGCGTTTGCGGGCGTGTCGAAGCCGGTCTACCTCAACGGGCTGGGCTTCACCATGAAGTGGAACATGGGCTGGATGCACGACATGCTGGACTACTTCCATAGCGATCCGATCTATCGCAAGTACCTGCACAACCACATCACGTTCAGCCTGCTGTACGCCTTCCACGAGAATTTCGTGCTGCCCATCTCGCATGACGAGGTGGTGCACGGCAAAGGATCGCTGCTCAACAAAATGCCGGGCGACGAGTGGCGGCAGTTCGCCAACGTGCGGGCATTTCTGGCATACATGTGGACGCATCCGGGGAAAAAGCTGCTCTTCATGGGACAGGAGATCGGGCAGCGCGAGGAGTGGAACCATAACCAGGGCGTGCGCTGGGAACTGCTCGAGTTCGATTACCACCGCAAGCTGCAAACCCTGGTTCGCGAGCTGAACCGGCTGTACCGGGCGAATCCGGCGCTGCACCAGGTGGACTTCCACTACTCGGGATTCGAGTGGGTGGATTTCCACGACGGTGAAAGCTCGATCATCTCGTTCTTGCGGCGCGCCGAGGACCCGAAGGACTTCCTGCTGATCTGCTGCAACTTCACTCCGATGCCGCGTCAGGGCTATGCGTTCGGCGTGCCGGAGGAGGGCTTTTACCAGGAGATTCTGAACACGGATTCCGAAGTATTCGGCGGATCGAACATGGGCAACGGCGGGTCCGTGACATCGCGGCCCGAGCCAAAGCACAACCGGAAGTACTCGATCTCCGTGTCGCTGCCGCCGCTCGCCGTCGTGGTGTTCAAGAAGCTCTGAGCCATGGCGAGAGTGGACGTCATCATCGTCGGCGGAGGACACAACGGCCTGGTGGCGGCGGCGTACCTGGCGCGCGCCGGCAGGAAGGTGCTGGTCCTCGAGCGGCGCGAAATGGTGGGCGGGTGCGCGGTCACGGAAGAGATCTGGCCGGGATACAAAGTCTCCACGGCAGCTTACCTGACCAGCCTGATGCAAGAGCGCATTGTCAAAGAGCTGGAACTGGAGCGACACGGCTACCGGGTTGATGCCAAGGATCCCGCGTTCTTCTCGGCCTTTCCGGATGGCCGCCACTTTTTCATGTGGCAGGACCGTGCGAAGACGCTGGACGAGATCGCCAAATACTCGAAGCGCGACGCCGAGGCATACCCGGCTTACGAGGACCAGATCGAGCGCCTATCGCAGGTCGTGGAGCAGCTTCTGCTGACCACTCCGCCGCACTTTCCGCCGGCCGCGATGGACCTGGTGGACTACCTCCGCCTGCTTGGAAAAATGCGCGGGCTGAGCGCCGGCGACGTGGTCGCGCTGGTGAAGATTTTCACCCAATCCGCGGCCGAGTTCCTGGACGAGTGGTTCGAGAGCGAGCAGGTGAAGGTCACGCTGGCGACAGACGGCGTGATCGGCGCCAACGGCGGCCCTCGCTCGCCGGGCACGGCCTACATTCTGCTGCACCACTGCATGGGCGGCGTGGCGGGACATCGCGGCCTGTGGGGGTTCGTGCGCGGTGGGATGGGCACGGTCTCGGAGGCGATCGCGGCGTCGGCGCGGGCGAAGGGTGTCGAGATCCGCACCGGCGCGGCGGTAGCCAAGGTGCTGGTGCGCGACGGCCGCGCGCGCGGAGTGGTGCTGGCCAATGGCGAAGAGATCGAATCCACCCTGGTGGCCTCCAACCTCGACCCGAAGGTGACTTTCCTGAAGCTGCTGGAGCCGGGCGATCTCGATCCGGGCTTTGTGCGCGCGATCCGGAATTTCCGCATCGAGGGTACGAGCTGCAAGATCAATCTGGCTCTGAACGGCCTGCCGGAGTTCCGCGCCCTTCCGGGTGCGCCGGGTCCGCATCACAAGGCGACCATGCACATCTGCCCGAATATCGAGTACGTGGAGCGCGCGTGGGACGACGCGAAGTATGGTTGTCCGAGCGAGCGCCCGCTGCTGGAGCTGACGGTGCCGACCATGTACGACCCGACGCTCGCTCCGGCGGGCAAGCACATCATGGGGATCTTTCTGCAGTACGCGCCATACACCCTGCGCGAGGGCACGTGGGACGAATTGCGCGAGCCGTTCGGCGACCGGGTGATTGCGCTGATCGAAGAGTATGCGCCGAACATCCGGTCGATCATCGAGCACCGGCAGGTGCTGACGCCGCTCGACCTGGAGCGGCGATTCGGAATCACGGGGGGCAACATCTTTCACGGCGAAATGAGCCTGGACCAGATGTTCGTGATGCGTCCCGTGGCGGGATGGGCGCGGTACCGGACGCCGGTGAAGGGGCTGTTTTTGTGCGGCAGCGGCGCGCATCCGGGCGGCGGTGTGATGGGTGCGCCGGGCTACAACTGCGCTCGCGAGATGCTGCGCATTCGGTGACAGGGCTACCGGCTACAATTAACGCATGATCCTCGATCGCCGCCGCTTCCTGGGCGGGCTGCCGGCGTTGATGCCATCCGCCGTGGCGGCCCCCGCGGACCAACCTGCCCGCACGCGGTTTTACGTGGTGGAGCAGTATTTCCTGGAACAGGGCACGCAGCCCACCCGAATCCACGACTTCTTTTCGAAGGCACTATTGCCCGCCATGGACCGGGTTCACAAAGGGCCGAAGATCTTTCTTGACGCGGTGATGGCGCCGCACCTGCCGCAGGTCGTCGCCATCTTCGGGCTCCAATCGTGCGACCAGGTCTGGACGATTTCCCGGGCGCTGTTTTCCGACAAGGAATTCAACCGGGCGTTCGATCAGTGGGAAAGCGGGGACGCGCCGTATGTCTCGGCGAGCGCGTCGCTGCTGGAGGCGACGGAGTTTTCGCCGGAGATCGTGGTGCCGGAAAAGCCGCCGGCGGCACCTCGCATGTTCGAGCTCAGGACCTATCATTCGCCCACGGCGCGCCAGTGGAAGCTGCTACAGCAGCGGTTCGCGGGACCGGAGATCAAGATCTTCCATCGCGTGGGCGTGAACCCAATTCTCTACGCCTCAACCGTCTTCGGCGCCAACCGCCCCAACTTGACCTACCTGATTCCGTTCGACACGCTGGCTGCGCGCGAAAAGGCGTGGAACGCGTTCGCCGCCGACGAGGAATGGGTGCGGGTGCGGAAGGAATCGATCGACCGCGGCGGGCAGCTCAGCATCGTGCAAGACATTTCGATCTACCGGGCGATGCCTTACTCGCCAGTCCGTTAGGACGCGCATGAAAAGCGTCGGTTTCATTGCCGCCGTGGTGTCTGCCGGGCTCTTGTTCGCGGCCGATACTGCGCCGGTCCCCCCTGTGGCGGCGAAGTTTTACGCGATGTTTCAGGACCTGCGCGATGCCGAGGC
>DATJYJ010000418.1:0-13221 GCA_035578025.1 Verrucomicrobiia bacterium
AAAGCCAAGGCGTGGATCCGGGAGATCACCCCGGATATCGCGACCTCGGAGGACTACGAGTCCGAAGAGATTCCACTCGATCACCCGGTTGCGAGTGTGGAGGAGGCGCAGGCGTGGCTGGCCGCGAAACACCCCCACCGCTTCCGTGCGATGCAGGAGCAGGGGACCCGCCGCAGATACGACCGGGCGTTTGTGCTGGACCAGAATCACGAGGACCTGGTGGGCCAGATCACGATCAAGAAGGCCAGGGACGCGGTAAAGATCAAGTGGAAGCCGGCGATCCGGATCAACGTGGCATTCACCTACGGAGGCCTCGATGGGCTGGGAGTGCCCCAGGAAACGCTGCTTTCCTTCTCCAGGGAATTCATCATAGGAATGTCGACTCGGAGTTCGATCCTGGGCGACACAGGCGAGAGTGCGCCGGAGCACTGGGAACTTGGCGGGATCGGCCGGCGCGTGGAACATGGCAAACTCCGGGAGCAACGTTGCAACGACAACCCTCCACTCCATGCGGTCCTGATGTTTGCGGCGCTCGACCAGCGCACGCTCGACCGCCATGTGGCCCGGTACAAGCAAGCGATCGAAGCCAACAGCGGCCTGATTATCGTCAGCGAACAGGGCGGGTCGAGGCCCCCGGACCAGCATGAGCCTTTTGGCTTCCACGACGGTATCTCCAACCCCAAGGTTCAGGGACTTCTCGGGTATCCGACCCCGAACCGCTGGGTGATTCCTACCGGCGATTTTGTGCTCGGCTACCTGGATGGGTACGACGTCTTTGCACCCAGCCCTGTTGTACGCAAAGAGAAGGACCCCGATAACATTCTGCCAATGCTGCCCGATCAGCAACTTCCGCAGTTTCACGACCTGGGATGCAACGGCAGCTACATCGTTTACCGGAAACTGGAGCAGGATGTCGCCGGATTCTGGAAGTATATGCACGAGGAGGCCATGGCTGGGGGCGGCTCCCAGCCACAGCATGGCGAGATTATCAAGCTGGCATCGAAGTGCGTAGGCCGCTGGCCCAGTGGAGCGCCGGTGGTGCTGACCCCGGACTACGACGACCCGAAGCTCTGGCAGAACGACTTCTTCACTTACATGCAGACCGACCCGGAAGGCTTCGCGTGTCCGTTGGGCGCGCATATCCGCCGGGCCAACCCGCGCGACGCGCTTGCTGCCTACGACACGCCTGACGAGTCATTCAGATCCACGGTGCGGCATCGCATTGCCCGCCGCTCGGTTTCTTTTGGCCCGGAGCATCCTTTCGATCCCGCTCACCTCGAACGCGGTGTGGTACCCCCGGGCGTTTACGAGGCAACCGAGCCGCGCGGCATCCACTTCTTCGCCATCAACACCGACATTGCGCGTCAATTCGAATTCGTGCAGGACACGTGGGTCAACGACGGAGACTTCCGCGCCCTCTATAACAACAAGGGTCCGTTGCTCGGGGACAACAATCCGGGAGCGCACGATCCGAGCCATATGGTGATTCAGCGCGATCCGGTCCGGCGGACCATGGCGGCACTGCCCCGGTTTGTTGCCGCGCGCGGCGGGGACTACTTCTTCATGCCGGGAATCAGGGCCCTCCGCTTCCTGGGCAAGGACGACAGTTGAGGCGCGTTTCCATGCCGCGGTTTACCACCCAGGGCGGACACCACGAAAAAGAGCGATATGTGCGACGACAACGTTCCGGTATACGATCCGCGGCAGCTTGATACCAGCAATACGTTGTACCCCGTGCCCGTCCGCCTGATCTTCGGGCTCTACCTGGCCCTGTCTGGCTTCCCCAAGCTGTTCACGGTTGCCGGCCACAACAACATCGTCTACCAACTGACGATGTTGCGGATCCCCTTTCCCGAGGTTGTCTGCTGGGGCGTCGGCGCCATCGAATTTTTCGGCGGGCTGCTGCTGGCCGCCGGGTTTCTCACCACCGCAGCGGCGGCACTGAATATCTTCAGCACAGGCGGACACTTCCTGTTCGCGCTGATGTCGGGGCAGTTCCCGTCGGGCGGCTTCCCGCCGCCGCAGACGCCGCTGCCGAATGCCTTTCCGTACACGCTGCCCGAATACGGATTCAGCCTGCTGCTCATGGGCGGGTTGCTCACGCTGATTATCGGCGGCGCCGGCGCCTATTCGGTGGATCGATGGCTGGCAGATCCGCAGCCGGCGCCGACGCCGTTCCAATTCTCTAAGGAGCAGAAAGCGGACATTCAGGGTGTGATCCTGAGTGGCTACGGTCATCTCAACTTCGGGGCCTATCTCTTCCTGGAGTTCACGGATGCCGGTAAAGCCAAGGCGTGGATTCGGGACATCGCCCCGGATATCGCGACCGCCGAGGACTACGAGTCTGAAGAGATCCCGCTTGACCAGCCGGTTGCGAGCGTGGAGGCGGCGCAGGACTGGCTGGTTGCGAAACACCCCCACCGGTTCGGCGCGATGGAGGAGAAAGGGACGCGCCACAGACACGACCGGGCGTTCGTGACGGACCACAATCGCCGGGACCTGGTGGGGCAGATCACGATCAAGAAGACCAGGGACGCGATAAAGATCAAGTGGAAGCCGGCGATCCGGATCAACATGGCGTTCACCTACGGAGGCTTCGCGGCGTTGGGGCTGCCCCAGGAGACGCTGCTCTCGTTCTCCAGGGAATTCATCTCGGGGATGCCCACGCGGAGCCTGGTCCTGGGCGATACCGGCGAGAGTGCTCCGGAGCACTGGGAACTGGGCGGCATCGGCCGGTACCTGGCGAGCGGGACGCCGCGCGAGAAACACTTCAACGACAACCCTCCGCTGCACGCGGTTCTGATGTTCGCCGCACTGGACCAACCCACGCTCGACCACTATGTGGCCCGGCAGAAGAAGGCGATTGCGGACAACGGAGGCCTAACGGTTGTCAGTGAACAAGGCGGCTCGAGGCCTCCGGACCAGCACGAGCCCTTCGGTTTCCACGACGGTATTTCCAATCCCAAGGTGCAGGGGCTACTGGGCAATCCGAATGCGAACCAGTTCGTGGTCCGCACCGGCGACTTTGTGCTCGGTTATTCCGATGAGTACCTGATCTTCGCTCCCAGTCCGATGGTACGCAAGGAAAGCGACCCCGACCACATTCTGTGCCCCATGCCTGGGGAAGAGTGGCCGGGCTACCACAACCTGGGACGCAACGGCAGCTACATGGCCTACCGGAAACTGGAACAGGATGTCTCCGGGTTTTGGAGCTACTTGCGCGAGCAGGCCGGGGGCCGGAATGGCTCCGCGGCACAGAGCCGCGAGATCATCAAGCTGGCTTCGAAATGCGTGGGCCGCTGGCCCAGCGGAGCGCCATTGGTGCTGACACCGGACTACGACGACCCGCCGTTGTGGAAGAATAATTTCTACACCTACCTTCCGACCGATCCGCATGGCTTTGCCTGCCCGATCGGCGCCCACACACGGCGGGCGAACCCGCGCGACAGTTTCATCTACGAGACCTCGGCCGACTCGTTCGAGACGTCCAAGCGGCACCGGATTGCCCGCCGCTCGGTTTCGTTCGGCCCGGGACACGCCTTCGATCCAGCCCGCCTCGAACACGGTGAGCTGCCCGACGAGGTCTACGACTCGACGGAGCCGCGCGGCATCCACTTCTTCGCTATCAATGCCGACATTCCGCGCCAGTTCGAACTCATCCAACACACCTGGGCCACCCTGGGCAATCTGAACGCGCTGTATAACAACAAAGATTCGCTAATCGGGAACAACGACCCGGCGGCCGAAAATCCCAGCCATATGGTGATCCAGCAAGATCCCCTGCGGCGGCGGCTGCTGGGACTGCCCCGGTTTGTTCGCGTGCGCGGCGGGGAGTATTTCTTCCTCCCGGGCATCAAGGCGCTGCACTATCTGGGCCGGGCCGGATGATAGAGCCATCGCGAAGGAGGTTGACATGACGGACAACCTTAGGTCGCCGGCTCCTCTGCCCATGCGCCTGGTGTTCGGGGTGTATTTCGCCGTCACGGGTTTTTGCCACCTGGGAGGATTGGGCCTCTGCTGCCTCCCGCTCGGAGGATTTAGTAAGTTCCTGGGGAACTGCCACCACGACCTTTTCCGGCAGTTAGCCGACCTGGGTGTGCGCTGGACGTGGGGCGTTGGCGCGGGCATCGGCCTGATCGAGTTCTTCGGAGGATTGGGACTGTTCTTCGGCGCCTTTATCACCCTGGCGGCTGCGTTGAACGTGCTGAGCACGAGTCTGGTGCTGCTGTTGATGCTGATGACGGGGCGGTTTCCTTTCCGCTATGAGCCTCCCGTCAAGTTCCCGTGTGCGTTGCCCGATTACGGCCTCGGCCTGCTTCTGCTGGGCGGGCTGGCCACCCTATGGCTCGGCGGCGCCGGAGCGCACTCCTTCGATCTGCGGCGGGCGCTGGGCGTACACGTGCTTACGGTCATCGCCAAGATCAAGCCGGGACAGAAGCATGCGCTGATGCAACTCCTGAAGGGGATTAGCCAGAAACTCTTTCAAAACGAGTACATCCATTTTCGCCAGGACCGGCTCACCCACTTCGCGCGCTGGTTCATTATCGAGAACGACGACATCGAGCCGCTGCTGGTCTGGGGAGCCACCTACAACGGCGATCTGGAAGATTACGCCCGCTACATCGCCGGGCTGTCGCCGGGGCTCGACAAGATCTGGGGCCACTGCGAGGGCTACTCCAGGGCGAAGGGATTCCTGAGGTTCGTGTGCGAACATCGCCGACGGCCGCCCTACAGCTTCATAGCCTTTCGCGACGAATCGGCGGAGACGATCCGTACTAAAATCGCGATCCGCGAGCGCCTGGAACAGTTCCTGGACCTGTCGTGCGTGGCCGGCTATGCGAGGGACCCGGGCGTGATGCCGCTTTTGGAAGATCTTTCGCGCATCGCTTCCAAGCCTCCGCTGCTGGTGAGAGCGGCGCAGTGGATCTCCGGCCTCCTGCCGTCGATGTGGCTCTATCTGCAAACCGACGTGATTCCGCCCCTGATCGATCAGGTCGCGCAGGTCTATGTGCGGCTTGTGATGCCGCCTCCCCCCTTCGTGGTGCTCAACACGGCCGGTCTCAACCCCGGCCAGACGATGACGCGCGCCCAGTACCTCCAGCACGAGGAGATCCTGGAGCGGAACGAACAGGAGCTAGCAGTACCCTACGGGGGACTCCGCTTTGAACAGAACCAGGTGACCGTTGTCGCCGCGATCCACAACCGGCTCGAGATACTGTGGGCCTGGTTCACCGGCATTTTCATCGCTCGATCCTATCCTCCCGGAGAACTCACCGGCACTCGTACGATTCACTCTCTCCACTGGGCGGTGTTGGGACCGCTGCGGTATGCGCTCATCATGAGTAACTATGATGGCTCGTGGACGAACTACCTGGGTGACTTCCGAGACAAGATGCGGTGGGGTCTCGACGGGCTCCTGGTCGGTATTGGAGGCTATCCGCCGGGGGGCATGTCGACCGTCTATGCCTGGGAGGAGTGGTTTCAGTCGGCGCGCATTCCGTGCCAACTATTTTTCAGCGGCTACCCGGAAGAATCTGTTACGCAGCTTCTACGCGACCGGGCCATCAGCGATGCGCTCGGAAAGGATTTTGACATGGAGGCCGTCAAGCAGTGGCTCCAACTGCTCTGATGCCGGGGCCGCCATCTCAGACGCGCCGTCCGCGTGACAGATCATCCTTCAGTTTCTGGAACGCGTCCCAGTCTTCCGCCGCCGCCAACCTTGCCTGTTCGGGCCAGGAGGAAGGATCCACCAGGTTGCCGAGCCCGGCGTCGGCCAGGATCTCCCTCAGTTGGTCCATAGGTGTGGATGCCAACTGAGAAAAGGTCGTAACTCCGGCGTCCACCATCACACGCGAAATCTTCGGTCCGATACCCTCGATTCGTCTCAAATCGTCGGGCTTCGCGGCCGGCTTGGCAGGCTTCGCTGGGGGCTCTACGGGCTTCGGCGGCGGTTCGGCGGATTTCGCCGCCGGTTCAGGAGACTTTGAAGGCGACACCGCAACTCCCGGCGGTGGTTCCGGGGGCCGGTATGGCGATTCAGCGGACTTTGCCGGGGGCTCTAGAGGCAGAGACGCCGGCTCGGCCGGGCGGGACTCAGTCCTTCTGCTCGATCCAGTCTTCTTCGAGGACAGGCTCGACAGCACGTCGAAAAAAATGTCTATGGCAAACATAGTCGCTCCCGCCCTTCAGTGATCATTCCAGGCGTCCTCCCCGAAGTTTCTCCTGCAACTGGTCCAGGGCATCCCATTCCCCAGCGTCCGCCAGCCTGGCCTGCTCGGGCCAGGAGGAGGGATCCACCAGAGCGCCGAGCCCGGCTGCTGCCAGAATCGCCCTGAGTTGGTCCACATGCGCGGCCGCCAGTTGGGAGAAAGTAGTAATTCCCGCCTCGACCAGCACACTCGATATCTTCGGGCCGATGCCCTCGATGCGTTCGAGATAGTCACGCTGCCGGTGGGCGGCTCGTGGCGGAGGCGCAGGCGCGGCGGTGTACGCCTTCGGAGGCGGAGGCTTTGGCGGCGGCGGATCGTGCGCTGCCGGATTGCTTGATGTATCGGGGTTGTCGTCCGCCGATGACGGAGCGGATGGGACATCGGGCGGTGGAAGTGCCGGCCCCGGCGCGGGCTCCTGCTGCCTGGTGCGCGTGTGGTGATAGGACAGTACGCGGTCGTCAAATGCAGACGCCACGAAGTGAGAGGTGGTCCGGATTGAGCCGATCGGGATCCACGGCCCGTCTTGGCGAGGCTTGCCATGGATTCGGTAGAGAACCGTACCGGGCTTGATTTTGCCGATCAATTCGCGAAAATCTTCCGTCGTGTTGGGGTCCTGCATCAAATCGTCGTTGGCTGGAATCGCGAACACCTGGTAAGGAGCCGACGGGCTGACCACCTGCTCGCCGTTGGATTTCACCTTCGCGAGATGGGCCACGGACTGATCCCTCGGTGCGGAAATCATACCCATCCACCAATCGGCGAAGACATTCGCGGGAGGACCGAAAGGAAACTTGACCGCTACGGGGAGCCTGTCCGTCATCCCCAACTCGAAGAAGTTCTTGGTGTCCTGCGGATCCAGGGACGGGTTCAGGATGAGGTTCTGCGACGGCTTGCCATCGACGAAGAGCTTGAGCGAGGTCCCCGTGATGTAGAACCGCGTGTTCATGGCGAGGGACAGCCGGACCACGCCGATGGCGCCGGTCTCAAAGAGTCCGCTGAACGGGGGGTAGGTCCCTTCGTAAGCCGGAGGAGGGAACGGGTCTGGCACATACTCGGCCTTGGCGATGGTGCCGAACTGGTGCAGCCACTTCGTGCGCGGAGGACGGACGTCCAGGGTCACGTCGAAGGGCTGGCTCAAGAACGGGAGGCTTACGAACCGGATACCGAAGTAAATGAACGAAAACTTGACCGGAGGTAAATTGGCGTACCGTGTTTCCTCGACTGCTTTCCAGACTATCGCTTGCTTCCCGGCCGCCGACGCGGATTTGTATTCGCCCGTCAGCAAAGATAGGTAGGCTTCTCGCAGAGTCATGGTTTTCTAACCCTCCATTCAGAACCTATGCCGCCTCCACGCGGCTTTGGGCAGCGAAGCGCAGCGCCAAGCCATGCCGCAGCCCGCGCGGGCTGACCTTGCACACCGGAATGCCGAACCGTTGCATGACGGCGTCGAGGATGAGCACGCTCGCCGGAAAAACGTCGGCGCGGTCTTTCAGCACGGCCGGGTTGAGCGCCAGGACCTCATCGGCGGTGAGTTGCAGCAGCCGGCCGCGCCAGTCATGCACTTCATCGGCCTCCAGGTCCACCATGGAAGCACCGAGAGCGTCCCAGCAGGGCAAGCCGGCGCGTACCAGCGCCAGCGTGGCCGTGGTCTCGCCGGAGCCGATCAGGGGCGAGGCATGGTCAAGCGGGCAGGCCGCCTCGTCGAGCAGGCGGGCAATCAAATCTTCCGCGCGCCCGACCTCGGCGCGTGCCGGGGGAAGCGTCGAGAAGAACCGCTCGGTCAGGCGTAACGCACCGATATTCAAGCTGCGATGGTAGGTGATTTCGCCCGCTGAGTCGCCGACGACAATTTCGGTCGACCCGCCGCCGATATCGAGGACGGCGCAAGTCCCCTCCACGTCCGTGAGGACGGAGATGGCGCCGCGAAACGCCCACTTCGCTTCGGCCTCGCCCGAGAGGATCTCGTAGTCGAGGCCCGTCTCCCGCCGGACTTCCGCGATCAGCTCGGCTTGATTGCGGGCGTCGCGCGAGGCACTGGTCGCGCCGACGATGACACGGGCCGCTCCGTGTTCCTGCGCGAGCCGCTTGAAGTCGGCCAATGCGTCGCACAGCCGGCGCACGGCCGCCGCCCCCACGCGCCCGGTCGCATCGACGCCCTCGCCCACCCGCACGATGCGCTTCAGCTCATACAACGGGGTTACGCCGCCGTCATCGGCGATCCCTGCAACCAGCAGAAACACCGTGTTGGTCCCGATGTCGACGGTGGCGATTGTCATAAGATGCTGGCGGGCATCCCGGCAGCTCAGTTATTAAACCACGGCGCAAAGCGAAAAAGCACAGCGCGGGCAGGTGACGCATCCCTCGGCCACGACCATGTGGGCGCCGCACTCCGAACAGACCAATCCGGCGGGTCCTACTTTCGTCAGGTGCACGCCCACGTATTCGTCGCTCTTGACGGCGAAGGGTTCCTCGGCGTGCTGCTCCGGCTCATGGCTGCGCTCCCGGGTTTCTTTGGTTTCCAGTACCACCGTCTTCCGCGATCCCGTAACGTAAACCGTCATGCCCTTCAAGCCCTTTTTCCATCCGTCAAAGTAGGCCTTGCGGACGTCTTCGAGACTGGCCTCCGCGGGGAAGTTGATTGTCTTGGAGATGGCGTTGTCGGTAAAGGCCTGCAACGCAGCCTGCATTGTGACGTGCTGTTCCACCGAGATGTCGCCGCTCACCACGAAAACCTTTCGGATCTTCTCGGGGACCAGCTCGACACCCTGGCACGATCCCGTGACAGCCACCTCCTGAAGGATGGCGCGGCGCTCCTGCTCGGATATGCCGCAGCGCTCCAACGCCTCACCGAACAGGCGGCTGGAGTAATAGAGTTCGTTCCAATCGCCCGCGCCCTTCTCCTCGGTTCCCTCCCGCGTCTTCAGGACGTAGGACAAGGCAAAGACCGGCTCGCACCCGTACCCTTCCAGATCGGCGACGATGGCGATGGCGCCGGTCGGTTGAATCGTGGTCAGGTAACTGTTGCGGATGCCATGCACCTTCAGGTCCGCCATCAATTGGTCCCACGCCAGCAGCGGCCGACCAAAGGAATGGGTGTAGGGTTTGAGCGGCTTGGGCGGCGCAAACTTGTCTGCTTCATCGCCGTTGCCGAAATCGTAACGGCTGCCAACGATGCCGGGGAACGGCTCGCGCTCCTGTGCGAGGTGCACGCTCATTTTCATGGCGTGGAAGCGAATAAACTCCATGATTTGCCCGGTCAGGTCTACGGCCTCATCCGATCCGTAGGCCACGCCGATTTTGTACATCATATCGGCCAGCCCCATGATGGACACCCCGATGCGGCGGTTGTGGTGGGCCGCCTCTTCGAACTCGGGGACCCCGGAAACGTAATGGTTCGCGTCCACCACGTCATCCAGCCAGCGCACCGTCCACTCCACCGTTTCCCGGAGCTTTTCCCAGTCGACTTCGGAACTAGACAGGCCGGCGGCGTGGCCGTTGACCGTGCTCTTTGCGCGCAGGTGTTCGAGCAGGTTGACCGACGCCATGCAGCAATTCTCATAGGGGCCCAGCCATTGTTCGCCGCACGGGTTGGTCGTCTCCAGCGTGTACTGATTCGGCACGTAATTTTCCCGGTTGGCCGCATCGAGAAAGAGGACGCCCGGCTCCCCGTTGTGATGCGCAAAAGTGACGATCTCGTCGAAGAGGTCGCGCGCCCGTACCGTCTCCCAGACCTTGTTGTTTCTGGGGTTGATCAGATCGAACGGCGCATCTTGCTCCACCGCCTGCATGAAGGCGTCGGTGATGCCCACGCTGATATTGAAGTGCTCGATGACCCCTTCCTGCTCCTTGCACCGGATGAACTCGTGAATATCCGGGTGCCAGACGGGCAACACCGCCATGCACGCGCTCCGCCGTCCGCCACCCTGGCCGATCACCCAGAATGCCGTGTCGAAGACCTTCATGAAACTTACGGCTCCGGTGGCCTTGCCGCGCGTCACTGCGTCGCCCTTCGGCCGGAGGCGACCGAAGGAGAAACCCACTCCTCCTCCGGACTTGAGCACCAGCACGGCTTTACGCAGGATGGCGAAAATACCGTCGGTGGTCTTTCCCATTTCGTCGTCGATCGGCAGCACGAAACAATTGGCTAACTGCTTGCTGCCGACGCCGGCATTGGCCAATGTCCGCCCGTTCGGCAAAAAGCGGAAGTCGGTGAGCAGCTCGACGAACTTCCCCTCGACGGCCCGTGGCTTGATCGAGTTTCGATACTTATACTCCGCCTGACAAACCACCCGCGCCGTACGTTCCAGGATGTCCTGCGGCTCCTCCGTCGGCTGGTTGTGTTCATTGCGCGCCGAGTAGCGGCCTACCATCACTTTATAGGCGTTTTCGGATAAAGATCTCATCTTAGTTCTGAACCTCCATAACGATCTTTGGCGCCCCGAGCTGCCATGGCGCCACCACACTAATGGACACTGCCGACAACATAGTCGAAGTTACTGTACGAAACCGCTCTCCCGGAAACGAGCGAAGTAAGTCGAGAGGAGCGCATCCCCCAATGGAGGACAGTTCACCTCGCCCGAGTCCAGCGCACGGCTTACATTGGAGCAATCGAACACCGGCAGCCGCACATTGTGCATCGCCGATTCGGAAAAAAACGGGGACAACCCTTCCAGGGCATTCGAGCCGGGACTTCGCAGCGCTGCGATCAGCGCCGCTCGCCACTGCTCATAATCTGTCAGTTCGACCCGGTAGCCGTGAGTGGCCATCCAACACACCAGGTCCTTCCATTGCATTCCACTCGGATTCACCAGGTGATACGTCCTGCCGTTGGATTCGGGCCGGCGGGAAAGCGAGACCATCGCCCTGGCAACAAAATCGACGGGTGCGCCGCTGAGGTACAAGTCCAGATCGGGCGCCCTGCCGAGCTGCAGGCAGCCCTTAATCAACAGGCAGATATGATCGTGACGGTTAAACACCCCGGTCGTGCTTTCTGCGGATATGTTGGGGCGGTAAATCGACACCGGCATGCCCCGCAAGGCCGCGAGGCGCACCATTCGCTCTCCAATCCACTTGCTTTGCGCGTAGCCAACGTGGAGCGGCCCGCTGCGATTCAGTTCTTCCGATTCCTCGACGATGCCGCGGGCATAGTCCGGTGACGAAAAAACGCCGATCGTAGAAACGTAGTGAACCGGCTTGGTCCGTGTCCTCGCGGCGAGACGTAAGATCTCCCGCGTGCCGCCCACATTGTGCGGCTGGAGCGCCGCATAAGGAAACGTCCATTTGACGGCGGCGCCATTGTGATAGATGGAATCGACGGCCTCCGCGAGCTGCGCGAAACGCTCGTCCGTCAGGCCAAGCAGCGGAAGCGATAAGTCGCCGGGCACGGGAACAATCCGGTCGCGATCCCAGCCATCCAATTGGTAAGAGGCGGCGTTTTCCAGGATGCGCGTGACGGCCTGTTCTCTGTCCGGCGCGCGCACCAGGCAGTAGATTCGCGCCGATGTTTGAGCCAGCAGCTCGTCCAGCAGGAATGCCCCGAGGAATCCCGTAGCTCCGGTCAGCAGCACTGCCTTCGGGTCCGATGGCCAGGCGGGTGGATTTGCCGCGGCGATCTCATCCGGCAGGACAGCCTCCGCCTCCATCTCGGCCACAGTCATGATCTGGGATTCCGGAGCCGCCTGCTGCAGGAGGACTTCCGCCAGGTCCGTGGCGCTCTTGCCATCGAAGAAGGCCGCGACCGGCACGGCCACCCCCAGGTCGGATTCGATCCGCGTCTTCAATTCCACCGCCATGAGCGAATCCACCTGGCTGGAAAGCGGCGCATCAACCTGCAGGCCGCTGATCGGCACCCGCAAGGTGCTTGCCAGCCGCTCCAGAACATACATGGTGGACACCGACAAGCGTTCGGCCGGCGGCCCGCTGCGCAGGGCTTCGCGCAAGGCTGCCACGCTCGAGTCGCCGCTGGTTTCCTGGCGGGCCTGGGTGTCCGCTCCGGCAGCCATGGCGACTCTCTCGAGCCGCGCGCCGGACACCTCGGCGACAACCGCTCCCTGGCCGTCGAGGATACTGACGTGCCCCGTCAGAGTTCCGGTCCGGACATCCAGCGCGTCCAGCACTACGTGACACCACAGCTCGGACGCCCGGGGCCGGCCATACCACCGCATCCGGTCCAGGCCGGAGAACATGTAATCGTGCGGCCCGTCCTGCTCGATCAGGGCGCCGAACAACTGGAAGCAGGAATCGACCGCGCCGAGGTGGAGCACAAAGGCCGGATCGTTTTCCGCCGCCATGCGCGGAAGCCTCAGCCGTCCCAGCGCCTCTCCATCGCCCTGCCACAGCTCATCCAGCCAGCGGCAGGCGGGGCCGAGGCGGACGCCATGCCGCTCCATCAGAGCGAAGAACCGGTCGGGCGCGAGCTCGCGCGTGCAGCGCTCGCGCAACTCCGCGATCGAAACCGTGGAGGCGGCACCCGCGCTGTCGACCGATACATGACCCGAGGCGTGCGTTGTCCACGCGGAATCCGCCGTCATACTGCAGACACGAAACGCGAATGCCCCGGGCTCCCCCGGATCCAGCGTCAGGACCACGCGGCGCGTGCCCTGTTCGGGCAGGATGAGGCCGTGGGGCACCGCAACTCCGGACAGCATGAGCGGAGCGGAGCCTTGCACCTCGCGCAGCGCGGCTGCAGCCATCTCGAGATAGATGACCAAGTTGACCCACGCCATGCCCTGTATGCGATGGTCTCCGACCAGCGGCAGCGAAGCGATGCCGAACTCGCTCGCGAACTGTACCGTCGCGGCCGGTGACAACAGGCGCGCACCGAGCAAGGGATGGCTCGTACGGCGCGAGAACGCGGATGCGCCCGGCGCGTCGGGGAGACCGGCTTCATGCCAATGACGCTCGCGCTGGAAAGGATAGGTCGGCAGAGCAAGGCGCCGGCGCGCGTACGGCCGGTCGAAGGCCGCCCAATCCACCTCGCAGCCCTCCAGGTACATCTCCCCCAGACTCTCCA
>DATJYJ010000419.1:0-3100 GCA_035578025.1 Verrucomicrobiia bacterium
TCGAGCTTCATCATCGAGCTATTGGTGAGGTACGGCACCTCCGCCACGCCCGCGATATCGGGCGCGCTGGCCCGGCCGCCGACGTTGATGAAGAAGCGTTCCGCCTGCAGCCGCTCTCCGCCGACGCTCACCTCGCGACGCGATTCAAACCGCGCATGGCCCAGGTACACGGTGCAGTTCGGCATGTGCTTGAGCCATTGTTCGAGACCTTCGCGGGACTGGGCGGAGATGCGCTCCTTGCGCGCCTGCACCTGCTGGAGGTCGACCGCCACGGGTCCGGCGATTCCGACTCCGTAGTCGGCCGCGCGTCGTGCCAGGTGCACCGCGTAGGCGCTGGCGACCATGGCTTTCGTGGGGATGCATCCGGTATTGACGCAGGTTCCCCCAAAGAGGGCGCGCTCGACGATGGCGACGTTCATGCCGGCAGACGCGAGGCGCGAAGCCAAGGATGGACCGGCTTGTCCGGTGCCGATGATGATTGCATCGTACCCAGCCATCAGGGGACTCGCTCGCCGTATCGTACCACTGAGTCCGCCGACGCGCGCCGCCGCTCAGGTCCGTCGTGTATCCCTGGACCCACTTGCACGCTTGAAGCCGAAAAGCGCCAGGAAGAAGACGATAGCCGCCGGTACGGCAGCGAGGATGGCATGTCTGAGACGCGAGGGGGAGCGAGACTCCGGAGGCGCCTGGGGTACGACAGCCTTGCCGGGATTGTCGAGGGGTTTGCCGATGCGCATGGCTTTGGCATCGTAAGCGAAGCGTTTCCCGCAATCCAGGCAAACCACATAGGTCGGCCCGTGCGGTAGATCACCTTTGGCGACGGGCGTTACGGGACGAGTTAATCTTCGGTGTGCGCAGCGGAACACCAAGTTTAACAGCGTGTCGATCAAACTGCCTCCGGCGAGGGCACGAACCACTACTATTTTGCCAGACTGCGCAAATTGGCAGCGTGCGGACTCCTACAGATCGTGCAGCGCGGTCACAGCCTCCGAATTTTGATGTTCTTGAACCAGGCGTCGGTGGAATGATTTTGCAGTGAGATCTGGCAATCCTCCCTGGGATGCTTGACGAGGAGTTCGTAGACCGGCGAGCCCTGGCCCCAGCGCGCCGCGGTGCCCGTGGCGACTCCCGGGTCGTCGAGGCTGCCATCGACCACCTTAGCCCCGTTGAGCCAGTGCTCGACGTGGTCGCCTTTGACGATCAACCGGGAATGGTTGAAGTCGCCGACGGGCAGGGTGGCGTCCTTGACGGGCGGAATCATATCGTAGAGCGCGCCAGCCTGGTGATTGGCGCCGCGGCGGGCATCGGGGTTCGCCTGGTTGTCGAGCACCTGGTATTCGAACCCGACCACGTATTCCTGCCCTTGGGCGGGGCGGCCGGTGCGGCGGTTCTTCAGCGAGGCATTGGCGCGGTCCTCAAACCTGACGCCGGGGGCCTCATCAATCAACATCACGCGGTCCTGGATGCGGTATTTGACACCGCTGTTGCCGCCGGGGGAGATTTTCCAATCGAAGACCAACTCGAAATCGCGGAATGTCTGCTGTGTGAACAGGTCCTCCTCGATCCGCGGGTGGGGGACGGACTTCAGGCAGCCATCTTCGATGACAAAGGAATCGCCAGGCGGCGATTTGCGGGAGGGGTCCTCCCAGCCATTAAAGGTCTTGCCGTCGAAGAGCAGGATCCAGCCCTCGGCCTTTTCCTTGGGTGTGAGGGTGTTGTCGGCGGCAGGGGCACAGACTGCCAGGGCGAACAGGGCGCCGACTCGCGCGAGAGAGAACATAGGGGCATTGTGGCGCGTTTGAGCGGCGGGCGCAAAGGGCAAAGGACAAAGCACGGATGACAGAAGGCGGTCATCCGCCCCACAGCGCCCCACGCTCGTATTAACCTGTAGAGGAATGGCTGCCAGCGCCCGCAAGCCTGCCTTGGAGCCGCGCGCGAAAAAACACCCGCTGCCGCTTCCCGATCTTGATGACCCCGCACTCTACGTGAATCGGGAACTAGGCCTATTGAGCTTTCAGTGGCGGGTTCTGGAAGAGGCGCTCGACCCCACGAATCCGCTGCTGGATCGCGTGAATTTCCTGGCCATTGTGGGCTCGAACCTGAACGAGTTTTTCATGGTTCGCGTGGCCAGCCTGACCGCGCAGGTAGACGCGGGCATCCCCGAATTCGGCCCTGACCGCATGAGCCCGAGCGCCCAGCTCGTGGCTATCCGGCGCGAAGTGAAGCGCCTGATCGATGCGGCGAACACGTGCCTGGAGAAGGAGCTGAAGCCCGCCCTCGCGGAAGAAGGCATCCACATCCTCAGCTACGCGGACTTGAAGCCGAAGCAGCTCCAGGCGTGCAAACGGTATTTTTCGGAAATCATCTTCCCGGTACTGACTCCGCTGGCGTTCGATCCCGGCCGTCCCTTTCCGCATATCTCGAACCTGAGCCTGAACCTGGCCGTGCTAATCTGCGATGCCAAGGGCAGCGAGCGGTTCGCGCGAGTCAAGGTGCCGGACTCGCTGCCGGCGCTGGTTCCGCTGACGCGCTCGCAAAAGCCACGGGGGAAGCGCGCCCGCTCGCGGCGTAGCGAGTCCTATGTGTGGATCGAGGAGGTGATCGCCGCCAACCTGGATGCGCTCTTCCCGGGAATGCAGATCATCGAGGCCCACCCGTTCCATGTTACGCGCGACGCGGATATCGCGATCAAGGAACTGGAAGCCGAAGATTTGCTGGAGACCATCGAGGAAGGCGTCCGCCAGCGCAAGTTCGGCAGCGTGGTACGGCTGCAGGTGACACAGCAGATGCCGCAGCACATTCTGCAAATCCTGATGACCAACCTCGAAGTGGATGCCACCGAGGTTTACCGCGCGAAGGGGCTTCTGGGACTCAGCCGGCTTTCGACGGTGGCGCAGATCGACCGGCCGGACCTGAAGTACAAGCCGTTCCTGCCGTCGGCACCTCCCGAGCTGAATCCACTTGCGGAAGACGAGGATATCTTCAGCATCATTCGGACGCGCGATGTGATGCTGCACCATCCATTTCAGTCGTTCCAGCCGGTAGTCGATTTCCTGCGCAGGGCGGCGCGGGATCCCGATGTGCTGGCCATCAAGGTAGT
>DATJYJ010000420.1:0-2740 GCA_035578025.1 Verrucomicrobiia bacterium
CAAAGCCCCGCTCATCACCGAGGATGCCCCTGTCACAGGATCAGCCAAAGTCACATCCTGCACTCCGTCGGCGAGTTGCGGCGCGCTCACCAGCAACGTTCCCGCGCCAATCCCCAACAAGGGCGAACTCACGCCTCCGACAAGCACCTGGGTATTTCCGCGAAAGCCGAGTCCCTGAATCAGGAGCGGCGTTCCGCCCCCGGTTCCAGCGCGGGGAGGTGTAACTTGCCCGCCATAAAAGATGCGCGCGTGGTAGCGGTAATCCGGTCGCCCGTCGCCGCGATAATCGGCGATGCCCAGGCGATAGCTGGTGCTGGTGTTTACCGATGCATCCAGCCGCGTGGTCGCCGCCAGCGGCCCGTTGAATACCTCTGGAGTGGCCAGGTCGGGCGGGCCTTCGGTCTCCGACAGCGCCCAAAGCCCAACGACCGGCATAGCTTTGGTCGTGGTCGGCTGTCCCGCGCCATCGAGCGCGGTGGTCTCAACCGTAAGCGTGCGATTGGCCAGCCCGGAAAATTGAAAATAGTCCACGTCGCCGTATCCGCTCAGCGATCCCGTCCAATCGCCTGCGCCTGGAACCGCCGCCGGCGCTCCGAAATTCTGCGGCCCGAAAGAATCCGGCAAAGCGATCGTGCTGCCGGTCATCACCAGGTCCTGCTGAATATCATTTCCCAGGGTGATCGTCACCAGCGCCGAGGGCGCGCTGCCCGAGGGCCGCACCTGCGAGGGCGCATACGGTCCCACCATTTGCGACTCCACCGCGCTCAGTGGCTCCACGCTGATCTGGTACTCGGCGATGCCCGTGGGGTCTGGCACCTCCAGACCGTCCAGGTCATAGAAGCCTTCGAGCGCCGGATCGTTCGAGCCGAAACGGTCGTAGCGAAGCGCAGTCGCGGGGTCGGTAAAGCCGCTAACCGCATTTCCCGCATTGCCGCGAAACAGAAACCCGGAGACGCTCGATGCCACATAAGTTCGCGAGTTCAGTGGATTCGCCCCATCGATGAGCCGCGCCACTACGTTCACCCCTTGCATGGGCTGCGCCGGCTGGCCATTCGCGTCCACGAAATACACCGAGCCATGAATGCGGACCGTGCTGGGCTGGAACAGAGTTTTGCCGGGAAACGCGGCGAGGTTGGCCTGCGTCACCGGATAGAGGCGCGAGAGCGCGGCCCGGTCGTCCATCTTGGGCTGGTCGGCGTTGACGTAGCAGGAAGAAATGGGGACGCAGGAAACCGGATCGAAAGCATGCATCACCGGAAAACCGGCGTCATCCTGAGCCGGGGGATCGAGATTGGCCTGCGACCAATCCAGGCCCAGCACCCGTCCCAGGATTCGCACCAGCCGGTACTTCACATCCTGGATCTGGCTGGCAGACGCGCCCGCGGGCACGCAGTTGCCGTTGATCACCACCAGCGCGTGGGCGAGATGCGCGTCAGGGCTGAAGCTATCAGGGCCGCCAAACACCGCGTTGCCGTCAGCCGGAACGAAGCAATTGGAGGTGGAGCCCGCGCCGCTCCCCAGCAGAGCGTCGGTGACCGCCCCATCAGCGTCGTACACCACCGCAATCGCCTTCGTGGTCGTGGCGGGCACCAGGTCGGGCGGCATGGTGATTGTGCCATCGCCGTTCGGAAACAGGTTGCTGCCGCTCACGTTCTCGTCAAGCTGGCCGGCCCGCGTGGCGCTTACCGCGGCGGTGGCGATCGAACTCCAGCGCGTGAAGGCGTCGGCCACGAAGGCGTTTGCCGTAGCCTCGGGCAGCGCCGGGCTGAGATCACCCTGGTCGGTGTAGTAACCGATGGCGCCACTCGCCCACAAGATAGGAGTCCCCGGAGTGGCGCTGTCGAAAAAGCTGGCGCCCGATACATAGCGCGGACCGCCCGCCAGAGCCGCCTGCGGCAGCAGGATCAGCAGCAGCGCTGTCGCCGCGGCCGACGCGAGCTTTATCCCAATCCAAACCCTGAGCCGGCTCTCCGTACCTGCGAGCCCCACGCCCGCTCGGCAGTTCGCACGCGAGCGGCTCACGGTTCCACCGCCAGCCGGCGCACAATCCGGGCAAAGCCGCGGCCGCTCATCAGCGGAACAGTTTTTCCTCGAATTCCAGGCGCTTGCGCCGCTGGGCCTTGCAATGGCAGAGGGAGGCTCGGCCCGCTCAAGGCCCCGCCATCGCCCAAGGTCGGATCATTAAACAAGGCAGCCCGGCGCGCTTCCTCGAGAACGATCTGCCCGCTGGCGTCCATAGGGAAGCGGCCCAGTCCTCCGCCTACCGGGCTCGTCAGACCTAACTTGCTCGGCGGATAGAGAAACAGCAACATGCGCTCGCCCACGTGGTA
Organism: Verrucomicrobiia bacterium; assembly: GCA_035578025.1. GTDB lineage: Bacteria > Acidobacteriota > Terriglobia > Bryobacterales > Bryobacteraceae > Solibacter. Next base: position 2,331 of record DATJYJ010000420.1, read on the forward strand.
GCGCACTCCCGACTCCCACAGCCCCGACCACTCCCGAATTGCCAGCAACTGGCGGACGCGCACTCCCCGAATGGGCTGCTCCACCCGGAAGGTCACCTGCACCACGGCTACGCTGTTGGCGGTATGCGGCCCAATTCGCCGCACCGCCACTACCGTGCCGGCGAAAATGTAGCCTGACCGCCGGGTCAGCTCCCGCAGAGTCGGGAGGGTGACTCGCTGGGGTTGCAACCCGGCAGCCAGAGAAGGGAGAAAACAACACAGCAAAAGAAGCGGCAGTCTTCGCAGCACAGACATAGCTCAGCCTCAGGGCCGGAGCCAGCCTCTTTGACGGGAGGAGATGGATTCTACGCAGACCCGAAGCGGCTGCATAGGCCGCTCGTCACAGGAGCGTGTGACGAATGAACATTCCC
>DATJYJ010000421.1:0-18521 GCA_035578025.1 Verrucomicrobiia bacterium
CCAGGGCGGCAGCGGCCCTCACCGGCGCCCAGCCTTGCGACCCCGGCACCGTCACGGTCAAGGGAAACCTGGTTTCCGTCGAGGTTCATTACAAGCTCGCCGATTTCACCATGTACAATCCCGACTCGGGCGTGGACGATCACTTGATGCTGCGCTCTTACGGCGGCTGTAAGTCGGGCCCCCTTCTCGAGCTGCACCCCGGCAATACGCTTCGCCTGCACCTCTTCAACGACCTCAGTGCGGACGATCCAAGCTGTTATCCGAATCCCCCGGTGGGCCTGGGTCTGTTTAGCGGAGTCGGTTGCTTCAATACCATCAATCTCCACACACACGGCCTCCACGTTTCCCCTGCCGGAAACAGCGACAACGTGCTTCTCAACATGGCGCCCCAGACCGACTTCGTCTTCGAGTTCAATATCCCCGACGACCATCCTTCGGGAACGTTCTGGTACCACGCCCACCGGCACGGATCCACGGCCATACAGGTGGCCAGCGGCGCGTCCGGCGTTCTCATCGTGCGCGGCGATCGCCCTTACGACCCTAAGAATCCCCAGGCCCCGGCGGACATCGACACCATCCTGCACGACAAACAAAGCAAGCCATTCACCGAGCAGACCTTTCTCCTCCAGCAGATTTCCTACGCCTGTTTCAACAACGACCCTACCGTGGCCGGCGGCAAATGGCAGCGGATCTGGACCAATGTCGGCCCTTTTCTCACGCCACCCGAGCAACGTGTCGTGCCCGCGATCTTTGACCAGGCCTCTGCCATCTACAACAATCCTCCGAGCGGACCGCTCTCTCCTCCGGCATACTCGCCCTTTATCTGCCCGCCCCAGGTAAGCGACAAGAATGCGAGCGTCGGCGTCATCGAGAACTTCGGCTTGCAGCTCTTTTCGGCAACCATCTGGGATACCAACGGCCGCTTCACCAGCGTCAACGGGGTGGTCCAGCCCCACTTGGGCGCCGATCAGGCGACCGCCATCAAAGCCGGAGAAATTCAGCGATGGCGCTTCATTCACGCGGGCATTCACGACACCGTCAATCTCGAGATCGTGAAAGCCCCGCAGAATTCGCCCATCGCAACTGCGGAGTTAACCGGGAACCGCCAGGCGCAGGTGAAAGACCTGGCCCGCTTTTGCGGGGACGTGACGAACCCGCAGAATCTGGTTCCGCGGCTGATTCCGCAATTCGAAATTGCCACCGACGGATTGACCCGCAGGACCATGCGCAGCATCAACCTCCCGGGTGGTTCACCTGGACCCCCACAGTCGAATTACCTGCAGCCGGGTTACCGAAGCGACATCCTGGTGGTGTTCCCCAGCGAAGGCGACTACTGCCTGCTCGATCAGGCCGCTCCCAAAGGCATGAGGCCCATCAACGGAGGCGCCGGCGGAGGACAGGGACCGTCAGCTCCGCAGTTGCTTGCCTATATCCACGTTCAAGCCGGTCAGACCGTGCCCAAGGAGAACCTGGAGCAGTACGTCCGGCAGGCTCTTTCCGACAACAACCCCTCGTTACCCGCCGACGTACGCGCCGGATTGAGGCAGGGTAACCTCACCCCCTGGGCATTCGTTCCGTCCGGGTTGAATAAAGACGCCAGCCTCGACCCGGCCCCCGCCACCAATGTACAAACGGCCAATTTCGCCATCACACTGCAGGGGCAGTTTCAGATTAACAACGCTTCTTACGACCCGAATGTCGTCAACTACACCCGGCAGGTGAATACCACGGACGAATGGCTGCTGACTGCCGGACCGGCCACGCCCACACCCAACAACGAGCCCCATATCTTCCATATTCACGTCAACCCGTTCGAAGTGATCGACATCACTACGGCCGACAAATTCGGCAGCCAGGCATCGATCTTCAACCCCGACGGAACCTGCAAGGTGTTTCCAGACCCGCTGGGCATACCGCCCGATTCGCAGGGATTAGCCAACCAGTATTGCGGCATGTGGCACACGTTTCGAGACACGATCTTCGTTGAAAACGGCTACCAGATTCACGTCCGCACGCGCTACGACCGGTACATCGGCGAGTACGTTCTCCATTGCCACATTCTCGATCACGAAGACGCCGGCATGATGGCAAACATCAACATCGTGCCCGATCTCAAAGCCCCGGGCGGCGGCATCGGAATGACCGGCATGAAGCACTCCCGTTGACACCCCCCGGCCCCTACCAGGGTGCTACCATTTGCCTTCAGGGCCATGAAAAAGCGCGCTGGCCGCGAGACCCGTCGGGGCCACGCCGAAGAGTTCACGGCGGTTGTGCAGAAACTACTCCGCTGCGCGTACCGCGGCGATGCGCGCATCGAGTTCCTGACGGAAACCTCCAAAACGCTCCTGGAAATCTCCCAGGCCGACGCTTTGGAATTGCGCCTCCAGGGTCCGGACCTGGCATACCTGTGGGAGTTCGTCTCCTCGCCCCGGCCGCTGTCGCGATTCACCGTGATCGATGGCGGCCCTGCCAGGCGGTCCGCCGGTTCGCGCCTTCCCGCGGACGCCCGGAAAGCCGGCCCCGCCCGGCCCTTTGCTTCGTGCGCCTCGATTCCATTCACCGTCGATGATCGCAACGCAGGGTTGCTCCAGCTCGAGAGCCTGCGCAAAAACTTCTTCACCAGGCGAAAGCTGGAGTGGTGCCAGGGAATCGCGCAGAGCCTGGGAATCGCTATCGCGAATCGCCAGGCGCAGTGGGCGCTGCGTGAGCGGGTAAAGGAGTTGACGTGCCTCTACGAGCTCGGCCGCATCGCTCAGCTCCGCGGCATTCCTCTTAAAGAAACGCTCCAGCGGATTGTCGGGCTGCTGCCTCGCGCCTGGCAGTTTCCGGAAATCGCGTCCGCCCGCATCACACTCGACGGCGAAGCCTTCAGCACTCCGGATTTTCGCCAGGGATGCCATCGCCAGGCCGCCGATCTGCTGGTCCAGGGCAGTTTGCGCGGATCCATTGAAGTCTTCTACACCGGCGACCGGCCGGAATTTGCGGAGGGCCCCTTTCTCTCCGAAGAGCGCAGTCTTCTGGATACGATTGCCAGGGAGGTGGCGCTCATCGTGGAACGGCGGCAGAGCGAAGAGGCGCAGTTGAAGCTGCAGGCGCAGCTCCGCCACGCCGACCGCCTGGCGACCATCGGGCAGCTCGCCGCTGGCGTGGCGCACGAATTGAACGAGCCGCTGGGGAACATCCTGGGATTCGCCCAACTCATTCAGAAGACCACCGGCCTGCAAAAGGAGACCGCGGCGGACATCGACAAGATCGTCAAGGCCTCGCTCCACGCACGCGAGGTCATTCACAAGTTGCTGGTCTTTTCCCGCCAGAAGACGCCCGTCAAGACGCAGGTCAGCCTGAACCGCGTCGTGCAGGAGGGCCTCTATTTCCTGGAGTCCCGCTGTGCCCGGGCAGGCATCCAGGTCCGCTCGAAGCTCGCCCCGGACCTGCCCGATCTCGACGCCGACGCCTCGCAGCTCCACCAGGTTCTCGTGAACCTGGTGGTCAACGGCATCCAGGCCATGCCGGAAGGCGGCACGCTCACCATCGAGACGCAGGCCGCCCCGGATTTCGTTTCCCTCAGCGTCGCCGACACGGGCTGCGGCATGACCGACGAAGTCAAGGAAAGGCTGTTCACACCGTTCTTCACCACCAAGGATGTGGACCAGGGTACCGGCCTCGGGTTGGCGGTGGTTCACGGAATTGTGACGTCGCATCGCGGTACGATTCTCGTGGAGAGCGCGCCCGGCGAAGGCGCCCGCTTCGAGGTCCGGTTGCCGCGCGACGGCAAGACGGAGGCGGAGGAGGATTCGTCCCATGGCTGAGCCGGCGAAGAAGGAGCACATCCTCGTCGTTGACGATTCTCCCGATACCCTGGAGGTGCTCCAGAGAAACCTGCAGGCCAGGGGATACCGGGTCTATACGGCATCGGGCGTCGAGCAGGCCATCGGCGCCATGGAGCAGGCTCCCGTCGACCTGGTAATCACCGACCTCAAGATGCCGAAAGCCAGCGGCCTGGAGCTCGTCAAACATGTGCGCGCCAACTGTCCCGACGTCGAAGTCATGATGATCACCGGGTACCCGACGATCGGGAGCGCCGTGGACGCGGTCAAAATGGGCGCCGAAGACTACCTGGCGAAGCCTTTCACCGACGACGAGCTGTACGACGCCGTGGAACGCGCCCTCGAAAAGCTTCGCGTCCGGCGAACCGTCCGGACACCCTTGTACCGCACACCCAAGGCGCCCAGAGGACTCATCGGCGAGTCCGCCGCCATGCGGAAAGTCTTCGCCGCAATCTCCAAGGCGGCTCCCACCTCGGCCACGGTTCTGATCACCGGAGAAAGCGGCACCGGGAAGGAACTGGTTGCCAGGGCCATTCACTACGCCAGCGCGCGGGCGTCGGCGGCCTTCGTGGCGGTGAACTGCGCGGCCATACCCGAGGCACTGCTCGAAAGCGAGCTCTTCGGCCACGTCAAGGGCGCGTTCACCGGTGCCGCGGAGACGCGGGCCGGCTTCTTCCAGACAGCCGATGGCGGAACCATCTTCCTCGACGAGATCGGCGCCATGCCGCCGGCCATGCAGGTGAAATTGTTGCGCGTCCTGCAGGAGCGGGAAGTCTGCATGCTCGGCTCGGCGCGCGCCCGCCCGGTGGACATCCGCGTGGTCGCCGCGACCAACCGGCAACTCCTGCCGCTGGTCGAAAAAGGAGCCTTCCGGGAAGACCTGTACTTTCGCCTCAACGTCGTCCCCATCGATGTTCCCCCGCTGCGCGAGCGCGGCGACGATGTGCTCCTCCTCATCCGGCATTTTACGGACCTGTTTGCCGCGGAGTTCGCCAAACCCGTCCCGCACTTTTCCGACGCCGCGATCCAGGTGCTCCAGCGGTACCGCTGGCCGGGCAACGTCCGGGAACTGGAGAACGTGATCCAGCGCCTCGTGGTCATGGCGGAGGACGAGCTGGTGGACGTTCCGGATTTGCCCTCGCTCATGCGCTTTTCGGCATTGGGGAAGGGCAGCGGCCTGGATCGTACCCTGGCGGAGGTCGAGACCGAGTACGTCCGCAACGTTCTCGCCAGCGTGAACGGCAATCGCACGCGGGCAGCGGAAATCCTGGGTATCGACCGGAAAACCCTGCGCGAGAAGCTCAAAGACAAAGCCTGACGGGGAGATTCTCCCCAGCGTCCGAAATCTCCCCGCCGAAACGCGGGATCCGATTTCGGATCATATTGTCTTCATTCGCGTTTGGCCCCCGGCGCAAGCGGCACGCCGATTGCTCTTTCGGTTGTGGTTGCTAACAAGGGTTGTGGCCGGCCGCAACCGTGAGAGGTGTGAAATGTACACGCGCAGCGAAGCCCGTGGTGTGTGTGCGGCATGCGAACATGCGCCGTCCTGCATCTACCGGGTGAATTCAAATGGTGACCTGATCCTGCAATGCGAGGAGTTTCAAATGTCTCCGCCCCGGCCGGCGGATCCGCCGGTTTCCGTAAGGCCTCGCGCCTACTCGGACAACGGCGGGCACTCGACGAAGTTCCTCGGTCTCTGCTCCAATTGCGATAACCGCGAAACCTGCGTCTACCCGAAACCGGAAGGTGGCGTGTGGCGCTGCGAAGAGTACGTCTAGCGGGCGCGCTCTGCGACTGAGGTGTCATCCGTATGGCTGCATTGCTCGATCATCGGCTCGCTTCGCTCGAGCAGGAACTGAATCCCTGGGTCGCCGCGGAGGAGCGGTTTGACGGGGCCGCTCGCAAGCTTGGCCTGGACGACGGCATGTACAAGATCCTGAGCACCCCGAGCCGCGAGATCACCGTCCACATACCCGTCCAGCTTGACGACGGCCGCCTGGAGGTGTTCACCGGCTACCGTGTGCAGCACTCGATTGCGCGGGGCCCGGCCAAAGGCGGCATCCGCTTCGCGCCGGACGTGACTCTGGACGAAATCCGCGCCTTGGCATCCTGGATGACGTGGAAATGTGCGGTGGTCAATGTGCCGTTCGGCGGCGCCAAAGGCGGCGTCGTCTGCGATCCTCACAAACTCTCGGAAAGCGAACTGGAGAGATTGACCAGGCGTTACACCGCCGAGATCCTCGATTTCATCGGACCCGAACGCGACGTGCCGGCCCCGGACGTCAACACCAACGAGAAGATCATGGCGTGGATGATGGACACGTATTCCATGCACGCGCGCCAGACTGTCACCGGAGTAGTCACCGGGAAACCGATGGCGCTCGGCGGATCCCGCGGGCGGCGGGAGGCGACCGGCCGCGGATGCATGATCGTAACCCTGAAGGCTCTGTCACGTCTGGGTTTGGCGCCGGAAGAGACTCGTGTCGTGATTCAAGGCTTCGGCAACGTGGGCGGGATGGCGGCCAGGCTGATGAGCGAAGCCGGGTTCCAAATCGTTGCCGTCATCGAGTTGGATGGCGCCGTCTACAACCCCAAGGGTCTCGACATCGCCGCGCTCGCGCGGCACCGCATCGATCACGGGGACATCGCCGATTTCAAGGGGGGCGAGGCCATCGACCGGACCGAAGCCCTGTTCCTGAAATGCGACGTGCTCCTGCCGGCCGCCACCGAGAATGTCATCACATCGCAGAATGCCGACCGCATTCGGTGCCGCATCCTGTGCGAGGGCGCCAATGGGCCCACAACCTCCGCCGCGGATCGGATTCTTGCGGAGAAGCATGTTTTCGTCATTCCCGACATCCTGGCCAACGCGGGCGGTGTGACGGTCTCCTACTTCGAATGGGTCCAGGACCGCCAGGGCTTCTTCTGGAGCGAGCACTCCGTGAATCGCCGGTTGCAGAGCGTCATGGAGGAGAGTTTCGACTCCGTCGTCGCCTATGCGGAGAAACACCGCGTCGATAACCGGACCGCGGCCTATATGCTGGCTCTGGATCGCGTGGCCGCGGTCATCAAGCTGCGCGGAATCTACGCCTAGTCCTTCATCCGCTTCACCGGGAACATCGGGACTGCGGCGGAGATTGAGCCTGGTATCAACAGGCCTGATTATCCATTGACTCGCCCGGCATCTCCGGCTTATTATTTAGTTTGATGGTCGAATTAAATACCCGGAGCAGACCAGCGTGGTCGAGGCGGTGAGCCGGACCGCGCCCGATATCGTCGCGCTCTCGGCGCGGCTGCGGACCGGCGTGAAGGTGATCGTCGGGGGCGCGCCCGTGACCCGGCAGTATGCGGACCGGATCGGCGCCGACGGCTACAGCGACAATGCCTTCGGCGCGGTCCGCCTGGCGCGGGCCCTGCTGATGAAGGAACCGGCGCGATGACCACCCCGACACTTGCCATCTCCCATCTCGACGGCCTGGTCTACGGACAGGCGCCCCGGCCGGTCCGGTGCGGCTTCGATCTGACCATCGGCGCCGGCACCGTCTACCCCGAAGTAAACTTCACGCTGCCCGTGATCGACGTGTGCGAGGGCACCTGGCCGGAAATCGTGTCCCAATATGACGAGATGGCCGCCGCGATCCTCGCGCGCGCGGTGGCGTTGCAGGCGCCAGGCATCGTCCTGGAATTCGAGTTGCTCCCCGCCATGACTGCCCGTCCCGAATGGGGCGCCGAGATCACCGCGCTCTTGCACCGCCGCCTCGCAGAAGTTCATGCGAAGCAGGGTTTGAAGTGCGCCCTGCGCGTGACTCCCACCGACATCCGCGACCAGGAGCGCCCGCCTCTCCTCCGCCGCGGCGCGGCCTGGGACAGCTTGCGCCGGTCGTTCGAGTTGTGCATCGCGGCCGGAGCCGATATCGTCTCCATCGAATCGGTCGGCGGCAAAGAGGTTCACGACCAGGCCCTGCTCTATTGCGACCTCCCCGCGATCGTCTTCGCGCTCGGCATTCTGGCCCCGCGCGATGTCGGCTGGCTGTGGAGCCGGATCGCCTCGCTGTGCCGCGCCGGCGGGCATGCGATCCCCGGAGGCGATTCCGCCTGCGGTTTCGCCAACACGGCAATGCAACTGGCGCACCAGAAGATGCTCCCGGAGGTGCTGGCCGCGGTTGTCCGCGCGATGAGCGCCCCTAGAAGCCTGGCCGCGTTCGAGCACGGAGCCGTCGGCCCGTCCAAGGACTGCGCCTATGAAGGCCCGATCCTCAAGGCGATCACCGGCTGCCCCATTTCCATGGAAGGCAAGTCGGCTTCGTGCGCGCATTTCAGCCCGGTGGGCAACGTCGCCGCCGCGATGTGCGATCTGTGGAGCAACGAGTCCGTGCAGAACGTGCGGCTGCTCTCCGGCAGCGCGCCCGCCGCATACGCCGAAACCCTCGTGTACGACTGCCGGCTGATGAACGTCGCGGCCGGCCGTGGCCGCGCCGCCGAGTTGCGAGATTGGCTGTCGCAGTCCGACGAGGAGCTAAGCCCGCAGGCAGCCGTCCTTTCCCCCGCCGCGACGCTGCGCATCGCGCGCGCCATCGCCGGCGAGGAATCCGGCTACCGGCGTACGATCGCCGCCGGAAGAGCGGCGGTTTGTGAGATCAGGGACCGCCTCGCAATCGGAACCCTCCGTCTGCGCCCCAGAGAGCATGACTACCTCGCGCGAATAGAAACGGCGCTGGAGTCGCTGCCTGCCGATGAAGACGCGCTGTGGCGCGAGATAGTGCCGAGGTTTGGAGACAGATTCGATCCCGCGAGCTACCAGGCAGCCTGACCCGCTTGTGCCGCAGCCTGGCCCGTTTGCGCCAGGGCGACGACGCGGCCGGAGGCGCGCAGGTACTCCACCAGGTGAAGCACCGGCTCGGCAGGCGTCACATCGTCCATGGTCACCACGCCATCGCCTGGCGCCTTTGCCAGTTCGCCCGCCGAATCTCCCAGCGCGGCGCGGAAGGCTTCCCAAGGCATGGGCGCAACGTAGAGCTTCACGTTGGTCGCGAACAGCCTGCCCAGGCCTTCCAGCAGGGTTCCCGGCAAATCCTGGTAGAAGGTCGCTTGCATCGTCTGCGCCGCCGCCGCGACACTCAGAACGTATCGCACCGCTTCGGTGGTATAGCGCCGCAGATAACTGCCCAGAAGATACGTCTCCGGATAGTCGGTGACGATGACCGGTCCCCGGGGCGTGAGTTCCTCGATCCGTGCCAGCATCTCCGGCGTGGCCAGGCCTTCGTCACGGCTGACGTGGCGGATCGTCATCTCGACCAGCGGGGCCGGCTCGCGCTCGAATAGCTCGCCTTCTGCGTGCAGTTGCCGGGCCGCGGCTTGCAACAGGCCGGGGTCGAGAAGTCCGGGATGGCTGAACGTGCCGCGCATCACCAGCAGCGGCCGCTTGCGCAGCACGCTCGATGGCTCTACCACCTCTCCCCCGGCGCCGAACACGATCGCGTGCGCCATCTCACGGAATAGAAGCGCCAGGCACCATGCGCGCGCGTCCTGGCCCGCAAAGGCCGGGCCGTCGAATTCGATTACGTCGATCTCGATGCGGTCGACCGACAGCCCGTCAAACAGGCCTGCGAGGAAAGTCTCGGTGCTCGATCTCAGATGATATGCGGCATAGATCAGGTTCACGCCCAGAGTTCCCACCGCCTCCTGCTGCAATTGCGCCGTCGAATCGCGCAGGTTGATGTGCAGGAGCATCTGGCTCGGCGGGGAGCCGGACGCGGTCTGGAAGCGGATGCCGAGCCATCCGTGCTGCTCGTTGGTGCCCTGGTAGTTGCGCGCCGCCACCGTGTCGGCAAACACGAAGAAACGCGTGTCCTTGCCGCGCGCCGGGTTGAGCCGTTCCAGCAGCAGCCTGTACTCGTGGTCGAGCATCGCCAGCAGGCGCTCCTTCGAGACATAGCGCGTGCCGGCCCCGTAGATATCGTCGCTGACGGTCTTGTCGTACGCCGAAATCGTCTTGGCGACGGTCCCCGATGCGGCCCCGACGCTCAGGAACCAGCGCGCCACTTCCTGCGCCGCGCCGATCTCCGCCAGCGTGCCGTAGATGGAAGCGTCCAGGTTCAGGGACAGAGCCCTGCCGTGAACGTCGCGCGGAATGGAAGCGGGTGACGATGCCATCAAACCAGGTGATTGGCGGCCGCTATTTCGCCGGAGAGCACTTTGCCAGGGAGTGGTCGTTGTCCTTGTAACACGTGCCGGTCGCGTTCAGGTTCTTGGCCATCTCCCCCTTGTCGCTGACCATCTTGGCATGGCAGGTGGTGCAGGACTTCTTCTCCTTCTTGGCATACTCGGCCGTGCCATAGCTCAATGACGTGCAGAGCAGAAAACCGGCTGCCAGGATGGCCGCCGGACCCACGAGTTTCAACTTGCGCATTGCTTCCCCTCCTCCACGAAATAGAACAACACCAGCCGTACCAGCTCCCAGTGCGGCACACGACTGGATAATCCGACATCATCTTGATGCCGGCGGAGCGCTCCCGGACTTCTTTATTTTGGCATCGGCCGGACTCGGCGGAGCACTGTACCATGAAGCGTGAAGCGGCAATGGTAATCCGGCTGGCCATGCTGGCTGCTCTGGCAGCCCCTGTTCCGGCGGCTGCTCAATCCCCCGCGCCTGGTGCGCCGCCGCACCAATCGTCTCTGGTGGGGGGATTCGTTCGCGACTTCGGCCACGACCAGAAGGTCATCTGGACCAGTCCCTTCCACACCAGCAAACGGCGGTGGCTGACCACGGTGCTTCCCCTGGCGGCAGGTACGGCGGCCCTGATCGCTGTCGACCAACGCGCCTCCGACGCCTTGCCCAACACCCGCGACCAGATCGCCTGGAGCAACCATATCGCCGAAGCGGGATTGATCTACTCCCTGGCCGGCGCGACCGCGGTGCCGATTGTCGCCGGCAGGATCGCGCACAATCCCCAGGTGGCGAGGGCGGGGCGCCGCGGGACCGAGGCTGTGCTGGACGCGTTTATTGTCGCCGTGGCGCTGAAATATCCGTTGGGCCGCCAGCGCCCCGACGATCCCGGGTCGGGCGGGCATTTCTTCCACGGCGGCGATTCGTTCCCCAGCGCCCATGCGATCACCGCCTTTGCCGGCGCCGCCGCCATCGGTCACGACCGGCACACGCCCAGGTGGCTGAAGATCACCTGCTACGCCGCGGCCGGCACGGTGAGCCTCGCGCGAATCGGCGGGCGCAGGCACTACCCCGCCGATATCCTGGCAGGTGGAGTGTTCGGCGAGCTCATCGGAAGGTACGTAGCGCACAAACCCGAGCCGTAGCGGCCGGCGCCGGGTGGAAAATAATGAAGCCCGCCTCCGGCCTCGCCCATCCCTACTCAGGCAAGGTAGCTGGTGATGCGCCGGTCGTGTCGCCGGACCTTGCAAGACAGTACCCCAGACTCCAGGAGGACCCCAAATGGGCACGAAAGCGGCCGCCAGGCGGCCGGCAGCGGCATCGGAAGAATTCTCGAAACTGCGCGATCAGTACGGCTGCGGACCGGTGAGCTTCGCCGGGACCGACCAGGCACTCTACAAACGTCACCTGCTCTTCGACAACGCGATCGATATTTCCGAGGCATCGCCGCGCGACAAGTTCGAGGCCCTTGCCCGGTCGGTTCGGGACGTCCTCGCCCAACGCTGGGTGCTCACCGAGAAGACCTACGCTCGCGAGAACGCCAAGCGCGTCTACTACATTTCGATGGAGTTCCTCATCGGCCGGTCGCTCGCCAACAACGTCACCAACCTTCTGCTCGCTTCGGCGGTGAAGGACGGCGTCCGCCAGGAGGACCTCGATTGGATCGAGCTGCTCGAACAGGAGCCCGACGCCGGCCTGGGAAACGGCGGGCTGGGACGCCTGGCGGCATGCTTCATCGAATCCGCCGCTACACTGCAACTCCCCGCCACCGGTTACGGCCTTCGATACGAGTACGGAATTTTCAAGCAGCGCATCCGCGATGGCTGGCAGGCCGAGGAGCCCGACAACTGGCTCCGCAGGCAGGACCCCTGGGAAGTCGCGCGACTCGACGAGAAAGTGGAGGTCGAGCTGAACTGCTCTTTCGAATTGCATGGGGGGAGTTTGCGCGCCATTCCGGGCCGGCCCTCCAGCCTGATCGGTATCCCGTTCGACCGCCCGGTCGTTGGTTACAGCGGGAAGACGGTCAATACTCTCCGGCTTTGGGCCGCTGCCGCGCCCGACTATTTCGATTTCCAGGAATTCAGCCGGGGAGATTTCATCGGCGCGTTTGCGGATTCGCTTTCCGCCGAATCGCTCACCCGCGTGCTCTATCCCGACGACTCCACGAGCATGGGGCAGGGATTGCGCTTCGTGCAGGAGTATTTTCTGGTTGCCTGCTCGCTCGCCGATCTGGTCCGGCGCTTCCGGCGCACCAATGCGGATTGGAGTACCTTGCCGGACAAGGCCGCGATTCAGCTCAATGACACACACCCGGCGATGGCCGTCCCCGAGCTCATGCGGATTCTACTGGACGAAGCGCGCCTGGGATGGGACGAGGCCTTCGAACTGACCCGCCGGACGCTGGCGTACACCAACCATACGCTGTTGCCGGAAGCGCTGGAGAAGTGGCCGCACCAGTGGTTTGCGCTCATGCTTCCCCGCCACCTGGAGATCATCCACGAGATCAACCGTCGCCTTCTCGATGACGTTCGCACGCGATTCCCCGGCGACCAGGACCGCGTCGCGAAGGTCAGCATCGTGGAAGAGACCGGCGAGCGCAAGGTCCGCATGGCCAATCTCGCGATTGCCGGCACGCACAGTACCAATGGCGTGGCCGCCATTCACTCCGAGCTGCTGCGCAAAACCACCGTCAAAGACCTGGCGGAACTCTTCCCCGATCGTTTCAACAACAAGACCAACGGCGTCACGCCGCGGCGCTGGCTCCTGCTCTGCAATCCCGCTCTCTCTCAAACCATCACCGAGGCAATCGGCGAGGATTGGATCACCGACCTCAGCCAACTGAGCAGGCTGAAACCCTTGGCCGGCGATAAGGACCTCCACCGCGCCTTCCTGAAGGCCAAGCGCGACGCCAAGTGCCGGTTTGCCGATTGGCTCAAATGGTCCTCCGGCCAGACAGTCAACCCCGACACCATCTTCGACAGCCAGGTGAAGCGCATCCACGAGTACAAGCGGCAACTGTTGAATGCCCTGCGAATCGTCGTGCTTTACAACCGTCTCCGCGAAAACCCGTCGCTGGAGATGCAGCCGCGGACGTTTTTCTTCGGCGGCAAGGCGGCTCCCGCTTACCATCTGGCGAAACTCATCATCAAGTTCATCAACAACCTCGCCGGCACGCTGGATGGCGATCCGGCAGTCCGTGGACGCTTGAAAGTGGCGTTCCTGCCGGACTACTGTGTGTCGCTCGCCGAGCACCTCATCCCAGCCAGCGATGTGTCGGTCCAGATTTCCACCGCGGGATACGAGGCCAGCGGCACCAGCAACATGAAATTCATGATGAATGGCGCCCTGACCCTGGGCACTCGCGATGGCGCGACCATCGAGATGGCGGAGGAAGCCGGCGAAGAGAACTTCTTCCTCTTCGGCCTCACCGCCGAACAGGTGGCCTCGAGCCGCGGCTGGTACAACCCTCAGTGGCACTACGATCACGAGCCCGAGACGCGCGCCGCACTGGACTTGATTTTCGCGAACCACTTCAGCCGCAACGAGCCCGGAGTATTCGAAACTCTGCGGGAAACGCTCCTCACCCGCGGCGACTACTACATGCACCTCGCGGACCTGGCATCCTTCATGGAAGCAGACCAGCGGCTCACCGGACTGTATGCCGATCCGGATGAATGGGCGCGGAAAGCCATCCTGAACGTGGCCGGCTCCGGAAAATTCTCCAGCGACCGCACGATCGCCCAATACGCGGCTGATATCTGGAAGGTCGAACCATGTCCGGTGCCGTAAGGCAGCAAAGGCAAACCTGTTCGGAGCCCGTTCCCGCCGTGCGGGGCAGGTGCTGTCCCCTCGGCGCCACCCTGGTCCCCGGCGGGGCGAATTTCAGCCTCTTCTCGCGCGCCGCCGAAAGCGTGGAGCTGCTCCTCTTCGATCGCGACGACGACGCCCGGCCCGCGCGCGTCGTCCCCATCGATCCCGCCACCCACCGCACCTATCACTATTGGCACACCTTCGTGCCGGGAGTTGGAGAAGGGCAGATTTACGGCTACCGCGTTCATGGCCCCCTCGATCCGGCAAGCGGCCACCGCTTCGACCCCGCCAAAGTTCTGCTCGATCCGTACGGCCGCGGAGTCATGGTCCCGAAAAACTACGACCGCGACGCCGCCGCCCGCGACGGCGACAACACCGCCACCGCCATGAAGAGCGTGCTGGTGGATCCCGGCGCCTACGATTGGGAAGGCGACGCTCCGCTGGGCAGGCCGTGCTCCCGCACCGTCATCTACGAAATGCACGTGCGGGGATTCACCCGCCATCCGAGCTCCGGCGTGCCCCCGAAAAAACGCGGCACCTACGCCGGCCTGATCGAGAAGATCCCCTACCTGCAGGATCTGGGCATCACCGCCGTCGAGCTGCTGCCCGTATTCGAATTCGATGTTCAGGACGCTCCGCCGGGGCGCGGCAACTATTGGGGCTATGCCCCGGTCTGCTTCTTCGCGCCGCACCAGCAGTACAGCTCGCACCAGGACCCGTTGGGCGCGGTGAACGAATTTCGCGACATGGTGAAGGCGCTGCATCGCGCCGGCATCGAGGTCATCCTCGACGTGGTCTACAACCATACCGCCGAAGGCGATCATCGCGGCCCCACCCAGTGCTTCCGCGGGATCGATAACAGCACCTACTACATTCTCGAATCCGACCGCTCCCGCTACGCCAACTACAGCGGAACCGGGAACACGCTCAACGCCAACCACCCGATCGTCCGCCGCATGATCGTCGACAGCCTTCGCTACTGGGTGCAGGAGATGCACGTGGATGGCTTCCGCTTCGACCTCGCGTCGATCCTCGCCCGCGGCCCCGGCGGGCAGGTGCTGGCAAACCCGCCGGTGTTGTGGGACATCGAATCCGATCCCGTCCTCGCGGGCACCAAGATGATCGCCGAGGCCTGGGATGCCGCCGGCCTGTACCAGGTGGGCAGCTTCGTCGGCGACAGTTGGAGGGAGTGGAATGGCCGCTTCCGCGACGATGTCCGCGACTTCTTCCGCAGCCAGCCCGGCTCCGTGACCCGCATCGCGGACCGCTTCCTGGGCAGCCCCCAGATCTACGGACACAAACAGCGCGAAGCCGAGCAGAGCATCAATTTCGTGACCTGCCACGACGGCTTCACGCTCAACGACCTGGTCTCGTACAACCAGAAGCACAACGAGGCGAACGGCGAAGACAACCGCGACGGCGCCGGCGATAATCGAAGCTGGAACTGCGGCGTCGAGGGACCCGCCGGCGACGCTGAGGTCGGGAAGCTGCGCAACCGGCAGGTGAAGAACTTTCTCACCGTCACCATGTTGTCACTGGGAGTGCCTATGATCGTGATGGGCGACGAAGTGCGCCGCACGCAGCGCGGCAATAACAACGCCTACTGCCAGGACAACGAGATTTCATGGTTCGACTGGGACCTGCTTTCGCAGCACGCCGACGTGTACCGCTTCGTCAAACTCCTGACCGCCCGCCGCCTGATGCGCGGCACCGAGGCCGGCGGTCTGCGTCTCAGCCTGAACGAGCTTCTGGAAGTTGCGCAACACGCCTGGCACGGTGTCAAGCTCGGACAGCCGGACTGGGGTCCGGACTCCCACAGCCTGGCATTCGGCGCAGAGCTGGCGCTACAGGGGCTGAGGCTCCACCTGATCTTGAACGCGTATTGGGAGCCTCTCGAATTCGAGCTGCCGCCGGCCGGCGATGGCGATTGGCGCCGATGGATCGATACCGCGCTGGAGCCGCCGCACGAAATCGTCGACTGGCAGGCAGCGCTGCCGGTACCCGGCCAAACCTATCGGGCAGGGCCGCGCTCGGTGGTGGTCCTCTTTGCGGACTCCGGAAACGACAATCCGGGCCGCTGAATCGAATCATAGGAGAGAACTACAATGGCAACCAGAACTATGGAGACTTCGGAGAAGACTTCCCTCAGCGCATACGGCAAGGCCAGATCGACCGTTCAAGGATCCCCCCTCAGCGCCGAGGAGCTGCGCAAGACCCACGCCTACTGGAGGGCCTGCAACTACCTTTCCCTGGGCATGATTTACCTGCAGGACAACGCCCTGCTGAAAGAACCCCTGAAGCCGGAGCACATCAAGAATCGCCTCCTGGGACACTGGGGCGCGAGCCCCGGCCTGGCATTCGCCTACATTCACCTGAACCGGCTGATCACGAAGTACGACCTCGACATGATCTTTCTCGCCGGACCGGGACACGGTGCGCCCGGTGTTCTGGGCCCGGTCTACCTCGAGGGCACTTACTCCGAAATCTACACCGACAAGAGTGAAGACGCGGCCGGCCTGAGGGAATTCTTCAAGCAATTCTCCTTCCCCGGCGGCATCGGCAGCCACTGCACTCCCGAGACTCCAGGCTCCATCCACGAAGGCGGCGAGCTCGGATATGTTCTTTCCCATGCCTGCGGCGCCGCGTTCGATAACCCGGAGCTCATCGTCGCCGCCGTGGTGGGAGACGGCGAATCGGAAACCGGCCCCCTGGCCACGTCCTGGCACATCGGCAAGTTCCTCAACCCCATTCGCGACGGCGCCGTGCTCCCCATTCTTCACCTCAACGGCTACAAGATCAACAATCCGACGGTGCTCGCCCGCATCAGCCACGAAGAAGTGGAGAACCTGTTCCGCGGTTACGGCTGGACTCCGTACTTCGTGGAGGGTTCCGATCCCGACACGATGCACCAGGCCATGGCAGCCACGGTGGAGCATTGTGTCCTGGAGATCCGGAAGGCGCAGCAGGAAGCCCGCGGCTCGGGAGTCGCCAAACGTCCCCGCTGGCCGATGATCGTGATGCGCACGCCCAAGGGCTGGTCTGCACCTGTGGAGGTCGGCGGCCACCGCTTGGAGGGCTTCTGGCGCGCGCACCAGGTCCCGATGGCGGACGTCAAGAAGAACCCGGAGACGCTCGCGATTCTCGAAAAATGGATGCGCGGCCTGCGGCCCGACGAGCTGTTCGATGCCGGCGGAAGGCTGCTTCCCGAGCTCAGGGATCTGTCGCCCAAAGGCGGCCGCCGCATGGGCGCCAACTGGCACGCCAATGGGGGACACCTGCGCAAGCCGCTCCGCCTGCCGAATTTCCGCGACTACGGCGTAAAGGTCGACAAGCCCACGCACGTCGAGGCGGAAAACACCCGTCCGCTCGGGGCCTTCCTGCGAGACGTCATGAAGGCCAACATGGACCGCTTCCGCGTCTTCGGTCCCGACGAGAACACCTCCAACAAGCTCCAGGACATCTACCAGGTCAGCAAGAAGCTCTGGCTCGAAGAGTACTTTCCGGAGGATGCCGATGGAGGCGAGCTCGCCACCGATGGCCGGGTCATCGAGATGCTCAGCGAACACACCATGGAAGGCATGCTGGAGGGCTACCTGCTTTCCGGACGGCACGGCTTCTTCTCGACCTACGAGGCCTTCGTCCACGTGATCGATTCCATGTTCAACCAGCATGCCAAGTGGCTCTCGATCTGCAATCACCTGTCCTGGCGCGAAGACATTTCCTCCCTCAACCTGCTGATCACCTCCACGGTGTGGCGGCAGGACCACAACGGTTTCACCCACCAGGACCCCGGCTTCATCGACGTGGTGACCAACAAGAGCGCCGCGGTGACGCGCATTTACCTGCCGCCGGATGCCAACTCGCTGCTCTCCGTCGCCAACCACTGCCTGCGCAGCACCAACTACGTCAACGTGATCGTTTGCGACAAGCAGATGCACCTGCAATACATGGATATGGATGCCGCCATCAAGCACTGCACCAAGGGCATCGGCATCTGGGAGTGGGCCAGCAACGACCAGGGCGGTGAACCCGATGTCGTCATGGCGTCCGCCGGCGACATCCCCACCCAGGAGGCGCTGGCCGCCACCGCACTGCTGCGCGCGGAGTTCCCCGACTTGAAGATCCGCTTCGTCAACGTCATCGACCTGTTCAAACTCCAGCCCAGCACCGAGCATCCTCACGGGTTGACCGACCGGGACTTCGATTCCCTCTTCACCACCGACAAACCGGTCATCTTCAACTTCCATGGCTATCCATGGCTGATTCATCGCCTCGCCTACCGGCGCACCAACCATCACAACCTGCACGTGCGCGGCTACAAGGAGAAGGGCAACATCAACACGCCGCTGGAGCTGGCCATCAACAACGAGATCGATCGCTTCAGCCTGGCGATCGATGTCATCGACCGTACTCCGAAGATCAACCGGATCGGCGCCCACGCCAAAGAGCGCTTCCGCGACATGCAGACCGAGTGCCGCAACTACGCTTACGACCACGGCATCGACAAGCCCGAAGTCAACGCCTGGAAGTGGCCCTATTAGGGGACCTCGTCGGAGAAATCTGTGGTCACCGATATCCGATCGGCGCTGAAAGCCGGCCAGATAGCGCGGCTTCGGCTGTCTGCTGTTCGTAGCCAACTGCCTCTCGAACCGGTTCGTCCTCTCCGGCAAACACTACGTTACAGTGGATCAATCCGGCATCGCCACTTCTCATCGTCG
>DATJYJ010000422.1:0-12225 GCA_035578025.1 Verrucomicrobiia bacterium
CCGGGGTGGCAGCCAAAAGCCAGTTGACGGGTAACGCCTATTCCACTGATCTGCACGCTATTCCGGCGCTCTCGGCGAATAGGTGAATTGGGAAACGCCCATGGCTTCGCGGATCGATTTGGCCAGATTCCGGAGGCGAGGCCGACTTTCCATTCCCGACCCGAAAGGAACTAGTTTCATCGAGGCGGCGGGCGCTGTCACCGGACAGTCGAGCAGCCTCTGTTTGTCACGTTCGGGCTGCACGCGAGTCTTCCGCCGCATCGGGGGTTCCCTCCCAAGATTCTGGCGCTCTCGGGAAAAGCATTCGCGGCGGTGGACCGACCCCGGATCGTGGCGCAAGCGGTCCAGTGCATCTGTGTCGCCGGGAAATCGCTTCTCGGGCAGAGTTCGACTACATTCGGGAATACAGAGGAGAGCCGGTGAACGCGGGATTGGCCGTCGGTGCCCGGGAGCATCCGTGGTCGAGCGTAACACGCCGGCTAAAAGCCGGCTGCGGGCAGGATTGCCCGCCCCACATTTACCGATCGCCTCTGCCGTTTGCAGAAGATGCTCTGAGTTACCTGGCGGCGACGTCGAGCAGGACACCGGTGATCATGCGGAGTCCGCTTTCCAACGACGCGATGGGCACGCGCTCGTCGTTGCCGTGCATCCGCTCCAGATCCTGAGCGGTGATCGGGTACGGGTAGATGCCATAGACCGGGACGCCGCGGCTGCGCCATGCGGCCGCGTCAGTGCCGGCCTGAAACAGGTAGGGGGTGACGCGCGCGCGGGGCCAGGTGGCTTGGGCTTGCTTGACCAGAGCGTCGTAGAGGATGCCGGACTTGGGCGATTCGCGGGGCGGGGCGGCGACGGCGGCGCCGCGGGAGAGGGCGAAGATGGCGAGGCCGCCTTTGAAATCGATGGCGCCGCGGCCCCAGACGTAGCCGTCGCGGATCACACCGGCGAACGGATCGACGCTCCACTTCTCGCGCTCGACACCGACCACGTCTTCGTGGCCGGCGAGCAGGATGGGGCGCTTCGTGCCGTCGCCGCGAAGGCGCGCGATGAAGTGCGACTTGCCGGGCTGCGGGGTGGGGATGATGTCGATCTCGAACCCTTGGCCGGCGAATTTGGACTCGAGGAATTCGGCTAGCTTTGCCTCGTTGCCCGGCGGGTTGCTGGTGTCGATGCGGATTACGTCAGAGAGGAGGCGGGCGACTTCGGGGTCGGCTGCGCTCACCGCAGAGACACAAAGGACGCAGAGGAGAAGCTGCCTCATTTTTGACCCGCTCCCTCTCCTCGGCCGGTCTGGGATTCATCACCGTAGCAGGAAGGGCGGCTCGTAGCGCAGGTCCCACGCGACGGTCTGGATGCCTGCGGTTCGCATGATCGGAGTTCGCGCGATGAGGCTCAGGAACCTGAGAGTTCATGGAGATCAGATCTATTTAGCGCTACTTGAATCGGCAAATGCCGCCGATACTATGCCGGCTATGGCCCCGGATCGATGTCCTGTTTTCGCGGCGATTTCCGCCTATTCGTATAGTCGTGGTTAAATCGATCTATTTGCGAGGAACAACATGGAAGAAAAGAAGAAGGAACTGGATCCAGATACCTGCCAGGACATCGTGGTCGACGAGACGCCGAAACCGGACAAATTTCGCGGTCCGGATCAACTACTGAAGGATCTGGGCATCATCGGCAATATCGAAGCGGAGGTGCACAAGGCCGGCATCATCAAGGAACTCGCGGGCCTGGGATTCACGATCGAAGCCACCGATATTTCTTCCGGACCGGCGATCAACGTAGGGGACTGCACAGCCTCGGTACTTGCCAATGCGAAATAGTGTCTGCGTGATGATGGCGGCGCTCGCGCTGAGCGCCCAATCGAATCAGAACCAGTTTCGGCTCAGCCGGGTGGCTAACCACGTGTCGGCAACTGCATCGGAGGTTTCGATTCAGGTGCCGACGATCCGGACACCGCCGCCGCTTCCGGTTCTCACGGCTGCGGAGCGTTGGACGATCGCGGTGAAGGGTCCGGGACATGTGAAGTCACCCATAACACCGTCCAAAGCACCGGCGTACGATCCGGCCACGGGCGTGATCACGATCAGCGTCGACAAGGCGGGATTCGGGACGACGGACCCATCGAAGTGTTCGTGGAGCGTCTCGTTTCGCTCCGATACCGGCACCCTGACGGCCGCACAAGACCCCGCAATCAGCGACGATTTCGCGCTCGGAACGGTAAGCGGCACGGCTACCGGCGACCCGGTGGTTGTTACGGTGCGCGCGTCCGGGATACCGCCGGCGGGCCCGGTGGTAAACGATGGCTCGTACTGGCGCGTGCAGGTCACCGACTCGGACGGGAACAGCAAGGCGGTTCAGCCGGTCGAGCAGGCGCACTACAGTTTCAATACCGGCTTTGTCACGCTGAGATTCCCGGCAAGCAAGATCGGGCCAATCAAGCGAGACAAGGCGACGTGGGCCGCGGCGTTTCTGCCCGCGGATGCGACGCTGGTCAGCAAGGCCGACAGCGGCGGAGGCGGCGCACTGACGCAAGCCAAGTCGCGCGACGACGCGGATCTCTACTTATCCGGTACTTACATTGCGGGGGTTGGGACCAAGCCGATCTGGGGAATCGATGCCAAGGCCGGGTATTCGGCGGCGCCGGAGAAATTTCCGGTGTTGAAATGGTTTGTCAGCCGAAGCCCCGCGAATCTCCGCTTTGGCATCTACGGCGAAATGACCACGAACCCGGACACCAGCGCTCCAGTGGACCGCACGCAAGTAGATCCCGATTCGATCAGCGCCTACACGACTCTATTTCAGACAACCCGGCTGCCGCACAATCCGGTGTTCTACGGGATGAAGTGGGAGGTGCAGCCGGTTGGCGGCGAATTCTCGCGGAAGTACCCGGCCGGCAACCTGATCTCAGGGGGCCGGATTCGCTTTATTTCCGTGCTGGCGAACCAAAAGCGCTGGGCTGCCGACCTGATTCCCTCCCCGGGATTCGAAGGCGGCAAAAATCTCAACAAGCCCGGAACCCTGTTCGGACGCCCCGTCGATCTGAGCAGCTACGATACGATCGCGCGGTTGCGCGTGGGGGCCGATGCGAACCTTTATCTATTTCGACGCGTGCCGACGCCCGGGAACGAATACGCCTTTACGCTGAACGGCTCCTGGGTGGCCCGCGTGCCCTTCACCGCGGAACCGTTTACCACCACGGCGTACCTTCCCGACCCGACGGATGCGAGCAAGATTACGCGGCAGCAGGTGGTCGCGATGCGGAAGAATACACGGCATTACGTGAAAATCGACGCGGCCTGGAATGTCACGAAGTTATTTGGAATTCAGGCGGAGTATAAGTACGGCTCGCTGCCGCCTTTGTTCGAATTTGTGGGTCACCAGGTGAGCGTAGGCCTGCTCTTCAAGGCTACGTACCAGGGCAATCACAGCGTGGCTTCGCCGCTGCCGTAGTTTGCACAAGAAAAAGACACGGCATCGTGATAACTTTAAGAGCCAAGAGGATGCAGTCACTATGGGTCCTTCCGGACGGGCTGTGGACGGGGCGGCGAGCGGCGCGCCTGGCAAGCCGACGCGTCCAGGCAAGACTCTTCCGGATTGGCTTTCACTGCGGCCTGGATACGACGCATTCATCTCGTACCGACGCGACGACGCGTCCGAATATGCATCCTCTTTAGAGCGCAACCTTGCCGATCGGGGTTTCGCTTGTTTTCTGGATTCGAAGGACGCGCCCGCTGGGCTGCCTTTGAAGGAGCATATTCGCGCAGCCCTGAAGCGGAGCAGCGTGCTGATCGTCGTCGGCACGGCCGGTGCGGTGGGTTCGCCCTATGTCGAGGAAGAGATCCGGGAGTTTCTCTCGGGCCGAAAGCGCCCCATCATTCCCATCGACGTAGATGGCCACTTCGCCAATTGTGCCGCGACTGACGGCCCGTGGCACGTACTTCGGCGCGAGCGCGATCATATCTGGCTCGACGTGGATGCCGCAGAATTTGAGTCCGGCCGGCCCAGGGCCAAAACACTCGAAGGCATCACGCGACAGTTCCGCCACACCAAGAACAACACGAAGCGCCGGCGGCTCCTCATGGGAGTCGGCGCATTGCTATTGATCCTCACCACGGCCGCTGTCTGGTTGGCAATCACAGCGATTCTTGCCCGTGATCGGGCGGAGGCAAACGGCCGCGAAGCGCGGCTGCAGGCGAACCGGGCGCAGGCCGCGCTTCGCGAGTCCGAACAGAATCGGCAACGGGCCGAGCGGGAGTCCAGCCGTGCCGAGACTCAAAGGCAGGTCGCCGAACAGCGGCAAGCCGAGGCGCAGCATCAGGCCGAGCTAGCGCTTGCCCGTCTGTTGGTGGTTCTCTCCGAACAAAAGCGAACCCTGGATGATCCCGTTCCTTCCGCAATTCTGGCCGCCGAGGCATTTTCCCGTTTTCCCAGCGAGGAGAGCGAAACCGCAGCTCGAGAGGCCATTCGTTCGCTGCCACGAATCCTCGCGACCACTCGCGTCTTACCGGCTGCCGGAAGCGGCATTTTCGATCGCGTTCAGCCCTGACGGCAAGCTGACTGCAATCGGAGGCGAGGACGACTCGGTACGGGTTATCGCGACGCTGATGTCGGACCGGAGGTTCCGTATCGCAAGACCTGCCCGAATATCATGGATCTTGGTGTGCCGGCCCTTACGGCGGCGGCGGAAGCACCCACGCCGCCTGGCAACGGCCGCGCCGCCGTGCCACCACCGTCCCCCCTCCCCGATCCGCCGGCTCCATTAGAACCGGGCGAGCAGCCGACGCCGGTACGACTCTTTAGTCCGTCCGGAGAAGTAACAGGACCGCCACCGCAGCCGCCCGCTGCCGACGTCGGGGAGTCTCCTCCACCACCGGTTGCCTGTCCGGCTCCATGTCTCTGCGATCTGGACAAGGATGGATCGGTGTCATCGAAGGACGTAGATCAGATGGTAGAGCGAGTCCTCAATCCGAATTCCGATGGTAGCCGAAGAGCGAACGTCGTCGACGTCGTGATCGTCATCAATGCCCTTCTCGGCAAAGGGTGCCGGAACGACCCTTGATTTCGATGCGGCGAGGATCCTGCCGACCACATGATGGAAATGCGCGGAGGCCGGCTCTCCGCCACGAGAGGACCGGCTCAAGCCGGTCCCACAGTTTTGCAGAAGCTGAGCTATTGTATTGTTTCGATGTCCGAAGCCTACATTCGCGCGCGCGACCTGACGAAGACGTACCGCTCCGGGGAGGCCGACCTGGTGGTTTTCAGCGACCTCAACCTGGATGTGGGGCAGGGCGAGATGCTGGCGCTGGTGGGGGAATCGGGGGCGGGAAAGAGCACACTGTTGCATCTTTTGGGAGGTCTGGACAGGCCTTCGGGCGGCACGATACACTACGGGAGTAGGGAGATTTCGGGGCTCGCTCCAGCGGAGCAGTCGGACTTTCGGAATCGGGAAATTGGGTTTGTGTGGCAGATTCACTACCTGCTGCCGGAGTTCACGGCGCAGGAGAACGTGATGATGCCGTTGCTGATTCGGGGGCGGCAGAAGGCCGAAGCAGCCGCCGAATCGCTGATGAGGTTGGATGAAGTGGGATTGCGGGCACGGGCGTCGCACCGGGCCGGCGAACTGTCGGGTGGGGAGCAGCAGCGGGTGGCCCTGGCGCGCGCGCTGGTGGGCAGCCCCAATGTTCTGCTGGCCGATGAACCCACGGGGAACCTCGATTTCCGGACCGGCGAGATGATCTTCGAACTGCTGGAAGAACTGCACCGCACGCACAGGCTCACGTCGGTTTTCGTCACTCACAATCTGGCATTTGCGCGGCGTTGTGACCGGGCGCTGACCCTGGAAAAGGGAGGGTTGGTACCCGGGGTACAACATGGTTCGCATCCTGGAGGCGAGCCGGGGTATCTTTAGTCATAGGGAGCGTCACTTTATGTTTGAGCGATACACGGAGAAGGCGCGTCGGGTGATCTTCTTCGCGCGTTACGAAGCCAGCCAGTTCGGGAGCCCGTACATCGAAACCGAACACCTGCTCCTCGGCCTGCTGCGCGAGGACAAGGCCCTGGCGAACCGGTTTTTGCGTTCCCACGCGGCGGTGGAGTCGATCCGGAAACAGATCGAAGGCCACACCACGATCCGGGAAAAGGTCTCGACGAGCGTCGATCTGCCGCTGAGCCACGAGTGCAAACGCGTGCTGGCATACGGCGCGGAAGAGGCCGAGCGGCTGAACCACAAGCACATCGGGACCGAGCACCTGCTGCTGGGCCTGCTACGCGAGGAGAAGTGCTTCGCGGCGGAGATCCTGCACGAGCGCGGGCTGCGGCTTTCGACGATCCGGGAGGAGCTGGCGCGGTCGCAGAGCGAGAAAGTGGCGTCGGCGCGTCCCAAGGAAAGCTCGCTATTGGCGGAGTTCAGCCGCGATTTGACACAGGCGGCCATGGACAACACGCTGGATCCGCTGATCGGGCGCGATTACGAGCTGGAGCGCGTGGTGCAGATTCTGTGCCGCCGCACCAAGAACAATCCGGTGCTGATCGGCGAGCCGGGCGTGGGCAAGACGGCGATTGTGGAAGGGCTGGCGCAGCGCATCGCGGAGGGCGACGTGCCTTCGTTCCTGGCGGACAAGCGCATCCTGGCGCTGGATCTTTCGCTGATCGTGGCCGGCACCAAGTACCGCGGGCAGTTCGAAGAGCGGCTGAAGACGATCATGAAGGAGCTGATGGAGAACCAGAACGCCATCATCTTCATCGACGAGCTGCACACGCTGGTGGGCGCGGGATCGGCGGAAGGCTCGCTGGACGCGGCCAACATCCTGAAGCCGGCGCTTTCGCGGGGCGAGATCCAGTGCATCGGGGCGACGACGCCGTCGGAGTTCCGCAAGTCGATCGAGAAGGACCGGTCGCTGGAGCGGCGCTTCCAGGCGGTGAAGGTTCCGCCGCCCACAGAGACGGATGCGATCAAGATTCTGTTCGGCATCAAGGACCGCTACGAGAAGTTCCACGCGGTGGCGTATACCGACGATGCGGTGGAGACGGCGGTGTACACTTCGAGCCGCTATATTCCGGATCGCTACCTGCCGGACAAGGCCATCGACCTGATCGACGAAGCGGGCGCGCGCGTGAAGCTGCGGCAGACGACGCTTCCGGCGGACCTGGCGGACATTCAGAAGCGCATCAAGTTCATCGTGCACCGCATGGAGAACGCGATCGCCAACCACGAATTCGAGAAGGCGCGGTTCTACAGCGACGAGGAACGCAAGGAGCGCGAGAACATGCGCCAGCTCCGCGAGAAATACAACCTGGACGATTCCTCGACCGGCGTGGTGACCAAGGACGATATCGAGGACGTGGTGGCGCGGTGGACCGGCGTGCCGATGACCTCGATCAAGGAAGAGGAGATCGCCAAGCTGCTGCGCATCGAGGAAGAGCTGCACAAGCGGGTGATCAGCCAGGAGAAGGCGATTTCGGCGCTGGCGCGGGCGATCCGGCGGTCGCGGGCCGGGTTGAAGGCGACGAACCGGCCGGCGGGGTCGTTCCTGTTCCTGGGGCCGACGGGCGTGGGCAAGACCGAAGTAGCGCGGGCACTGGCGGGGTTCCTGTTCGGCAGCGAGAAGAGCCTGGTGCGGTTCGACATGTCGGAGTACATGGAGAAGCACTCGGTTTCGAAGCTGATCGGGTCGCCTCCCGGATACGTGGGCTACGAAGAGGGCGGCCAGTTGACGGAGCGGGTGAAGCGCAATCCGTACTCGATCATCCTGCTGGACGAAATCGAGAAGGCGCACCCGGACATTTACAACATCCTGCTGCAGGTGTTCGAAGACGGCCAGTTGACCGACGGGCTGGGCAACCAGGTGGACTTCAAGAACACGATCATCATCATGACCAGCAACCTGGGGGCGCGTTTCCTGGAGAAGCGCGGGCACCTGGGATTCTCGGCGCCGATGGGCGAAGGTATCCCGTCGAAGATCGAGGACATGGTGCGCGGTGAAGTGAAGAAGGCGTTCAACCCGGAATTCCTGAACCGGCTGGACGAAGTGATTCTGTTCACGTCGCTGACCGACGACGACCTGATCAAGATCATCGAACTGCTGGTGCAGCAGGTGAACGGGAACCTGGTGGCCAAACAGGTGAAGATCCGGCTGACGCCGGAGGCTTCGAAGTACATCCTGGAGAAGACCTGCGGCGACCGCAGCTACGGGGCGCGTCCGCTGCGGAGGGCGCTGCAGAAGTACATCGAGGATCCGCTGAGCGAAGCGCTGATTCAGGGGACGCTGCCGCGCCCGGCGGACCTGGAAGTGTATCTCGGCGACACCGGGATTTACTACCGGCAGTTGAGCCCCGAGCCGGCGGGCGAGGGCGAGCCGGTTCCGGCGGGCGGGCCGGTGGAGCCGCCGACGGGGACGCTGCTGTATACGTTCTGACGCGCCTGCGGCGCGAGGGCAGGCCGGGAGGCCAACCCTACAAAGACTACTTGCGACGTGCGTCGGCTACGATCTGCTTGACGCGGGCCATCAAAGTGGGCGCGTGGTAGGGGATGCCGTCCTTGATGGTCCACTCGACGCCGCCGACACCGGCGGGGTAGAGGACCTTGAGGTTCTCGAGCGGATTGCCGTTGACCACGATCAGGTCGGCGAGCCAGCCGGCGCGGACGCGGCCGAGCTTTTCTTCCTGGCCGAGAATCTTCGCGTTGTTGCCGGTGGCCTGCTGGATGATCTTGATGGGGTTGAAGCCGGCTTCCTGGTGGAGCTCCATGCCGCGGATGAGGCCGAAGCCGTACATCTGGTAGATGAAGCCGGCGTCGTCGCCCATGCCGATGAGGCCGCCGCGGCGGTCGAAATCGAGCAGGGCGGCTTCCCAGAGGCGGTAGTTCTCCTTCCAGAAGTTCTCGTCGGTGCTGCTCCAGCCGATGAAGTAGGAACCGTGATTGGCGGGGTTCGGGCGGAAATATTCTTCGAGGGTGGGGTGTAGATATTCGGCGAACCACGGCTGGTTCTGCGCGCGCTGCAGGTCGCGGCTGGCTTCGTAGATATCGAGCGTGGGGACCCAGGCGACGTGGGCTTTCACCATGCCGTCGAGCACGTCGCCGAGGCGCTTGGGATTGGCCTCGCGGAAGAGGTGGCCGGCGTAACGGAAGCGGTCGGTCTCGTTGTTGTAGTTGTAGGAGGAGGGGAAGTTCTGGACGCCGTGCTCGATGGCGGCGTCGGGGATGCCGTACCAGTGCTCGATGCTGGTGGTGCCGAAGTTGATATCGTCCCAGGCGTTGGTCTCTTCGACGCCGGCGTGGTGCGCGATGCGGAGGCCGAGCTTGTGCGCCTCGTCCTCCATGGCGGCCATGGTGTCGCGGTCGATGCCGAGGAGCTTGATGCCGTCGGCGCCCTGTTGCTTGAGGGAGCGGACGCGGTCGCGGGCCTCGGCGGCGGTCTTGGGGCGGCCGAACATGGGGTAGACGAAGATGCGGGGCGCGGCGATCTCGCCTTCGGCGGACTGGCGGCGGAGCTCGAGAGCGCGCCTGGTGTCGCTGCCGACGTCGCGGATGGCGGTGATGCCGCAGGAGAGCCAGATATCGAGCTCGTACTCGATGGGCTGGGGTTTGCCGCCGCGCTCCTCCTGAAGGTGGGCGTGGGCGTTGATGAGGCCCGGGAGGACGTATTTGCCGGTGGCGTCGATGACGGCGTCGGGCGGGGCGGCGGCACCTCCGCGGCCGGCGCGCCCGAGCGATACAGGATCGAGGGGGACGACGTCGGCGATGACGTTATTCTCGATGAGGATGTCCTTGGGCCCGCTGGCGGGAGTGCCGTTGCCGTCGACCACGGTGGCATTGTGGATGAGGAGGCGGTGGACGCGGCGGCCGCTGGCGGGTGGCGGGGCCTGGGCGGCGAGGGTGGCGGCGAGAATCAGAGCGGCAAAGAGACGGGACATGGGAACGATTGTGCCACAACCGCGTGCGTCTATTTGGACTGATATTTCCAGATGGTCAAAGCGTAGGGTAATGCCATGACCAGGTCGAACAGGTAGTGTTCGCCGAACCCCAGTGTGGAGACGAAAGTCAGCAGGAGATAGAGCCAGGCGAGGGTCCTGCCGAGAGGCGACCGCCTGGCAAACAGGTAGATCAGAATCGCGGTCGAGAAATGTACCGACGGCACGCCATTGGGCGGGGCGGCGATGGGTATAGGGTGCGGCGAGACGCCGTGCGGCAGATTCGGAAAGGACGCGAAGGCGTACATCGGGCCGGCGACCGGCACCAGGAGATACACGGGCAGCGCGGCAAACAGGTTCCAGGTGAGCGTGCGGACCAGCGGCAGCGCCGGCCAACCTTTCCGGACGTAGAGCCACATGACCGCGATCATGGCGAACGGCATGGCGTTGTAGGCGTAGAATGCGGCTGCACGCAACAGGGGGAACTGCCGGAGGAAGCAGCCCATGGCAAAGCTTGGCTGGAAGGTGAGCAGGCCATCGATCTTATAGATGTACAAGTCCAGCTTGAGGGGCCGCAGGAATGACAACGCATTGACCAGTGCCGCGGCCATCATCGACCCGGGGATGGCGGCGATCATGGCGGCCGTCAGCCACTGGCGTTCGGCCGCCGCGCGGGCGTTCATGATTACGGACGAACTCTAGCATGCTGGAAGAGGACCTGAAACATATAAAAAGTTAACAATTTTCTATTAACTGATAAAGGTTGGGCGCGGGCACTATCTTTAGCCATCATTGAATGCCGACGATGCTGATGGGCGGCACGCGGTTCTCGAGGAATGTCGGGGCCTCGGTGGGGATGCTGTATTTCGTAAACACGCTGGGCTCGGCGTTTGCGTGCCTGATCTGCGCGCGGTTCCTGATGCGCCTGATGGGCGAATCCGGCTCGGTGGCCGTGGCCGCGTCCTTGAATACGACGGTGGGATCGATCGCGCTGCTGGTTTCCCTGGCCGCTTCCCGGCGCGCGCCAGACGCCAACGAAGTTGCGGAGGAGAACGAGGCCGGGGCGCCTGCTACCGGCGGCAAATTTCTGCCGTTTCCGCTGGCGCTGGGCGCGGCGGTCTATGCCGGCACCATCCGGAGCAGGCCGGGACGGGCTGCACTCGTGGGTGGGGCGGCGGCCCTGGCCGCGGCGGGCGCGTTCGCCGCCGGACCGCTGTTCGACACGGTGTACGAGAGGATGCTTTTCAAGACGCAGTACCGCGCCGGCTACCGGTTCGCTCACCTTCTGGAATCGAAATTCGGCGTGGTGGCGGTGGGGCCGGACGGCACCGTGTTCGGCGGCGGCGTGTACGACGGGCGGTTTCACACCAGCCTGGTGAACGATACCAACATGCTCTTGCGGGCATACGCGATCAGCGCATTTCATCCGGCGCCCAGGGAGGTGCTGATGGTCGGGCTCGCATCCGGCTCCTGGGCGCAGGTGATCGCCAACAATCCGTCGGTCGACCACCTGACGATTGTGGAGATCGAACCCGACTATCTCGATCTCATCCCAAGGTATCCTGCTGTGGCGAGTATTATGCACAATCCGAAAGTCGCCATCGAGATCGACGATGGCCGCCGATGGTTATTCCGGAACGCCGACCGGAAGTTCGACCTGATCGTGATGAACACGACTTTCAACTGGCGCGCGCACGCCACGAACCTGCTGTCGGTTGAGTTTCTGGGTTTGATCAGGCAACGGCTCCGTCCCGGGGGAGTTTTCTACTACAACACGACATACTCGGATGAGGTGCTCCTCACGGGCGTGACCCAATTTCCGTACGCGCTTCGGGTGCTGAATTTTCTCGCCCTGAGCGACCGTCGGCTCACTGTCGATAAAGAGGCGTGGCGGCGCACCCTCGTCTCGTA
The DNA here is from genome assembly GCA_035578025.1 of Verrucomicrobiia bacterium. Taxonomy (GTDB): domain Bacteria; phylum Acidobacteriota; class Terriglobia; order Bryobacterales; family Bryobacteraceae; genus Solibacter. The sequence goes on from DATJYJ010000422.1 coordinate 11,824, forward strand.
TCGATTGGATGGAGTACCGGTGTTCGATTTGAGCCGGCAATTGGACCGGACGCGGCTGGAGGAAGTGCTGGCCACTGCCGATTCCCTGGGCGCGGCATCTGGAGCGGGATCGGCGCCAATGGAGTACGCGCCGACCATCCGGGTGCGGTGCCGCGGAAAGAGGATCATCACCGACGACAACATGGGGACCGAGTGGGACCTGAATTGAAGGGGTGAGTCGGTAGCCCGGCATGCGTGTAACGAGGCGGTGCACGCCATCGGCACGGTGGTCGGCATTGAGGCTGCTCGTGGGTGCGCGGATGCTACACTGATCGTGTAGCCACTCACGGGCGCTTAGCTCAGTTGGTTAGAGCGTCTGCCTTACAAGCAGAAGGTCCGCGGTTCGAGCCCGCGAGCGCCCAC
>DATJYJ010000423.1:0-3423 GCA_035578025.1 Verrucomicrobiia bacterium
GCGGTTGATCTGGTATTTCTTCTCGCTGAATTTGAAGCTTTCGCCGCGATGGCCCTTGGCCTCGTAATCGTCCAGGTGCTCCTTGAGCGCCTTGCTTACCGCATCCAGGTCGAACGAGGCTTCGAAGGTGTGTTCGCCTTCCGGTTCGAGCGGATAGCCGCCTGCTTTCTCACCGCCAGTGGCGCGAACCACCATCGGGTGGAAGCGCACGCCGTTTTCCCCGGTGTAGCGGAGCTCCTTTTCCACCAGGAGAATCTGCACCTTGAGATCCTCGGACTCGCTCTCAACGCCGGCGACTTCGGCGCCGACCTTTACGGCGTTAGCCGCGACCGAGGCATCCACCTTGATGCGCGCCTCGGGCACTGCCTCGAGATCCTTGTCGATCTCCTTTTCGACACTTTCGAACTTGCGTTGGGTCATGTCGCGCGAGCCGCCGCCGACGGTCTTGTTGCCGTCGATCACATAGGTGGGCACGCCGGCAACGCCGTAGCTCTTGGCGCGCGCCTGGGTATCGGGATTGGTCATCGGGTCGGGGCGCGGAATGTGCTGGTGGTACATGACCACGGCGAGTTCCTTGTGGTTATAGCGCTCCATGGCGGCATCGAAGGCCAGGTCGGCGGCGACGCAGGGTGGGCATCCGGAACCCGTAAAGACTTCGGCCAGCACGACTCGGTCCGTGCGCTTTTCAGTCGGCTTGTAAACCGCCGGATGAACGGGGTTGGGGAAGCGCTTCTGATATTCGGTGTCCAGCGCCGCCTCGAGACCGTCCAGCGAGCCGTTGTGCGTCTTTTTGTAAATGGTTTCGAAGGCGGTGTTGGCGGCCGGCGTGATGTGGCCGCTCAGCTTGGCAGTCATCAGGTAGTCGAAGGCCTTGGTGTCGTCGCCTTCTTTCGCTGCGATCTCGCCGAGAGCGGCGGCGACTGCCACGTTTTCATGGTTGACCTCGTAAGCCTCCGTAAGGAGTTGCTTCGCCACCGCCGTCTTGCCGAGCTTGAATTCGATCTGCCCCAGGATGGCCACCCGCGAGGCGCGCGTCTGGTTGAAGCGCTTGGTCAGCTCTTCCTGGGAAGGGACGTTCTGTTTGCGATTGGTGTAAGCTTCACGCTGCTCGGCGAGGTAGAGCGGCAGCTTCATGGAGTCGAGGCTTTTCCGAACCCACGATTCGGCGTCCTTGAGCAGGATGTTGGCGGAGAGCAGGTTGTTCGCGATCGTCTGGGCCGCGGAAGCACGGCGGTTGCTGCTCACCAGGGTGTGCTTCGCGGCGGCATCCTTTTTGTCCTTCGTTTCGGCCGCTTTGTAGATGCTCTTCGCGGTTTGCCGGATGCGCGCCGTCTGATCCGGCATCTTAGAGGTGAGGGTGCTCAGGATGGCGGAATCGGCCATACTGGCGGCGTTTGGGCTGTCGGGGAAATCCTTCTTGAGCTTCTCGAGGGCTTCGATTCTCTTGACCGGATCGGTGATTCGGTTGGCTTCGTTGAGGGCCTTCATCTCCGGCGGCATTTCGGGCGGCTTGGCTTGGTCGCCGGCGGCGGGCTTCGATGGCGCCGGTGGAGTTTCCGGCTTGTCTTGCGCGATGGCTGATGCCACCAGCAGGCAGATGCAGACGCCTGAAGAGGCGAGGCGACGGGTCATTCGATGCTCCTTACGCTGACCGGCTCCTATTTTACTGGATTCGCCGCATAGGTCCCAGCAGGGGTAAGAGACGGGAGAAACGTGCCCGATTATACTGGAGTCCAGCCTAGCATGAGCACTCCCTTACAAATCGTGGTCTGCGGCAGTTTTGTCCCCGACCCGTTACAGACCCTGGAACCGGTCAGCGGGCCTTCCGGGCCATCCCTGAAAAGCGAAATGATGCTTCCAGCCGTGCTGGACCCCTGGGCAGGACACGCGTTATACGAAGCGGCGCATCTCGCGCAGCGCATTGCAGGAAGCAAGGTCTGGCTGGTCAGCCTGGGCGCCAAGGCCAAGCTGCAACAGGTCATGATGACGGTGGCCCAGAAGGTGCCGTTCGAGTTGGTGGCGTTGGACGGGCCGGCTTCGGGATTCGGCGACTCGTTCGAGACGGCGGCGGCGCTGGCCGGCGCGATCGAAGGCATTGCCGGGCTGGACCGGGCGCGGCTGCTGATGTTCGGCGGATGGGAGTCCGCATCCCGCGGCGCCGGCTCGACGCTTCAAATGGTTGGAGAGCGGCTCGGGATCACGGAACAGTTCCAGGGCGTGGACCAGTTGACGCTGAGCGAAGACGGCAGCTTCGAGGTGTTGGAGCGCGTCGAAGGCGGGCGGCACCAGGTGTCGGTATGCTCGGCGCCCCCGGCGGTCCTGGGATGGGCGACCGGCCACCTGCCCGAGCCGAAGAACAACCCCCAGGTCGGGATGGCGAATATGCGGATCGTGATGCCGGCCTTACAGAAGGCCAAGGCTGCGCCGCTGGCGAACGCGGGGCTGAAGTTCGCGTCGGTGACGCTACCGAAGCAGCAGCGCGAGACACGCATCGTAAAGAATATGCCGGCCGCGGAGATTGCCAGCGAGATCGCTGCCTGGATTCGGGAGGACTGACATGGACGCGATACTCTTGTTGGCGCACACGGAAGCGGACGGAACGCTGGGCAAGCCGGCGCTGGAGGCGCTCGCGGCGGCGCTCGCGCTCGGCGGTCCGGTGACGGTCGGATTGGTCGGCGCGCAGGTGCAGACGGCGGCAAACCAGGTAGCGGGATCGGGCGCGGTGCGATTCCTGGCGGTGCAGGGCGAGGCGTTCGCCGAGCCGCGGTATGCCACGGACGCCGCGGCGGCGGAGGCGTTGTGCCGCGCCGCGGATTGCCAGATCGTGCTGGCGGCCGGAACCTCGCGGTGGGCGCGCGCGCTGCCGGGGGCGGCATTCCGGTTGGGCGGGCGCGTCGATACGCATGCCACGGGGATCGCGTCCCAGGATGGCTCGGCCTCGGTGACGCGATGGTTCTACCGGCAGCGGATGGAGGCGGTTTTGACCCGCGAGCAGCGGCCGTGGGTAGTCTTGCTCGACCCGGGATGCGTGGCGCCGTGGAGCGGCACGGCAGGCTCGGCGGCGGTAGAGACGATCGCGGTGGAAGCTCCGGCGACACGAACGACGGTACAAGGCTATCGCGCTCCCCAAACGGACGAGCAGACCATCCGGCCCGATGCCAGGCTCCTTTTTGTCGCCGGCGCTGGGTGGACCAAGAAGCAGGCGGACGGAGCGACGCACACGGCCGAGGCAGAAGAGCTGATCCTCGGCTTCCTGCGCGCGTCTAAGGCGTCGCTGGGTGGCAGCAAGAGCCTGGTGGATCTCAGCGGCGAGGGCGAGGCCGTGCTCCGTTTCATGACGCACATGAACCAGATCGGACAGACCGGATCGACACCGCGGCACCCCAAGGGCCTCTCCACCTGCTGTCACGGCGAGGAGCCGCA
>DATJYJ010000424.1:0-21786 GCA_035578025.1 Verrucomicrobiia bacterium
TAGTAGATCACGTTGCCCCAGGGCAGCGCGAACCCGCTCTGCAGGCTCCAGATGCCGGAGAGTTCCCATCCGCCGACCAGGCTGTTGACGAATCTGTTGGCGCCGCTCAACAGCGCGCGGCCCTTTCCGAATGGCAGAGACCACACACTGCTGATGTTGATGCGATGCGGCGCGTCCGAATCGGAAATCTCCCGGATGGGCAGCGGGTCGGCAGCGTTCAACAGATTGACGGCCTGCATCCACTTCGAATAGGTATAACTCCCGATCACGGTGTAGCCCTTGTTGAACCGCTTGGTGGCGGTGAACTGCAGGCCGTGATACCACGAGTAACCGGTATTCTCAGTGCTGTTGATGGCGCTGGAACCGAACGCCGGGTAGGGCGAGAGCAACGTCTGACGCGAAGTCGTGGTTCCCGTGTAGATGCTTTGGGTATTGCCCGGCAGCAGGTTGTACATGGGGTTCGGAATGCTGGCGGTGAGCAGGTTGTTATAGGTGTCGTCGCGGGTTGGCAGCGTGCTCAGATACTGGTACGGGAGTGTGTTGATGTTGCGCGTAATTTCGATGTGGTTGGTCTTGCTGCCCACGTAGGCGGCTTCCAGCACGAAGTTCTTGAGCTGCCGCTGGAGGCTCAACTCCCATCGCATGGTAACCGGGACCTTCGGGTTCTGATTGAAAAACGTGAAGCCTTGGCCCAGATAGGTCTGCGGACCATCGGCCGCGCCCCGCGGTTCGGCGACGCCGGAGGGGAAGGGGCTGGCCATGTTGGTCAGGAAGTGCAGCCCGTTGTCGGTGGTCAGTACCATGTTGGTGGTCTGGCTGAAGCCGTTCTGCTGGACATCGCCGCGGCGTTGCCCGAGGAAGCCCCCGAACATGCCGAAGCCGGTGCGAACCACGGTCTGGTTGTCAAGCTGGTAGGCCAGCCCCACGCGCGGCATGAACACGTTCTTCGGAGTGTGGTACAGGCTGCCGTCGTTGCCGTTCAGTCCGGCGAAAGTCATGCCGCCCTTGAGCGAGAAAGCGCTCGGCGGAAGCTGCGGAAAGCCACCCGGGATGGTCGGATAGATACTGGCGTAGGCGGCCTGTGCGGCAGCGGAGATGGGCTGCACATAACTGGTATCGAAGCCCAGCGTACTCTTGTTGAACCGCTCGAACATCGGGGTCTCGAACTCGTAGCGCACGCCGAGATTGAGAGTCAGCTTGGGAGTGAGCTTCCAATCATCCTGCACGAAGAATCCCCACGAGCTGGAGGATTCGAAGTAGTCTGCGGCGCGATTGATGTTGGCGGAGTCGGGCAGGCCGAGGAGAAGTTCCGCGACCGATTGGCCGATGCTGCCGGGCGAGGTCGCCGAATTGTCCAGCGGCCCGCGGGTCCAGGTGGAGCCGAACGTGAACTGGCCGGACTGCGAGTTGCTGAAGAAGCGGTCCGCCTGCTGGTACACGCGGAATTCGAATCCGGTCCGGATCGATTGCTTTCCGGCGGACTTGGTGAGCGTGGACGAAATCGTATGGTTGTTGGTCGGCCGGTTCTCGCCGGTCGAACCGTTGCTGATGTAGCCGGTCAGATTCACGCGCGGGAAGCGCCGAATGTCTACAGGGATTTGATTGGCAAACTGCGTGGAGAATCCGAGCGTGGTCACATCGAAGCCCACCGCCGAGGCCGGCGCGTCGGAGCCGCGGATGAACCGGTTATAGCTGTAGCGCGTGTTCAGCACCATGGTTGGCGAAAGGGTGATCACGTGGTCCGCGACAGCGGTCTTCGAGTAGAACCAGAACTGGGTTCCCACAAACGCGTTGTCGAAATAGTTGTTGTACGTGCTGTTGCGGGTGTAGGTGCTGTACCGCACATAAAAGCGCTGCCGGTCGCCGATGTTCTGGTCTACGCGTCCGGTCCAGTTGTAGTACTTGGCCTTCTCCGCAACCGAGGCGTCCAGGTAGTTGTTCAGGCCGGTGACATCGCCAGGGGTCTTCTCGGTGGTCGGGTAATAGGAGAGGATTTTCACACCCACCGGATCGAAACGGTTCGACGGGATCTTGTTGTTCGGGAAAGGCGTCTGCTGGAAACGTCCACCGGCGGCGGCTACGCGGGTAGCGGGATCGTAGATCGTATAGCTCGATCCGGCGGCCAGAAGGGCCGAGAAATCGCCGGTGTGCTCGGCCGGAGTCGGCACCGTATTAGTGGTGTCGTCATGGCGCGGGCGCGAGTCGTGAATGCCTTCGTACCCGAACAGGAAGAAGGTCTTGTTCTTGCCGTTGTAGACCTTTGGGATGTAAACCGGTCCACCGATGGAGCCGGTCCAGCGGTTGAAAAGAAAGTCGGGGCGCGGCGTACCCGCCTTGTTCAGGAAAAAGTCGTTGGCCCAGAAACTGGGACGCTGGAAGGAGTAACCGGCACTGCCGTGCAGGTTGTTCGTTCCGGATTTGATGCTGATGTTGGTGACACCGCCCTGCGTCTGCCCGAACTGGGCATCGAACGTGGCAGTCTGCACTTTGAACTCCTGGACGATGTCGGTGGGCGGCACGTAGGAGGCAGTCACCTGCATCGGGTTGGCACGCGAAGTGGTAGGCGCGCCGTCAATGGTGATGTCGTTGAGCAGGCCGCTGGTCCCGCCCATGGAAAAGTTGACGATGTGGGTAGGCTCGAACGGGCGGTCCAGGCGGACGCTGCCGTTGTAGGTCACACCGGCCGTCAACCCGATGAGCAGGAACGGGTTGCCGTAGGACAAGGGCAGGTCGGAGACACGCTTGGAATCGATCACGGTTCCCATCGACGCGCTTTCCGCATTCAGCACCGGCACTTCGGAGACGACCGTCACCTGCTGCTCGGATGCGCCGATTTCCAGCGCGATGTTGATATCCAGGCGATCCGCAACCCGAACCTCCACATCATTGCGGACGGCTTTCTTGAAGCCGCGAGACGTGACCTCGATCTGGTACAGGCCCGGCGGCAGCAACGGCACCCGATAGATGCCGTCGGCGTTGGTGGTTGCCGTGGAGCGGGCTCCAGTGGCTGGATTGCTCACGACAACTGTGGCATCTGGTACAACTGCGCCGGACGGGTCCATGACCCGGCCGACAATCGATCCGCGCGTATCCTGAGACCAGCATACGACGCTGGCCAACAGCATCAGCGCGAGAGTATACAGAAAGAATCGACTTCTCATTATTTTTCTCACCCCTGCATCACGTGGCGTGATGCTCAATCTCCCGTAGATTTGTGTCGCCGATTTCCGGCGGAAAAAGCGGGCGTTCGATTACACAGCCGAAACCCGCGCTACCAAATGATACACCGCGGTCTGAAACATCGTGACTCCCCAAGGGATAACTTCTAGCGGAAGCATGGTGATTAACCCGGCTGGTAACGGTGTTAGCATCAGTATTAGCAATGGGTGAGATTGGGGCTGATGCGATCCGGGAAGAGATCGACCGGCTGATTCAGAGTAAAACCTTCCAAACTTCGGAAGCCCACCGGCGGCTGCTCCAATATTTGGCAGAAAGGACGCTGGCGGGCGATGCCGACCGGCTTAAGGAATACACCGTAGGGCTTGAAGCATTCGGCAAGCCCCCGAGCTACGACCCGAAGCACGACTCTATCGTGCGACTCCAGATGGGCCGTCTCCGCCAGAAACTGGCCGTCTATTATCAGAGCGAGGCCAATGGCGACCCGGTCCGGGTAAGCCTTCCCAAAGGCGCTTTCAAGCTGGTCTTCGAGCTCCATCACCCGTCGGGCGAAGAAGACTCGGCCGGGAGATCGCGCCGGCGCACCCATATTCTGAGCGTCGCACTGGCACTCGCCGCGCTCTGGGCCCTGGCGGCCAGCTTCATGCTCGTTCGCGCTTACCGTGAGGCACAGCCGGTGGCAGAGAGCTGGTCGCCCGAATTGGAAACGCTGTGGCGCCCATACCTGGAAAGCAAGCGTCCGCTGCTGGTCAGCCTGGGGACACCGCTGTTCGTGCGCTTTCCGGACTTCGGGTTTTTTCGCGATCCCAAGGTCAACGAATGGAGCGAGCTGGAAAGATCCGAGAGGTTTCAGGGTGTCCACAAGGCGTTGGGAGACAAGGAGATTCTGCCTTCCTACAACTTTACGGGCGCGGGGGAAGCCAGCGCGGCGTTTCTGCTCGCCCGCCTGCTCGCCACGCGCAAGCACGACTTGCAGTTGACGCGCAGCAGTATCCTCTCCTGGCAGCAGATCGCGGACCAGGACGTGATCTTCCTGGGGCCGCCCAAATTCAACCTGCAATTGCAGGAAGCGGCGATGATCCAGGACATCGTCATCGAAGCCGGCGGAATTCGCAACCGCAAGCCGCGCGGCGGCGAACCGGAATACCTGGAGGATCGCCTGGTGCCCGGAAAGACCAGCGAGGGCGAGACTCACGCACTGATCACGCGCACCGCTGGACCGAGCGGATCCGGCGAGTTCCTCATGATTGCGGGAAACGCGTCTCCGGACACGTTTGCCGCCGCCGAGTGGCTAACCCAGCCGCGCCGCGCGCGCGAACTGGTCAGCCGCTTGCGCGCCGGCACCGGTCAGGTGCCCCGCCACTTTCAGGTGGTCATCAAGGTAGCGTTCAAGCAGGGAATTCCCGTGCAGAGCTCCTACGTGTTTCACCACGCTTTGTAGCGCGCCGACTACTCCACGTTGAGCGCGGCCACTCCAGGAAGCGTAATGCCCGCCAGAAACTCGAGCGACGCGCCTCCGCCCGTGGACACGTGGGTGATCTTGTCCGTGACGCCGGCTGCCTTGATCGCTTTTTCGGAATCTCCGCCGCCCACCACGCTGGTCGCACCGGACCCGGCTACGGCTTTGGCGAGTGCGACCGTTCCCTTGTCGAACGGCGGCTTTTCAAAGATGCCCATCGGACCATTCCAAACCACGGTCTTCGCACCTGCGATCACCTGGCTGTAGGCCTCGATTGTCTTCGGCCCGATATCGACCGCGATCTTGTCGTCCGGAATGGCGGTCACGACCTCGTGGGGAGCCCCGGCTGCAATCTCGCTGACCACTACGTGGTCGGCGGGCAGCATCAGCCTGGCGCCGAGATCGGCCAGCAGTTTTTTGGCGAGATCGACTTTGTCCTCCTCCACGAGCGACTTGCCGGTCGGGAGGCCCTGCGCGCGCAGAAACGTGTACGCCATGGCGCCGCCGATCAACAGCTTGTCGACTATTTTGCCGAGGTTCTCGATGACCTCGATCTTGTCGGACACTTTCGCTCCGCCCAGCACCGCGACACAGGGCCGCGGCGGATTGCTGGTCGCCATACCGAGGTATTTCAACTCCTGCTCCATCAGCAGCCCGGCGGCGGCCTTGGGGACGAACTTGATCATGCCTTCGGTGGAGGCATGCGCACGATGGGCGGAGCCGAACGCGTCATTGATGTAGACATCGCAGAGGGCCGCAAGTTTCTTTGCGAACCCGGGTTCGTTTTTCTCTTCTTCGGGATGGTAGCGGAGATTCTCGAGCAGCAGCACCTCGCCCGGGGCGGGCTTCATGGCTTCCACCTCGGGTCCGACGCAATCGGGCGCCATTTTGACCGGCCGCTTCAGCAACTGCTCGAGCCGCGCAGCCGCCGGCTTGAGGCTCATCTCGGGATTCGGCTTGCCTTTGGGACGTCCCAGGTGCGACGCCAGGACCAGTCCGGCACCGTGTTCCAGAGCATATTGAATCGTGGGCAGCGACGCCTTGATGCGCTTGTCGCTGGTGATTTCCATAACGCCCTGATCGTTCTTCTGCAGCGGCACATTGAAATCCACGCGGATGAAGACGACTTTGTTTTTCAGATCCAGATCGCGAACGGTGAGAAAAGACATAAAGACCTCAGATAATTATTGAAATCTGAGGGTAACACGCAGCAGGGAGGGACGTATGCCGGCGCCAGCATGCATCCGATCGTTCTGGCGCTGCTTTTTTGGCGGAGCCCGCCGCCTCCTGGAGCCGGCCTAGATCAGGCCTAGATCATCGTTCTCTAAATAACTATACCAATGATGGTCTCGTCCATCGTGCACTTCCAGCGAAGCACCACTGGCGCAGCGTTGATCTCCTCGAAATATTGGTGAATTCGATCGATCAACTCCTGCTTGCTGGCCACCCGGATTCCGCGCAGCATCGTCCGCGTCATCTTGCTGAATTGGTTCTCGATCAAATTCAGCCACGAGCCGTGGGTCGGGGTGAAAACAAAAACGAAGCGTTGCGGCATCGTCTGTAAGTAGCCTCGCGTTTCTTTGGAGATGTGCGCGGAGTGGTTGTCCAAAATCAAGCGTATTTGGTAGTGCCCCGGGTAAGCGCTGTCCAGCCGCTTGAGGAAGGCGATGAAGTCGGCGCTCTTGTGGGTGTCGCTGACAGTTTCGATCACTCTCCCGCTGTGCAGATCCAGTCCGGCCAATAGCGACACCGTGCCCAGTCGCACGTACTCGTAATCTCGAAGGTGACTGGGATGCGTGCCCACGACCGGAGGCCGATCAGGCGTCGTCGTCGCCAAAGCCTGAATGCCCGGCTTCTCGTCATACGAAATCGTCACCATCCTCGGCTGCCGGCTGGCATCACCGCGGTGATATTCATTGACGATTTCCACCTCCTTGTAGACATGCAGCACGTTGGCCATCTTGAGTTCGAAATCCGGATCCCGTTTCTCCACGTAATACCGGATCTGGTGCGGCCGCAGTTCGCCCTGGCGCAGGATCTTGTGCAGTTTGGATCGGCTTAATTTGAGCAACGCCGGATGGCCGGCGGCAACGCAGCGCCGGTGTATGTGGGCGAGCAATAGCCGATACGTCCACAATTCATAGGAGTAGCCCAGTTCCTTCGGCTTCTGGCAGGCACAGTGCTGCACCCAAATAATCGCGTCGTCCGGCAGTTGCCGCGGCTTGCCGGATCGGGGCAGGTCCCCCAGCGCTGCTTCCAGGCCGAATTGCAGAAACTTCTGAATACACGCGACTACCGTGCTGCGACTGACATGATGCTGCCGGGCAATGGCCCCATCACTCTGGCCGGCCCGCGAATCCAACAGAAACGCGGCCCGCAGGGTGCGCCGCTTCTCCTGTGTGCGAGACTTACGGATGGACTCCAACTTGAGCAGATCCTGCTCGCTGAACTGGAGGGGACTGCGCTTCCTTGGGAAGGGCATGTCCCATTAAAACATAAATCGAGTTAAATGTATCGGTATTTAGAGAACGATGATCTAGTTGCGTGAGCCCTTGTGACCGTTTCCGCCGCGGCGCATGCTGTCGATGAGCGCCTGAAGCTTCGCCTCAGTTTTCTGTTGGGCGGCTCCGGTGGCTAGCTGCATTTCGGCAAGCTTTCTGAGGTCTCTGCGAGTCTGGACGACGAGCCGCATTCCTTCGTGAATGAGGCCCCGGATAGCTGCGATCTGCCTGTCGTGCTGGTCCAGCCGTTCTTTGACGGTCATATCCACACATTAACATGCTCTATTCAGAGCGCCTGTTCCAGGTCGGCGATGATATCTTCCGCGGCCTCAATGCCGATGCTCAGCCGTACCAGGTTTTCGCGGATGCCCATGCGCTCGCGGTGTTTCGGCGACAGCTCCCGGTGCGAGCTCATCACCGGGTAGAGGGCCATGCTGTGCACATCGCCCAGCGAAGTGGCGCGCACGATCATCTTCAGGCCGTCCATGAAGCGGAAGACCTCTTCTCTGCCCCCGCCTTTGATTTCGAAGCTCACCATGGCGCCGTAAAGGCTGGCGGGAAACAGGCGCCGGATGGTTTCGGCATCGGGATGGCGCGGATCGCCGGTGAAGTATACCCGGTCAACGCGAGGATGCGCGGCCAGCCGCTGCGCGACTTTGCAGGCGTTGGCGCACTGGCGCTCCATGCGCAGAGGAAAAGTCTTGATGCCCCGCATGGTCAGGTAGCTCTCGAAGGGCCCGAGTACGGGACCGAGCGTGCGGCCCAACGTGCGCAGCGTCTCCGCATGCGCCTTGTCGGTGATCACAGCGCCGCCCAGCACGTCGCCGTGGCCCGACAAATACTTGGTCAGGCTGTGCACGCTGAAGTGCGCGCCCAGCTCGATGGGCCGCGCGAGGAGCGGTGTGCCAAAGGTGCTGTCGACCACCAGCGCGGCGCCGGCATCGCGCGCGATTTCCGCGATGCGGTCGATCGGCCCCACGCGCAGCAGAGGATTGGAGATAACTTCCATCAGGATGCAGCCCGGCTTTTCCCCGGCGACGGCGGCGCGGACCGCGTCGGGATCGCAGATATCGACAAAATGGACGCTCACACCCGCGGGCTCGAACACGTTCATCAGCAGGCCGGTGGTGGCGCCGTACATGGCGTTGGCGGCGAGCACGCTGCGGCGGCGGTCGGTGAGCGCGCAGACGATCGCGGTGTGAATCGCGGCCATCCCGCTGGCGCAGGCCAGTGCGGCCGAGCCGCCCTCCAGCGTGCAGAGCAGCTCCTCTAGCGCGCCGGCCGACGGGTTGTCGTACCGCGAGTAGCAGTAGCCCTGCTCTTCGCCGCCGAAGATTCGGTCGAGCTGCTGCATGGAATCGTAGAAGTAGCTGGTGGCCGTGTGAATCGGGGTGGTCACCGGCACGTGAGGGCCGGCCTTCTTGCGGTCGCCGGCGTGGACCGCCTTGGTGTGGATCTGCAAACCTCTTACTTCCTCTTCCAGCGGACTCCGCTCTTGGTGTCTTCCAGGATGATTCCCCGGGCGAGCAGCTCGTCGCGAATCTGGTCCGCCAGCGCGAAGTTCCTGGCCTTTTTCGCCGCGGTGCGGTCGGCGATGCGGGCATCGATCTCTGCATCGCTGAGTTCGCCTGCTTTTGCACTGGGCTTGAGCACATCGAAGACGCAATCGAACAGGCTGAGGAATTCGAGCGCTCCGGCCGCGTTGCCTGCCAGAAACTGGCCGGCGTCCATGGCGCTGTTGGCGTCGCGGATGTACTCAAAAACCGCGGCCAGCGCTTCGGCCGTGTTTAGATCGTCGTTCAGGCTGTCGCGAAACGCCTGCTGGGCTTCGGCAAGACGCGCGGACCCTCCGTCGTTGGTACCTTCGGGGAACTTGTCGGTCTCCAGGCGCAGTTTGAAATTGCGCAGGCGGTCGATGGCGATGGCGGCCGCTTTCAGGCCGTCGAACGTGAAATTGAGCTGCTTGCGGTAGGGCACCGAAGCCAGCAGATAGCGAATGGCTTCCGGAGCGTAGCCTTTGGCGATCACGTCGCGGAGCGTGTAGTAGTTGCCCAGCGACTTCGACATTTTCTGGCTTTCCACCATGAGAAACTCGGCGTGCAGCCAGAAACGCGCGAACGGTTTTCCAGTGAGCGACTCCGATTGCGCGATCTCGTTCTCGTGATGCGGGAAGACGAGATCGATGCCGCCGGCGTGAATGTCCAGGGTTTCACCGAGATACTGGATCGCCATGACGGAGCACTCGATGTGCCATCCGGGCCGGCCTGGTCCGAGCGGCGTCTCCCAGAACGGCTCGTCATCCTTGGGAGCTTTCCAGAGGGCGAAGTCGCGCGCGTCAGCCTTCTCGTAGCTGTCCACATCGACGCGCGCTCCGGCGATGTTGCCGCTGAAATCGTTGTGCGAGAGCTTGCCGTAATTGGGGAACGTGGCGATCTTGAAGTAGACCGAGCCGTCGCTGGCATACGTGTGGCCCGTGTCGGAAAGCTTGCCGATCGCCGACGCCATTTCCTGGATGTGATCGGTCGCGCGGGCGAGCACTTCCGGCCGCTCCAGGCGCAGCGTGCGGCAGTCTTCGAGAAAGGCCTCGGTGTAGATGTTGGTATAGTCGGCCAGCGGCTTGTGCTGCGCCACAGCGTTGCGGATGATCTTGTCGTCCACGTCGGTGATGTTCATCACGTGGCGGAGCTGAAATCCATTCAGGCGAAGAGACTTGCGCAGCAGGTCGATGAAGGTGAAGGAGCGGAAATTGCCGATGTGGGCAAAGTCGTAAACGGTCGGCCCGCAGGTGTACATGCGAACGGTGTTGTCGCGGGCAGGGCTGAAGTCCTCGACCTGCTGAGACAGCGTGTTGTAAAAGCGTAGCGCCATGGATGTCGGGGAATTTTCATCGTAGCATGTGGTATTCTTCCCCGAGGAATTGAGGAGGGGTATGCGCTTGTTGTGTGTAGCCACTGCTGCAGCGGGTTTGCTCTCGGGACAGAACCGTCCGCTGGTGGATTTCGAAATGATGACCTGGCGCGAGGTCAAGCAGGCGCTCGAACAAGGCAAGACCACGGCGCTGGTCTACAACGGCGGCACCGAGCAGCGGGGACCCCAGAACGTGAACGGCGGCCACAGCCTGATGGGTCACGCGACCGTAGTTGCGATAGCCGAGAAGCTCGGCAATGCGATCGCGGCGCCCGTGATGCCGTTCTCGGTCAACAACGCGAGTGCCCAGTTGCCGGGCACGATCGGGCTGACCGGACCGCTGTTCGCGGCGCTGAACGAGCAGGTCACGGAACAGTTGATCAAGACCGGATTCAAGAACGTGGTCCTGATGGGCGATCACGGCGGCGGGCAGCGCGAACTGGGCGAGGTCGCAAGGAAGCTCGACGAAAAGTACGCGCCGCAGGGCATCCACGTGTTCTTCTGCGACGAGGTCTACCAGAAGGCCAACGACGACTTCGATAAGTGGCTCGCGGCGAATGGATATCCGTCCAGCTCGCACGCCGGCATCCCGGACACGTCCGAGATGCTCTACCTGGGCGGCGACAAGGGATGGGTGCGCAAGGAAGAAATTCCGAATGCGCTGGGCGACCCGGTGCGGCAGCGCGGCACGCCGCCGGACCCGAATACAAGACGCGTCAACAACGGGATCACCGGCGATGCGCGGCGTTCCACGGCCGAGCTGGGAAAGAAGCTGTTCGATATGAAAGTCGATGCCGCAGTTCGCCAGATTCAAGGATTCCTGGCTGCAACCGCCAAGCCTGCCGTCCAATGATGCGGCTGGCGTGGGGCTTCGCCGCGCTGCTCCTGCTGGCGCAGGAGCGGCCGGGGATCTTTCGGATCGCGCCTGTCCGGCCAGTGGCCGAGCTGCGGAAGGAAGCGCTGGCCGCCCGGCCGCCGCGGGAATCGGGCGAGTTTCTGAAGCCGGACCTGGTGGAACTGGCGAAGCTTGATTCGCGCATCAAGCTCGACATCCGCTACGCGACTTCGGACAATTTCCTCAGCACTCCGGTGTACACGTCGGCGCGGGCCTTCCTGCAGCGCCCGGCGGCGGAGGCGCTGCTGCGCGCGCACCGCGAGCTGATGAAACAAGGTTACGGGCTCCTGATCTTCGACGGCTACCGGCCGTGGTATGTGACCAAAATCTTCTGGGAGGCGACACCGCCGGACAAGCACGAATTCGTGGCGAACCCGGCAGAGGGGTCTCGCCACAATCGGGGGTGCGCAGTGGATCTTACGCTGTACGATCTTGCTACGGGGCGCGAGGTGGAGATGACCGGCGGTTACGACGAGATGTCGCCGCGGTCGTATCCGACCTACACGGGCGGGACCGTGGAACAGCGTGCGCGCCGCGACCTGCTGCGGGCGCAGATGGAAAAGCAGGGCTTCACGGTATTCCAATCCGAGTGGTGGCACTTCGATTACCGCGACTGGCGGCGGTACGGGATCCAGAACGTAAGATTCGAGGATATTCGATAGGCCTACTCGAACAGCTCGGCCAGGGGAACCACGATCTCCGGATTTTCTGTGCGCAGCTCCTGGATCTCGTGCATGCCCTCCAGGGTCCAGCGAAACGCTTTGCGGGTTTCGGGATCGAGCATCCACACGTAGGGCACGCCGAAGTAGAGAAAATCCTTCATCCGCTCCTGCACTCGCGAAAGCCGGTCTTCCGGTGACAGAATTTCGATGCAGATGAAGGGCGGTGTGCGAAAGATCTTCTCCTTGGGCCTGCCTCCAAGAAGCACGCAGACGTCGGGAACACGAAACCGTGTCGCTGAAACCTGAACGCGCTGTTCGACGACAGCGTATATGCCAAGTTCCTTTTGGCGCGTACGCAGAAAGACCAAAATGGCCGACTGCAGATCAGCGTGGTCGTTTTCTCCCAAATTCCGCTCCTCGATCACCCCGTCCACGTACTCGCAGTCAGGATCGTAGCTTGAGGAAAGATATTCGTTGACACTCACGAGCGCGCCGGTTTCCATGGTTCTACTGAGAACTACTATAGCGCCTGATCCGGCTTGCTTAAGCCCGGCATTCCATATATAGTGAACCAAGCCTGTTCCGAGGGGGAACCGGGATGCGAAGTGTGTGCCTTTTCAGTGGGATCGCCCTGTGCGCGGCCGCTGCTGCCCACGGCCAGCCTGCCGCCTTCGCGGTTTCCTCCACACAGCGCGCGTTCCTGAATCAATACTGCGCGTACTGCCACAACGAACAGACCAAATCCGGCGGCATGTCGCTCGCGCACGTGTCCCCGGAACTGGGCGAGAAGATCATCCGAAAAGTACGCGTGGGCATGATGCCGCCGCCCGGCATGCCGCGGCCAACCACAGAAGCAGCCAAGACCTTCGTCGCGTCCCTGGAAACCGCTATCGACGAGGCGGCGGGAGCACATCCCAATCCGGGGCGTCCTGCCCTGCATCGGCTCAATCGCACCGAATATGCCAATTCGGTCCGCGACCTGCTTGGCCTCCAGATCGACGTGACTGCCCTGCTGCCCGCCGACGACATGAGTCACGGCTTCGACAACATGGCCGACGTGCTCACTATGTCGCCCGCTCTGATGGAGGGTTACATCCGGGCGGCCGGGCGGATCAGCCGCGAGGCCATGGGCGATCCGTCGGCGCGCGCGATCACGTCCACCTATTCCATTCCGCGCGTGCTTTCGCAGGTGCGGCACGTGGAGGGTACGCCGCTCGGGACGCGTGGCGGCATAGCCGTGGTCCACAATTTTCCGGCGGACGGCAAGTATGTCTTCAAGATCGGCTTCTACTATTCGCCCACCGGTCCGCTGTACGGCATGAATCAGGGCAAGGGCCAGCAGATCGAGATCGCCATCAACGGCGAGCGCGTCGCCCTGCTCGATATCAACCCGGCAATGACCCTGGCCAAGGACGGCATCAAGACCGAGCCGATCGCAGTCAGGGCGGGGCCGCAGCGCGTCTCGGCGTCGTTCCCGCAAAAAGCCGATGGGCCGATCGAAGACGAATACCGGATGGTGGAGCAGAGCCTGGTAGATGTCAGCGTAGGCACTGTGCCAGGCATGACCACCCTGCCGCATCTGCACGAGCTCAGCATTACGGGACCTGCGAAAGTGGAAGGGATTTCGGAAACGGCAGCGCGCCGCCGGATCCTCACCTGCAAACCCGCCGCGGCGCGCGACGAGATTCCCTGCGCCAAACAGATTCTGGCTCCCCTGGCGCGCCGGGCGTACCGCCGCCCGGTGACCGACAACGACCTGGAGCCGCTGCTGAGCTTCTACCAATCGGGACGGAACGGCGCAGATTTCGATGCGGGCATCCGCACCGCCTTGCAGGCGATCCTGGCGAACCCGGAATTCGTCTTCCGTTTCGAGCGCACGCCGGCCGGTGTGGCGCCCGGAGCGAACTACCGCATCGGCGACCTGGAACTGGCTTCGCGACTCTCTTTCTTTCTCTGGAGCGGACCGCCGGATGAGGCGCTGATCGCCTCCGCGGCGCAGGGCAGGCTGCGCGATCCGGCGGTGCTGGAAAAGCAGGTGCGGCGCATGCTGGCGGACCCGCGGTCTGCTTCGCTGGCGACAACCTTCGCCGGCCAGTGGCTGCATCTGCAGAACCTCAAGATCGCCAACCCGGACCTTTTCGAATTTCCCGATTTCGACCGCACGCTGGCCAACTCGATGCGCCGCGAAACCGAGCTGCTGTTCGAAAACATCATGCGCGAGGACCGCAGCGTGCTGGAGCTGTTGACCGCGGACTACACCTTCGTAGACGAGCGGCTGGCCAAGCACTACGGCATCCCGAACGTGATGGGCAGCCGCTTCCGGCGCATGCCGGTGGCCGATCCGAACCGTTACGGCGTGCTCGGACATGGCGGGATTCTGACGCTGACCTCGACGGCGCTGCGCACATCGCCGGTCCAGCGCGGGAAATATGTGATGGAAGTGCTGCTCGGCGTTCCGCCTCCGCCGCCGCCCCCGAACGTGCCCGCGCTGCCTGAAAACGCGGACCTGCGCACCGGGCACGTTGCCAAGCCTCTCTCGGTCCGCGAGCGGTTGGAAGAGCACCGCAAGAATCCCGCGTGCGCGGCGTGCCACCAGTTGATGGACCCGATCGGCTTCGCGCTGGAGAATTTCGACGCCGTCGGGGTCTGGCGCACGAACGATAGCGGCTTCCAGATCGATGCTTCGGGCAAGATGTTCGACGGCGCGAAGCTGAGCGGTCCGGTGAGCCTGCGCCAGGCCGTGCTGAACCATTCCGATGCGTTCCTGGGCACGCTCACCGAGAACCTGCTGGCCTACGGGCTCGGCCGCGTGCCGGAGTCGTTCGACATGCCCGTTGTCCGGGCGATCGGGCGCGACGCGGCACGCAACGGCAACAGGTTCTCGTCGTACATTCTGGGCATCGTCGAGAGCGCACCGTTCCAGATGCGCCGGGCCGAAGAGGCCGACTCCCCAGCCACTGCCATGGAGGGCAATCGCTGATGTTCCTCACCAGAAAGCATCTTTCGCGGCGCGCAGTGCTGCGCGGTATGGGAGCGTCGCTGGCGCTGCCGCTGCTCGATTCGATGGTGCCCGCGCAGACGCCCGTCAGCCGGACCGCGGCGGCCGGGCGCACGCGGCTGGCCTGCATCGAAATGGTACACGGCGCCGCGGGCAGCACCGGCGAAGGCTCGGCCAAACACTACTGGGCGCCCGCACAAGAAGGCCGCGACTTCGAATGGAGCCAGTCGCTGGAGCCGCTTGCACCGTTCCGCGAATACATCACGGTAGTCAGCGACACGGATTTGAATCCGGCAACCGCGTGGTCCGCCGCCGAGGAGGGCGCCGACCATTTCCGCTCCAGCGCGGTCTACCTGACCGCGGCGCATCCCAAGATGACCGAGGGTTCGGATTACTACGTCGGCACTTCGATCGACCAGATCTACGCGCAGAAGTTCGGCCAGGACACGCCCCTGCCTTCCATCCAGCTCTGCATCGAGATGGTGGACGCGTCGGGCGCCTGCGATTACGGCTACGCATGCGTCTATGCCGACACCATCAGTTGGGCGTCGCCGACCGAGCCCCTGCCGATGACGCTCGACCCGCGCATGGCTTTCGAGAACCTCTTCGGCGAAGGCGGCACTCCCGAGGAACGCGCGGCGCGGCTGAAAACCAACCGCAGCATCCTGGACTGGGTATCGCGCGACGTGAGCCGGCTCAAGCGCGGGCTGGGGCCGAGCGACCGCAGCCGTCTGGACGCGTACCTGGAAGACGTGCGCGAAGTGGAGCGCCGCATCCAACGCATCGAGAAATACAATTCGAGCGGCGAGGCGCGCGCGTTGCCGGCTGCCCCGCTGGGAGTTCCGGATTCGTACGAAGAGCACCTGAAACTGATGTTCGACCTTCAGGTGCTGGCCTTCATGACCGATACCACGCGTATTTCCGCGCTCAAGATGAGCCGCGACGTGAGCGGGCGCGTCTGGCCGGAAAGCGGAGTGAAGACGCCCTTCCATCCCTGCTCGCACCACGGCGAGAATCCGGCGAAGGTGGCGGAGTTCGCCAAGCTGAACCGCTATCACGTGAGCCTGGTCCCGTACTTCCTTGAAAAGCTCAAAAACACGCCAGACGGTGACGGCAACCTGCTGGACCACTCCATGGTTCTTTACGGCAGTCCCATGGGCGATGGCAACGTGCACAACCACAAGCGCGTGCCGCTGTTCCTGGCCGGTCACGCCAACGGGCAGCTCAAGGGCAACCTCCACGTGCGCACGAAAGACGGCACCCCGATGGCCAACGTGCTGCTGACCATGCTGCACAAGCTGGGGGTCGACGCGCCGAGTTTCGGCGACAGCACCGGCGAGATCGCGATATGAAAGTGGTGCTTCTTTTCCTCTTCGCGTTGGCTCTTTCAGCGGCGGACTCGCGTCTCTCCGAAGCCGCCATGCAGGGCGACTCGAACACCGTTCGCGCGCTCCTTAAGCAGAAGGCCGACGTCAACGGAGCGCAGGGCGACGGCTCGACCGCGCTCCACTGGGCCGCGTTCCACGACGATCTGGAGATGGTGAAGCTGCTGCTCGCCGCCGGCGCGGACGTGAAGGCCGCGACTCGCGAGGGCGCCATCACCCCGCTGTTCATGGCCTGCACCAACGGCGACGCCGCCATCGTCGCGGCGCTCCTGAACGCCGGCGCGGATGCCAACTCGGTGAAGTCTAACGGAACCACCGCGCTGATGACCGCTGCCGCTTCGGGAAGCGCGGAGGCAATCAAGGTGCTGCTGGATCGCGGGGCGGAGATCAACGCGAAGGAATCCGCGCACGCGCAGACCGCGCTCATGTTCGCGGCGGCCCTCAATCGTACGGAGGCGGTGAAGCTGCTGCTCGCTCGTGGAGCCGACGCAAACATCACCACTGCCGTGAAGAAGCTGGAGCGTGTGCGCTTCGATCAGGATGGCAATGTGGTGGACACGCCGGCGGGCGGGCGCGGAACAGCCGCCGCAGCAGCCCCGCCTCCCGATCCCGACGCCATCCGACGCGAGCTGGACTCGCTGGCTCATGCTCTGGGCCTGTCGGCGGCGGACGTGAAGCTCGCCAAACCCAAGGCGCGTGCGGGCGACGTAGCGGCGCGGGCACCGCGTAAGGTCGGGCCCGACGTCTCCGGCGGTATGACCGCCTTGCTCTACGCAGCGCGCGAAGGGCACCTGGAGACGGTGCAGGCGCTGGTCGCCGGGGGCACGGATGTCAATCTTGCCAGCGGCGACAAGATGACGCCGCTCGTGATGTCCATCGCCAACGGGCACTACGATCTCGCAAAGTTTCTGCTCGATCACGGCGCCGATCCCAACCGCGCGGCCGATTCCGGCCTGACCCCGTTGTACGCCGCGATCGACGTGCAGTGGGCCCCCAAGGCGTGGTTCCCGCAGCCCAACATCACCCAGGAGAAGGTCAGCTACCTGGAGCTGATGCGGGCGCTCCTCGAGCACGGCGCCAACCCGAATGCCGCCGTGGGCGAGAAGCTGTGGTTCCGGTCCTTCACCAACGATTACACGTGGGTCGATCCCGCGGGCGCCACGTCATTCTGGCGCGCAGCGCAATCCAGCGACACAGCCGCCATGAAGCTGCTGGTGGAGCACGGCGCCGATCCGAAGATGGCCAACAAGGCCGGCGAGACGCCGCTCATGGCCGCCGCGGGCATCGGCTGGGCGGCCAACTGGAGCGTCAACGCTCCGGTGCCGCTCATCGACGCGGTCAAGCTCTGCGTTGAATTGGGCAACGACGTGAAGGCCGCGGATAATCGCGGCTACACGGCGCTGCACGGCGCCGCGTATCTCGGCGACAACGAGATGGTCAAGTACCTGGTCTCCAAGGGCGCCGATGTGGAAGCCAAGAGCCGCGCCGGCGATTCTCCCGCCGACATGGCCAACGGTCCGACGCGGTTCGGCCAGCCGCACCCCGAGACCCTGGCGCTGCTGGAGAGCCTGGGGTCGCCGAACTCCCACAACTGCCGGTCCGACCAGTGCGTGGTGCAGAGCGGCGCCAACATCTATCAACGCCCGCTGACCGCGGCGGAGCAGGCCGACAAAGACGTCCTGGACAGGTTCGCCGCGAGGCTCGGCTTCGAATCGGCGGTGTACCTGGTGGACCTGCCGGGACCCGCTCCCCGCGGCAGCCGGTGATCCGCGCTCTCCTCATCCTGGCGCAGATCTATCCGGGCAATCTGCCCCTGGGCCACTATCTCGATGCCACCCTCGACGATCCCGTAGCGCGCCTGGATCGCCGGCTTGCGGCCGGTGCCGCGACGCTGCAGTTTCGCGCCGGCGGCCCGGGCTACCTGCCCAGCCTCCTCGAACACCTGCAGATCAACCCGGATTCGCAGGCGCTGGTCTTCTCGAAGACCAGTTTCCAGGCGACGCTCATCGGGCCGCGCAATCCGCGAGCCATCTACTTCAACGATTCCGTGGCCGTGGGATTCGTGCCGGGCGGAACGGTCATGGAAGTCGCCGCGCTCGATCCCAGAGAAGGCGTGGCTTTCTACACGCTCGAAAACCGCGCCTCGGAGCAGCCGCGATTCGCCCGCCGCGAGGTTTGTCTCTCCTGCCATCACGGGCCGGCCACGCTGGGTGTCCCCGGGATTTTCGTTGGCTCGGTGTATCCCGATTCCGCGGGAATGCCGCAGCAGCGCGCGGCCATTATCACCGATCACCGCACCCCCTTCCAGGAGCGCTGGGGCGGCTGGTACGTCGATGCCGCACGCGGCCACCCCAAGGACCGCTCCAACGCCGTTGCCTCCGATCCCGCCGAGCCGGAGACGCTCGAGCCGCTGCCCGCATTCCGCGCGACCCGCTATCTCGCGCCGCACAGCGACATCGTGGCGCTGATGACCTTCGAGCACCAGACGCACATGACGAACCTGCTCACCCGGCTGAACTGGCTGGCGAGGATCGGCGAGGCTTCTGCGATCGACGCGGCGATCCACGATACCGTCGCTTACATGACGTTCGAAGGCGAAGCCGCACTCGCCGAGCCTTTGGAGGGCGCTTCCCCGTTTGCGAGGACCTTCGCTCAACGAGGTCCTCGCGACCGGCACGGCCGCTCGCTGCGGGACTTCGATCTCAAGACCCGGCTGTTCCGATACGCCTTGAGCTACATGATCTACAGCGAAGCATTCGACGCGCTGCCGGAAGCGATCCGCCGGCAAATCTATCGCGCGCTCCGGGAGAAAGTGCCCGCGGACGCGCTTCAGATTCTGCGAGAGACGAAAGCGGGGGTATCATAGGCCAATGCGCAAGGTCCTCATGCCGCTGGTAGCGCTGGTCGCGCTGTTCGCGCAAGAAAAGGCAGCGAAGAAGGAGCCGCCCCCGCCCACCAACCTCAAGGTGCTCAAGGGCAGCTCGGGCGCGGAGGTCTCGCAGATCATGCGCACCTTCACGGCGGGGCTCGGCGTGCAGTGCTTCTACTGCCACATTCAGGGCAATTTCGCGAGCGACGAGAATCCCAAGAAGGAAAAGGCGCGGCACATGATCGAGATGACGAAACTCGTAAATGCGCAGTTCTCCGACCAGAAAATGCACGTCACCTGCTATACGTGCCATCGAGGGGAAGCCGAACCGAAAACGGCGCCGGAGCCAAGAGCCGGCGGCTAGGCGCGCTCCCTGAGTTTGTCGAGAAAGGCAAACAGGGCGACACCGACGATCGCGTTAAGTAGTCCGAGAATCGCGGTACGCGGCAGATCCAAAGCGAGTTGTTGGCTGAGCAGCGCGCGCGTCATCACCCAGTAGAAGAACTGGTGGAACCCGTAGAACAGGAAGCAGAGCAGCAGCCGGACCAGTCCGTTTTCGACGTCGATCTTCATCCCGACGCTGGCGGCGAAGTAACCGACCAGCGTCTTATCGATTCCGAACATGCCAAGCGGATTCTTGGAGAGCGAATCCTGTGCGAGCCCGACGAGCGCGCCGATCATCAGCCCGCTGATCTGCGTCCGCCGCATAATGGCGAAGTACAGCACGACCAGCAGCGGCATTTCCAAAAAGCTCAGAAACTGGAAAAACAGCGGAACATACACCTGAAACAGCAGAGCTGCCAGAGGCACGACGACCAGCACCCAGCCTCGAAAACGCGATTCCTGCCCCTCGCGCTGGCTGCTCAGCAGGAGGCGGTCGCCGGAATAGGTCATCAGCGGTCCTGGCCTCCCGGACCGCCGCCGCCGGCCTGATTGGAGCGGCGTACCGTATCGGGCGGTGGGTTTTTGGGGAGCGCGCCAGGAGCAGGCGGCGCCGGATTGGCGGCATCGGGTTCCTTCTTAGGAGCCTGTACCGGCGCGGCCGACGGCTGGCCGAGCTTGGTGTAATCGGGCGCCTTCTCGCCTGGCCGGTTATCGCCGAAATCGTGGCCCTGCGCCTGGCCGAGCGCCTTGTACGCCGATTCGAGGCGATCGGCCTCGGTGCCCGCGGGATTTCCGGGTTGCACCGGCTGGGTCGGATTCGGCGCGGCCGGCGGTGCAGGCGCGATATACACCGGCTGTATTCCCGGCGGCGTTTCCGGAATATCCTGGTGCACGCCTTCCACGATAATCAGCACGTCCTCGAGGCCCCGCTGCATGCCCGAAGGCTCCACCAGAATCTCTTTGAACGGCTGCCCCGGGCGCACCGACTTCACCTGCCCCACCGCGAATCCCCGCGGAAAAATGCGGTCGTCACCCGACGTATAGATCCATTCGCCGGCGTCCACCTTGTCCTCGAACGGAACGTAGTCGATGCGGCAGAGCGGCGTTCCCTGCCCCTTCAGCGTGCCGCGCGCGCCGCCTTTGGTCATCACACCCGCCGCGAATTCCGGATCGGTGATGAGCTGCACCTGGCTTGCCATCGGGTAAGCCGCCACCACTTTGCCGACGATTCCGTCCGGGGTGACCACAGCCATGCCGCGCTGCACCCCGTTGACCGTGCCCCGATCGGCAAGCACCACCTTGGCATTCGAACCCGCGCCGATACCGAAAATCGTCGCGGCCAGCATCTTCGACGGCGAATGTGCCTGGAACACCTGCAGCGCCTTGGCGCGCTCCGCGGTGTTCAGCTCGTTCTTGAGAAACGTGTTCTCCAGGCGCAGCTTGTCCACTTCCGATTGCAGCCGCTTGTTGTCTTCGCTGGTGTCGTGCAGCAGCACATAATTGTGCAGAAACCCGCTTCCGCCGCCGCGCACACCCTCGATAATGCGCGCCAGCGGCGTGACCGCGGTCACGGTCCACACGCGAATCATGCGCACATCCTGGTCGTTCTTGGCCGAGATCGCCAGCAGCACAAGCTGCGCCATGATCACCAGCAGCAGCACGGTGATGTTGCGATATCGGTTGAGGAGCGATTCCATGGAAACCAGCTCTCAGCTCTTAGCGATCAGCTATCAGCATCCGGAACCCGATGGTTTGGCTGACAGCTGATAGCTGATGGCTGACAGCTACCTTCAGTCTATCGAAATCTTCCGCAGCAGCCGGAAATCGCTAAGCATCCGGCCGGTGCCGAGAACTACGCTGGCCAGCGGATCGTCGGCAATCGATACCGGCAGGCCGGTCTCCTCGCGAATTCGTTTATCGAGATTCTTCAGCAGTGCGCCGCCGCCGGTCAGGACAATTCCCCGGTCGCTGATATCCGCGCTCAACTCGGGCGGGGTCCGCTCCAGGGCCACGCGGATCGCGTTGACGATAGTGGCCACGCACTCGCTCAGCGCTTCGCGAATCTCCGTGTCGTCGATGGCGATCGTGCGCGGCACGCCTTCGATCAGGTTGCGGCCCTTGATCTCCATGTTGAGGGGCTTGTCCAGCGGGTAGGCAGAGCCCACCTCGATCTTGATCGTCTCCGCTGTGCGCTCCCCAATCAGCAGGTTGTACTTGCGCTTCAGATATTGCATCACGGCGTCGTCCATCTCGTTGCCAGCGACCCTCACAGAGCGCGAGTAGACACACCCGGAGAGGGAAATCACCGCGACGTCGGTGGTGCCGCCGCCGATGTCCACCACCATGTTGCCGGAAGGCTCGGTGATGGGCAGTCCGGCGCCGATCGCAGCCACCATCGCCTGCTCCACCAGGTGTACTTCGCTGGCCTTGGCGCGATAGGCCGAGTCCATGACGGCCCGTTTCTCCACCTGTGTGATCTCGCTGGGAACGCCGATCACGATGCGCGGATGCACCAGCATCTTGCGCCCGTGCGCCTTCTGAATGAAGTA
>DATJYJ010000425.1:0-6767 GCA_035578025.1 Verrucomicrobiia bacterium
CGGCCTGCCGGCGCCCGGCCGCGACATGGGCGGCTGGTACGACGCCGATGGCTTCGTGCCGGGGCACCTGATCGGCCAGTTCGTCTCCGGCCTCGCTCGCATCCACGCCAACACCGGCGATCCCGAGGCCGCCGCCAAGGCCCGCCGCCTCGTGCGCGGCTACGCCGCTGCCTTCGAAAAGGACGGCAACCCGTACGCCAGCCCGAAGGCCTCGGCCACCTGGGCCTGCTATGTCCTCGACAAGTACGAAATCGGTCTGCTCGATGCCGCCACGCTCGCCGGAGTCGACCAGGCCCGCGCTCTGCTGCCGCGCATGATCGACGCCGCCGTCAAATTCATCCCCGACCATACCTTCGACCGCGTCGGAACACAGAACCCGCCCTACGACGAGCCCTACATCCTCCCCGAGAATCTGTTCCAAACCTACGCCCTCACCGGAGACCGGCGATTCCTCGACATGGCGAAGCTCTACCTGCTGGACCAGGAGTTCTTCGATCCACTCTCCGAAGGACGCAACGTCCTCCCGGGCAAGCACGGCTACAGCCACGTGATCGCGCTGAGCTCTGCCGCCAAGGCCTACGAAGTGCTCGGCGACCCGAAATACCTCCGCGCCATCCGCAACGCCTGGGACATCATCGAACAGACCCAGCAATACGCCTCCGGTGCGTGGGCGCCGAAAGAGACCTTCGTCAATCCGGGCTCCGGCGAGCTGGGCGCCAGCTTGACCGCCACGCGCGACCACTTCGAGACGCCCTGCTGCTTCTATGCTCACGCGAAGCTGGCGCGCTACCTCACCTGCTTCACCGGCGATTCGCGATACGGCGACGGTCTGGAGCGCGCCCTCCTCAACACCATCCTCGGCGCGCTCGATCCCGACGATGACGGCGGCTATTTCTACTACTCCGACTACCAGGCGCGCGCGCAGAAACGCTACTACCAGCGCAAGTGGCCCTGCTGCGCCGGAACGCTCCTCCAATCCGTCGCCGACTATCCGCTCGACCTCTACTTCCATGACGCCAACGGCGTCTACGTGAATCTCTACGCCGCCAGCGAGGTGCGCTGGACGGCCAACCGCATCGCCGTCCGGCTCACCCAAACTACGGCATACCCGGAATCCGAACAGATCGAATTGCGCGTAGACCCCGATCAGCCCATCGATTTCGACCTCCACCTTCGCATTCCCGGATGGCTCGACCGCCCGGCGCAGCTTTCCCTGAACGGAAAACCGCTATCCGTGAAAGCCGCCCGCGGCGCCTTCGCCACCATTCCGCGTCGCTGGCGCAAAGGCGATACCGTCGGGCTGACCCTGCCTTTTTCCTTCCGCGCGGTGCCCATCGACAGCCGCAACCCCGATACCGTCGCGGTGATGCGCGGCCCTGTGATGCTGACCGCGGTCGATCCACCGGAGCAGCTTGCGGCGAGCCCGGCGGCGCTGGCCGCCATGGACCCGGTACCCGGCAAGCCCCTCGAATTCGATTGCCGCTGCGCCACAGGCAATGTGCGCATGCGGCCGTTTTACAAGGTGCGGCGCGAACCCTACAGCACCTATTTCCGCGTCGCCCTGCAATGAGCGCAACCCCTTGTGGGGCGGTGCTTCAGCCCGCGCGGGACTTTTAGTCCCGCTGGCTCGGTTGACAGGCTCAAGCCCCGCCCGGAGCGTGGTCTGCGGAGCGATCCGGTACCCGAACGCTGTGGCAAGTCCGCACGATAGCCGGTGCTCGTGGTGCGGCGGGCTAAGATATCACTGTCGCAGGAGGTCCTATCATGTGTAGCGTCGTCGCTCCACGAATCGTTCTCCTCGCCGGATTGGCCGTCGCTGGTTGGGCCCAACTGGCTCCTCCGGCTCGCGAAATCCCCCTTTACCCCGGCGTCGCACCGGGCTCGGAGAACTGGAACTACCCGGAGAAAACGGCGGGCACACCCGAGCGGCCGCAAGCGCAGAATATCGTCCGCCCCGTATTGCTCTACTACCCGGCCGAAAAATCGCGCGCGGCCGGCACCGCCATGATCGTCGCGCCAGGCGGTGGCTTCCGAACGCTGATGATGTCCTACGAGGGTGTAGATGTTGCGAATCGGCTGAATCAGATGGGCGTGGATGCCTTCGTCCTCAAGTACCGCACCATCTACGTCGGCGCGGATGCTCCTGCCGCCGGCAGAGGGCCCTCCGCCACAGGCCCCCAGGCAGGTCAGAATCTACGCGAAATGGCGGGGGCTGACGGCCGGCAGGCGGTACGCTTGCTGCGGCAGCATGCCGCCGAATTCGGCGTGGGCTCCAATCGGATTGGCATGATCGGCTACTCGGCCGGAGGCGCGGTCGTCCTCGCGGCTGTGTATGGGTCTGCTGACGGGCGGCCGGATTTCGCGGCCCCGGTCTACGCTGCCGGAGCGAACTCGAATCCCCCGCCGGCCGGAGCCCCGCCGCTGTTCATCGCGGTTGCCGGAGACGACCAGACCGTCGGATTTCAGGGATCGATCGACCTTTTTACTGCCTGGAGAAAGGCCGGATTGTCTGCCGAGCTGCACGTGTTCCAGACCGGAGGCCACGGCTTCGGCAAGAAGGGCGGCGGCGCGGATCGCTATCTGGACCGGCTGGAGGAGTGGCTCCGACTGAACGGTTGGCTGACCAGGCCGTCGAAATAAGGCCTGGCCACCGGACGGAAGGATCGACGCGCGGCGCACGACGCTGCTCCGGGTCAACAGAGATCCGCGCCATCCAGCGAGCTTCGGCCACTTGTCCCATAGCGACGTCGATACCGCTATACATTCAGCTAATGGACGCGAAGCCCACTCTTATGCCGTTATCGGAAATGGCTGCTACGGAGTGCAGTGGTCGCTCGTTACGCAGTCGTTTAATATCAGAAGGTATGATCCGATTTCGGACTGCTGCTTTCGGCGTGATCCTGCTCTCCGTCTCGGCTTTGCACGGAGCGGATACGGGCAACATCCCTGTGCTTACCGTCTGTCAAGCGCTGCGTGATCCGGCACGTTAAGGCGGGCAGAACGTCATTGTCGTAGGGCGTTCGGTAGGCACAAGCGAGGGCAGTTGGCTGAATGAGGACTGCGGACTTAACCTCACGATTGAGGGTCGCAAGTACCCGGCGATCATCTCAACGACCTACGTTGCCTCGGACTTCGCGCCTCCCCCAACGAAGCCGCTGAGTTCAGGTGGAATAACGCGGACAGCCCTCTTCCGCCGGGCCCCCATCGCGATCCAAAACCGGAACGCCCGGTTCGTAGTCCCCTGATCCGGATGGCTTCACGCGCAGCACCCGCTCGGCATTCCTTCGTCGGGTGTGTCCAGCCTCGCAGCCAGGCGATATTCGGCGATGGCCCCACTGTTGCCCGTTCGCAGAAATCCAGGCCCGTGCTGCCGGTCATCTCTCCCGGTACTCCGTAAATACGTACCCCTGCTCCTTCCGCGCCAGGTGACACTGTGCGCACGCCTCCCGCGCCTTGGCATCCAGCAGGTCCGTCCGGCTCCCGTCGTCGAAACTCCCGTACCCCCACCCTTCCGTTGCGCTGTAGCGTTGGCTGTCCTTCACCATCACCCCAATTACCCGGCGCTGCCCCTCCTTCGCGCCGTTGGACGTCGCCAGCCACTCCAGCATCTCTTCCGCAATCGCCGCTCCATCCGGGTACGAGCCCGTGCGCAGGCCCTCCATGGCCTTGTCGTTCGCATAGAAATGAAAGATGCCTGCCATGCACGGCTTCTCGCACGGCTTTTTTCCAAAGGCGCTGAACGTCGGCGGCACCATCGAACTGTGCAGGAAAGTCCAGTGTCGATATCCTTCCGGGTACGGCGTGCCCGCGCCCGCCTCCAGCCTCAGCGCGCTGAAAACCAGGTCGTGCTCCTTCTGCTTGGAGTGACAGCCATAGCATTGAGCCCGGTCCTTCTCCGCCAGCCTCGCGTTCTTGCTGTCGAACGTCTCGAATCCCCAGCCGCCCGTCTCCTGGTATAGGCGATCGTCTTTCATCATCACGTCCAGCGCGCTGCGCTCCCCCTCGCGGAGAATTCCTTTGGATTCGCCCTCGCCGGCTGCCGCACGCATCGTCTCGCGAACGATTACGGCGCCGTTCGGAAACTTCCCCGCGCGATATCCCTCCACTGCTTCCCGATTGGCGTAGAACTGATAGATCTTTCCTCCCTCGCTTGCGAAGGACTTGTGCTCGGGCCCAACCACCACCGACTTGACATGCTGCCACGAGCGGTAACCGTCCGGGTACGGAACCTCGGCAGTCTTCTCCGCCGCAATGGCTGTCAGGGCAAGCACCGCCAGGCTCATCCGCAATGCATGCTGCGCGATTCGCTTTCCGTTTCTCTTCATTTCCCCTCCCGCAAAATCCGATTGTGCGGCTCCCCGCTGCCGTCCGGATACATCTTTTTGACCAGCGGACCCCTCGCAACGCTGGAGCGGCACGCGCGTGGGATGAATGCCCCCCGCGGCTCGAGCGGTGGCGTTCCTGGATGCGCCGGGACCGCTCGTCACCGGAATCTCGCGGTTGATCAACGCCGGCTTCCGTTTCGTCCGCATCCGTAGAAAAATGAGAGAAGCGAATGTGGCAGCGGTCCTCTCCTACGGCCCCAAAATGGATGGGCTATTGGCTCGCCTGGACCGGCGCCGGGCTCTTCTATATCAGCCAGGATTTCATGACGCGGCTCTCCCGCAACGAATCCGTGCCCTGGCGGAATGTCGTCATCGGCTGGATGTCCGCCATGTACATCTGCGCCGCCTTCACCCCCGCCATCCTGTGGCTCGGCCGCCGCTGGCCCATGGACGAGGCCCATCGCTGGCGCCGTATCGCTCTTCACTTCGCTGCCTCGGTCGCCTTCTCCCTGGTATCCACGGCTCTCGAAGTGCCCGTGCTGGCCGCCATCGGCATGTGGCCGGCCGTCCGCGGCCCGGCATCGTTCGCCGCCGGTTTCTGGATGCTCTTGCCCTACGACCTGCACGGCGGCATCATCCGGTATTGGGCCGTCGTCGGCCTTCAGGCGCTCTTCCGGTCCAACCGCGAAGCCCGCCGCCGCGAGCGCGAAGCGCTGGAGTTGAAGATTCAGTCGTCGCAACTGGCGGAGCAGTTGACCTCGTCGCAGCTCAGCGCCCTGAAAATGCAGTTGCACCCGCACTTTCTCTTCAATACCCTCGGGGCGATCATGGTGCTGGTGCGGCAACAGAAGGGCCGCGAGGCGGAAACCATGCTCAGCCGCTTGAGCGATCTCCTCCGCCACACGCTGGACGACGTGGAGGCGCAGGAGGTCCCGCTTTGGCGCGAGCTCGATTTCCTCCGGCTCTATCTGTCGATCGAACAGGTTCGGTTTGAGGATCGCCTGCGCGTGCGCATCGATGCCGGTCCCCAGGTCGCCGATGCGCTCGTCCCCCATATGGCCCTTCAACCCATCGTGGAGAATGCCGTACGCCATGGCTTGGGACAGAGTGAGGACGCCGTCCTGGTCCACATCTCCGCATCCAGGGCCGGCGGCCGTCTCGTCCTGACCGTTACCGACGACGGACCGGGCTGTCCCACGCCCGTCCTTGAGGAAAAGGGCATCGGCCTCACCAACACCAGGAATCGGCTGAAACGCCTCTACGGCGATGGCGCCACGCTCTCCGCCGGGAACCGCCTCCCGCGCGGAGTCCAGGTGACCATGACGCTGCCCTGCCGCACCGGCCGCGCCGATGACGGGGAATCCGCGTGAAAGTCCTGATCGTGGACGACGAGCCGCTCGCGCGCGAGGGCATCAAGTTGATGCTCGGCAGCCAGGCGGAGGCCATCGAAGCCCGCAACGCAAGAGAGGCTGTCGCCAGGATTCGTGACGCCAGGCCGGATCTGGTCTTGCTCGATGTCCAGATGCCGCGCATGGACGGCTTCGCCGTGATCGAGGCCGTGGGAGCGGACAAGATGCCGGCCGTGATCTTCGTCACCGCCCACGATCGATATGCCATCCGCGCATTCGAGCTCAGCGCGGTCGACTACCTGTTGAAGCCGGTAACTGAAGAACGCTTTCGAATCGCCTTCGAACGCGCCCGGAACCGCCTGCGTGCCGGAACTCCGGATGAATCCGAGCGCCGTATGCTGACCATGCTCGATGCCATCGCCAACCCGCGGCGGTATCTCTCGCGCCTGGCAATTCGCTCCGGCGAGCGCACCATCTTTCTGACCCTCGATGAAGTGGAGTGGATCGAAGCGGCCCAGAATTACGTCAGGCTGCATGCCGGTCCTGCGGCTCACCTGCTTCACGTGCCCATGAACACCCTCGAGACTTCGCTCGATCCCGAGCGCTTTGTGCGCATTCATCGGTCGTATATCGTCAATCTGCGCTGCGTCCGGCAATTGTGGACGCTGGCTCATGGGCAATATGTTCTGGAGCTGGCTTCGGGGGAACGGCTGCAATCCGGCCGGACTTATGGAGACAGGATCCGCGGGATGATGTCGAATCCATTCTGACCGGTCGGGTCGTGGCCGCTTTTCAGTTCACGGACGGTCGAACTATTTCTTCTGTTCCCCCTCAATAACTTACCGTTCCCGCCGCGCCGCCCGTCGAAACCTGCCTGCTACCGTCTGTGTAGGACAGGCTTCAGCCTGTCCAAGGAGATTCCCATGGCTTCTTCAGCTCAGATCAACGCTGCCCTTGCCAACGCGCAGCATTCTACCGGCCCCCGCTCCGTCGAGGGCAAGGCCGCCTCTTCCAAAAACGCGCTCAAGCTCGGGCTCTACGCCCAGACCCTCCTCCTCCCCGGCGAAGATCCCGAACAGCTCCTCGCCCTCTC
>DATJYJ010000426.1:0-24242 GCA_035578025.1 Verrucomicrobiia bacterium
CGCGATTCCGCAGATCTGGCGCAGCGAGGTGCAGTCCATGCATGCCGACCTGCGAGGCTGGCTGCAGCAGAAGGCCGCGCTGGAAGCGGATTGGACGCCCCAATTCTACGAGCTGAGCTTCGGCTTGGCCGACCCCGCGGGCCGCGATCCGCGCAGCCGCAAGGAAGCCGTCGAAATCGATGGCGGCATCAGGCTGCGCGGATCGATCGACCTGGTGGAGCGGCATCCCAGCGGCGTGCTGCGCGTGGTCGATCACAAGACCGGCCGCATCCCGGAACCGCGCCCCGAAATCGTCGGGCAGGGCGAGATCTTGCAGCCGATGCTCTACGCGCTGGCGGCGGAGCGGATGCTCGGCGCGCCGGTCTCGTTCGGGCGCCTCTTCTATTCCACCATCGTGCAGAACTACGCCGTCGTTGATGTGCCCGTGAACGATTGGACACGGCGCCGCGCGGCTCACGTCCTCCAAATCATCGGCGACGCCGTCAGCAACGGCTTCCTGCCCGCCGCGCCGCGCAAGGATGGCTGCAAAGGTTGCGACTATCTGCCGGTGTGCGGGCCCTACGAAGAGGAGCGCGCGGCAAAACACAAGTCGCAGGCGGAGTTGAAAGAGCTGAAAGAGCTGCGGGGGTACCGGTGACCTTTCCCTCGCAACAGTCCGAGCTCGCGCAGAGCTGGGTGGTCGAGGCCTCCGCCGGCACCGGCAAAACCACGGCGCTGGTGGAGCGCATCGCGGAGGTGATCGCGGCCGGCACGCCGGTGGAGAAGATCGTGGCGGTGACATTCACCCACGCCGCCGCCGGCAATATGAAACTCCGTGTACGCCATGAGCTGGAGCGCCGTCGCGTGGAGACTCTGGATCCGGCCGTGCAGCAGCGGCTGGCGTCCGCGGCGCGCTCGCTCGACCGCGCCTTCATCGGAACCATTCACGCATTCTGCGCGCAGTTGCTGCGCCGCCGGCCCGTAGAAGCGCGCGTTGACCCGGTGTTCCAGGAGCTGACGCAACCGGACGCCCT
The DNA here is from genome assembly GCA_035578025.1 of Verrucomicrobiia bacterium. Taxonomy (GTDB): domain Bacteria; phylum Acidobacteriota; class Terriglobia; order Bryobacterales; family Bryobacteraceae; genus Solibacter. The sequence continues at coordinate 1,014 of DATJYJ010000426.1, forward strand.
GCGCGTGTTCGGCGGCGTGTTCCAACGGTGGCTCGAGCGCCGGCTCGCGGCGCCCTCGCCGGCCCTGTCGCGGGCGCTGGCCCGGCTGGCGTGGCGCGCCGACCGCGACATGGGCGAGCCGATCGAGGAGCTTCGCAAGGCCGCCTGGAACCTGGTCGAGTGGCGCGACTTCGACGCACCCTGGGCGCGGCGGCAGTTCGATCGCCAGTCGGAGCTTCGCAGGCTCCTGGCCAAGGCCGAAGCCGTGCTGTTGGTGCGCGGCCGGCAGGAAGGCATGCAGCCGCTGGCCGAGTTTGTCGAACGCGCCAGGCGCGCGCGCGAGGCCGGCCGCGAAGATTGGGACCGCGTCGAGAGCGAGCTCCTGCGCCTGCCCCAGGAGCTGCGCTGGCTCCGCGGCCGTGACGCGCGCTTCGCCGCCTGGGAGCAGTTGAAGCTCGTCATCTCCGAGTTTGCCGGACGCGCCGACGCCGACCTCGCCGCCGGCCTCCGCGAGGAGCTCTGGGAGCTGGCCGGGCTCTACCAGGAAGAAAAGCGCCGTGCCGGCCAGCTCGACTTCATGGACCTGCTGCTCTTCGCCCGCGATCTGCTCCGCCACGACTCCGCGCGTCCGGCCTTGCAGCAGCTCTACGACCGCATTTTCGTGGACGAGTTCCAGGACACCGACCCCCTGCAGGCCGAGATTCTGCTGCTGCTCGCGGCGGCGGACCCCACCGGGCGCGATTGGCGCAAAGTCACCCCTGCGCCGGGCAAGCTGTACGTCGTAGGGGACCCGAAGCAGTCGATCTATCGCTTCCGGCGGGCCGATGCGCGGCTCTTCCACCGCGTCTGCACGGACCTGAAATCGGCGGGCGTGGGCGCGCAGGAGCTGAAGACAAGCACGCGGTCCACCCAGGCCATCCAGGCCTTCGTCAACGCTGCTTTCGAAAACCAGATCGAGGGGTACCTGCCGCTCGAAGGCGGCGTGGAAGGCCCTGCCACGCAGCCTTCGGTGGTCGCGCTGCCCATGCCTTACCCCTACGGGACGCGCAACCTTTCGAACGTGCGCATCGACGAGTGCTCGCCCAATGCCGTAGCCGCGTTCATCCACTGGCTTTGCAAGGAGAGCGGCTGGACCGTGCGCGACCGCTCCACCGGTTCCCGCGTCCCGATCGAGCCGGAGCACGTGTGCATTCTATTTCGCCGGTTCACGAACTTCGGCACCGACCTCACGCAGGAGTATGTGCGCTGCCTGGAGGCGCGCGGCATCCCGCACCTGCTGGTCGGGTCGAAGTCGTTCCACCGGCGGGAAGAGGTCGGCACGTTGCGCACCGCCTTGCGCGCCGTCGAATGGCCCGACGACGAGCTGAGCGTCTTTGCCGTGCTGCGCGGCAGCCTTGTGGCCGTGCCCGACGACACCCTGCTGAAGTTCAAGAACACCCACGGCCCCTTCCATCCGATGATGGATCTGCCCGCCGATCTCGACCTGGAGTTCGAGCCCATCCGCGACGGCCTCGCCATGCTGCGCGAGCTGCACCGGCGGCGCAACTACCGGCCCATCGCGGATACCATCCACGAGCTTCTGGAGACCACTCGCGCGCACGCCGGCTTCGCGTTCCGCAAGGGAGGCGAGCGCGTCCTGGCCAATGTTTACCGGCTCACCGATCTGGCGCGCAGCTTCGAGGTCAGCGGCGCCGCCACCAGTTTCCGCGCGTTCGTCGAGTACCTGGAGAACGAATATCAGGCCAGCGACATGAGCGAAGCGCCGGTGCTCGAACAGGAAGGCGGCGGCGTCAAGCTGATGACCGTGCACAAGGCGAAAGGCCTCGAGTTTCCGGTCGTGATTCTGGCCGATCTGACCGCCAAGCTCACGGGACCGCAAGGCGCCGACCGCTACACCGATCCGGAGCGCCGCCTGTGCGCCCAGCGCCTGCTCTGGTGTGCGCCGTGGGAATTGCTGGAGGCATCCGAAGAAGAGGCACGCGCCGAACGCGAAGAAGCGCTCCGCGTGGCTTACGTGGCCGCCACGCGCGCACGCGATCTGCTGGTGGTGGCTACCATCGGCGAAGAAGAGCGGGAAGGCGGCTGGCTGAGCCCGCTGCACGATGCGCTGTACCCTCCGAAGGAGCGTTGGCGCCACGCCGCCCAGGCGCCCGGATGCCCGCAGTTCGGCCACACCACGGTCCTCAACCGCCCGCCGGATTACCCCGAGGAAGTGTCGGTGCGCCCCGGCCTGCACCACCCGAAAACCGGCCCGCAGCCGGTGGTGTGGTTCGATCCGCAGGTCCTCACGCTGGAGGTGGCCAAATCCGAAGGCGTCGAAAACGAGCAGGTGTTGAACGGAACTCCCCAGCAAGCCGAGGAAGGACTGCGCCTGTATCGCGAGTGGAGAGCCTCGCGTGCGGCGCTCGTCGAGGCAGGCAGCCGCCCGCGATATCGCACCGTGCTCGCCGAGCGGCTCACATCTGCCGATGAGGCCGAGACGATCCCTGTCCAGACGGTGACGCTCGACGCCGCCACCGGACGTCCGTCCGGCCGCCGCTTCGGACGCCTGGTGCACGACATCCTGCAGCGCGCGGATCGCGTCGAAGCACTCGATGCCCTTGCCTCTGTGTGGAGACGCCGCCACCGCGCGTCGGATGCCGAACGTGATGCCGCTGTGGAAGCCGCCCGCGCCGCCCTCGAATATCTGAACCGGATCGTTCCGCAAGAAGCCTTCCGCCGGCGCGAACTCCCGGTCATGGTGCGCCTGGCGGATGGAACGCTGGCCGATGGCCGCATCGATTTCGCCTGTTCGGACGGTGCTCAGTGGACCGTGGTCGACTACAAGACCGACCGGCGCGAAAGCCGCAACGTTGTCCAGTTGCAGGTCTACGGGTTGGCGTTGCAACGGGGCACGGGGCTGCCGGTGCGCGGAATCGTACTCGAGGTGTAGCAAGTTAATCCGTGTGCATCCGCGTCCATCCGTGGCCAGGTTTTTTTCCGCCCGCCAGATCGCGTTTGCGGACGGGCGGACATTTGAGGTACGGTTTCGTGAAGGATTGCAATCGGGGTATGGCGCCAAAACTGACCGGGCTCTTTCTTCTCTTCCTATCCTTGGCGGCGGCGCAGGATCGCCCTCCGCTCCAGGACGACGATGACGACCACCAGGCAGAGCGCCTCGAGTGGTTTTACAGCCAGCGCAGATATCCGAATACGTCGATCCCGCCGGGCGCACGCCGCAATGCCATCCTGGAGATCCGGCGAATGGACGCCGCGGCGCGCGCTCAGCGCCAGGCGGCACGCAGCGCGGTTCAAGGCGCCGTTCCGTTCGCACTGACCACGGACGCCACCAACTGGACCATGATCGGTCCCAAGCCCACCGATCCCGCCACGCCTGTGACCAGCTCCGGGCGCATCACCGCCATCGCGATCGATCCGCGCGATACCAACGTCGTCTACGCAGGCGGTGCCGAAGGCGGAATCTGGAAGACCACTGACGGTGGCGTGAACTGGAGGCCCCTCACCGACGACCAGGTCTCGCTCGCCACCGGCAGTCTCGCGCTGGATCCTCAAAACCCCGACACCATCTACGTCGGCACCGGTGAGGGGAATTTCAATGGCGATGGCTACTATGGGGCCGGCATTCTGAAATCCACGGACGCCGGCGCCACCTGGACCAATATTCTTGGCCCGTTCGTCCGCGACTATATCGCGGCCATCGCGGTTCACGCCACCAATAGCCAAATCGTAATTTGCGCGTCGCGTCTGGGCGGCATCTGGCGTTCCGCGGATGCCGGTAACACCTGGGTCAACACTCTCGCGGGCGCTTCCGGAACGGCCGTGGTCTTCGATCCGTCGAACTCGGACAGCGTGTACGCGGCACTGGGCACCGCGGCCGGGAACCCGCGCAACGGCGTGTATCACTCGACCGATGGGGGATTGACCTGGAAGCAGGTCACAGGCGCCGGCGATGCGTCCCTGCCCACTTCCGGCGTCGGCCGGATTGAACTGGCAATCGCGCCGTCGTCTCCCGCCACAATGTTCGCCCAGATCGCCAACACGATCACCCCCGGCACCAGCACCGCGAACCTCATGGGTATATATAAGACAACCGACGCCGGCGCCACGTGGACCAAGCTCACCGTTCCAATCGCCTCCTGGGGCGCACAGACCTGGTACTACAACGTCCTGCGCGTCTCGCCCCAGAATCCCAACGTGATTTGGTCGGGCGGCATCGGCGTCGTGCGCAGTCTCGATGGCGGAAATACCTGGAGCGCGCCGTCGCTCACCGGGCCGAACACCAACCAGATGCACGTGGATTTTCATGCCCTCGCCTTCACACCCGATGGCAGCAAGCTCTACATCGGAAACGACGGCGGCATGTACAGCACTACGGATGTTACCGCCGCGCGGCCCAACTGGACCAACCTGAACGCCACGCTGGCCATCACGCAGTTCTACCCGGGCATGTCGATGGACCCGGGCACGAGCGGCGCGGGAATCGCCGGCGCGCAGGACAACGGCACCCAGGCGTACGACGGCGGGGGAAAATGGCAGAACCTGACCTGCGGCGACGGCGGATTCACCGCCATGGATCCATCCTTCCCTTCCCTGGTGCTCGCCGCCTGCCAGAACATCACCATCGAGCGCACTCTAGGCCTGAGTCCGACCTCGTTGTGGGTTCCCGCCGATTACGGGATTGACCAGGCCGATTCGACGCAGTTCATCTCGCCATTGGCGATCGATCCGTCGAACCCCCAGACGGTCTACTTCGGGACATATCGTGTTTGGCAGAGCCGCGACAGCGGCGGAATCTGGACGGCCTCGCCCGACCTCACCGGCGGCAAGAAAGGGACGCTCAAAGCCATCGCCGTCGCGCTGTCGGACCCCAACACCGTCTACGCCGGAACCAGCAACGGCAAGGTGCAGGTGACCGCCGAGGCACTCCAGGGACCAGTCGCAAGTTGGACCGATCGCAGCGCCGGTCTGCCCGCGCGAACCGTGACCCGCATCGCGGTAGACCCGCTGGACGCCGCCACCGCCTACGTCACGTTTTCCGGATTCCCTGCGGCGTCGGACTTGCCGGGGCATATATATAAGACCACCAGCGCGGGCGCCGCCTGGACCGACATCAGCGGCAACCTGCCTGTGATTCCGGTCAACGACCTGATCGTCGACCCCGACCTGCCCGGCACGCTTTACATCGCCACCGACGCCGGCGTCATGATCACCACCGAGGGCGGAAACTCCTGGTCGAGCCTGGGCAACGGATTACCCAAAGTCGTCGTGACCACGCTGGTATTGAACCGGCAGGCACGAGTCCTTCGCGCAGGCACGCACGGGCGCAGCGTCTGGGAGATTGCGATCCCGCTGAGTGCCCCGAGCCTGCAACCGGTCATCGATCAGCTCGTGCCGTCCACGGTCGATCCCGGCAGCGGCGCCTTCGTGCTCAGCGTCTCGGGATCGAACTTCGTCCCGGGCACCACCATCCGCTGGAACGGGCAGGACCGCGGCACCACCTTCGTCGATGCCGGTCATCTGCGGGCACAGATCACAGCCGGCGACGTGGCGGCTCCGGGCCGGGCGGCGGTGTTGGCGTTCAACCCATCCACCGGAGGCGGCGCCTCGACGCCCAGGAACTTCAACATCGGTGCGGCTCCGAAAACGGTGTCGGCGGCGTTCGTCAACGCAGCCAACCCGGCGGCCGGCAACGTAGTGGCGCCGCGCAGCATCGCCTCGCTCTACGGCACGAACCTGGCCTCGTCGGTGGTCGTTGCCGGTGCGCCGCCCCTGCCCTTCACCCTCGCCGGGACCGTGGTGACTGCGGGCGTCAACTCGGTGCCGCTTTTCTTCGTCTCGCCGGGACAAATCAATGTGCAGGTGCCGCTCGTCGCGGCGCCCAGTACACAGTCGCTGACCGTGGTGCAGGGGGTCCAATCCGTGACCGTGCCGGTGCAGATCAGAGCCTACGCACCAGGCATCTTCACCACCAACGGGCAGGGCACCGGGCAGGCCTCGGCAGTCATCGCCAACACCGCGACCCTGGCAGCGCCCGCCGGCGTCACGCCCGATTCCCGGCCGGCAGCGCCGGGCGAGTTCATCTCGATCTACTGCACCGGTCTCGGCGACACCACCCCTCGCCCCGCGCTAGGCAGCGCCGCGCCGGGCAATCCCCCGGCGGTCACGCTCCTGACGCCCACGGTCACCATCGGCGGCCGGCCCGCGACCGTGCAATTCTCCGGGCTGGCTCCCGGCTTTGTCGGCTTAAACCAGGTCAACGTGCAGATCCCGGCCGGAGTCGCGCCGGGTGACGCCGTCCCGGTAGTCCTGTCCATCGGCGGCGCCACCTCCAACACGGCTACGGTCGCGATCGGCGCCAGCTAACCACCCCATTGACGTGGTGCCTGCTGCAGGCTAATATTTCGGTCGAGGTTCGCCATGTTAGCAACCGCAACGACCGAAAAGAACGCATACACAGTAGCATTAGAGAATTTCGACCTGGCGGCGAACGCGCTGGGACTCGATGACAACTTGCGAGCAATGATCAAGTACCCGGAACGCATCCTCAGTGTGAGCGTGCCGGTCCGCATGGACACCGGAAAGGTTGTCCGTTTCGAAGGGTACCGCGTCCAGCACTCGACCATGCGCGGACCCGCCAAAGGAGGCATCCGTTTTCATCCCAACGTCACGATGGACGAAGTCAAGGCCCTGGCCACGTGGATGACGTGGAAGTGCGCCGTGGTGAACATCCCCTACGGCGGCGGCAAGGGCGGCGTGACCTGCAACCCCAAAGAAATGTCCTTGGGCGAGTTGGAGCGGCTGTCGCGCCGCTACGCGACCTCGATTCTGCCGATCATCGGCCCGGAGAAGGACATCCCGGCGCCCGACGTCTACACCACTCCGCAGATCATGGCGTGGATCATGGACACCTACAGCATGAACAAGGGCTACCCGGTTCACGGAGTAGTGACCGGCAAACCGATCTCGATCGGCGGCAGCCTGGGACGCAATGAAGCCACCGCGCGCGGCGTCTTCTACACTACCCTCTCGAGTTGCGACCATCTGAAGATCGACCCGAAGAGAGCAACTGTGGTCGTCCAGGGATTCGGCAATGCCGGTTCGATTGCCGCGGAGTTGTTCCACAGCATCGGAGCGAAAGTGCTGGCGGTCAGCGACACTTCAGCCTGCCTGTACAACCCGAAGGGCCTGGATATTCCGGCGGTGGTGTCGTTCAAGAACCGCACCGGCCGCCTGCTCGGTTTCCCCGAAGCCACGGTGATCAAGCCCGAAGAGCTTCTGGCCCTGGAGTGCGACATTCTGGTTCCCGCTGCACTCGAGAACGCGATCACCGAAGAGAACGCGGGCAGGGTCCACGCGAAGATCGTCAGCGAAGCCGCCAACGGCCCCGTCACGCCGGAAGCGGACAGGATCTTCGATCAGAATGGCGTGTTCCTGATTCCCGACATCCTCTGCAATGCCGGCGGTGTGACCGTCAGCTACTTCGAGTGGGTGCAGGACGAGAATCACCTCTTCTGGGACGAGCAGGACGTCAACGCCAAGCTGGAGAAGATCATGAAGCGCAGCTTCGGCGATGTGCTCCGCATCCACCTGGAGAAGAAGGTGAACATGCGCCTCGCCGCCAACATGCTCGGCGTTTCGCGCGTGGCCGAAGCCTGCAAAGTCCGCGGCCTGTATCCGTGATCCAGCGGGGCAGGCTTCCGGCCTGCCCCGCTTCGGTCCACGCCTCCCCCGCGCCTATGTTCAAATAAGGGGGAAAGAAACTCTCAGATGCCTTTTCGCGGCGTGGACTATTTCTGTGTCGACTCTCTCTTCAGCCAGGAAGAACTGATGGTGCGGGCCACCGCGCGCCGGTTCGCCGAGGAGCGCATCCTGCCCCTCATCCGCGATTGCTACCGCGACGCCCGCTTCCCCAACGAGCTCATCCCCGAAATGGCCCAGCTCGGATTCCTGGGCGCCAACCTCGAAGGCTACGGCTGCGCCGGCATGACCAACGTCGAGTACGGCCTCGTCATGCAGGAGCTCGAACGCGCAGACTCCGGCATCCGCAGTTTCGTCTCCGTCCAGGGCGCGCTGGTCATGTATCCCATCCATTCCATGGGCAGCGACGCCCAGAAGCAGAAGTGGCTTCCCCGCCTGCAAAGCGGCCAGGCAGTCGGGTGCTTCGGACTCACCGAGCCCGATTTCGGCTCCAATCCCGCCGGCATGCGCACCACCGCCGTTCGCGACGGCGACACCTGGGTCCTCAACGGAGAAAAGACCTGGATTACCAACGGCACCATGGCCGACGTCGCGGTCGTCTGGGCTCGCGCCAGCGAAGGTATCCTGGGCTTCCTGGTCGAGCGCGGCACGAAAGGCTACTCGACCTCTGATATCCACGGCAAGTGGAGCATGCGCGCCAGCGTCACCTCCAGCCTGGCCTTCTCAGACTGCCGCGTCTCCGAATGCGACCGCCTGCCTGGCGCCAAGGGCCTGAAAGCGCCGCTCTCGTGCCTGTCTCAAGCGCGCTACGGCATCGGTTGGGGCGTCATCGGCGCAGCCATGGACTGCTACGAGACCGCCCGCTCGTACTCCGTAATGCGCAAGCAGTTCGACGACCGGCCCATCGCCGCGCACCAGCTCGTCCAGGAAAAACTCGCCTGGATGATCACCGAAATCACCAAGGCCCAATTGCTCGCCGTCCAGGCCGGCCGCCTCAAAGACCAGAAGAAGCTCGAACCCGCCCACATCTCCATGCTCAAGCGCAACAACGTCGCCATGGCCCTGGAGTGCGCCCGCCTCAGCCGCGATCTTCTGGGCGCGAACGGAATCACCGATGAATACCCGCTCATGCGTCACCTTTGCAACCTGGAAACCGTCAAGACCTATGAGGGGACGGACCACATCCATGCGCTGGTGATCGGCGAAAAGGTCACCGGAGTGCCTGCCTACAAATGATTCTCTACGCTTTAACGATTCTGGTGAGCGCGTTTCTGCTCTTCCAGGTCCAGCCGGTCATCGCCAAAATCATCCTGCCGTGGTTCGGCGGTTCGGCCGCAGTCTGGACTACTTGCCTCCTCTTCTTCCAGATGGTGCTGCTCCTGGGATACCTCTACGCGCACGCGCTGGTGCGTTACCTCAAGCCGCGCCGCCAGATGCTGGTCCACGGCGCGATGCTGCTGGTCAGCTTGATCGCATTGCCGGTCTATCCCAGCGCTTCGTGGAAGCCCACCGGTGCCGAAGAGCCCACCCTGCGCATCCTGGGCCTGCTCGCGATGACCGTCGGACTGCCCTATTTCCTGCTCTCTACCACCGGGCCCCTGCTCCAGGCCTGGTACGCGCGCCGGTACAAGGGCTCCATCCCGTATCGTCTCTACGCGCTGTCGAACGCCGGATCCATGTTTGCGCTGATCAGCTACCCGATCCTGTTCGAGCCCACCTTCGGCACCCGGCATCAGGCTTACATGTGGTCGTGGGGCTTCGGCGTATTCGTGCTGCTGTGCGGGCTCGTGGCCTGGCGCTCAGGCAGCGACGTTGCCGAAACTGCCTCCGAGGCCGCGGCAGCCGAAACTCCGGACCCTCCGCCCACGCTCAAAGATTACCTGATGTGGCTCCTGCTTCCCGCCACCGCGTCGGTCCTGCTGCTCGCCATCTCCAACCACCTCTCGCAGAACGTGGCCGCCATCCCCTTCCTCTGGGTCCTGCCGCTGAGCATTTACCTGTTGAGCTTCATCCTGTGCTTCGAGGGCGAAGGCTGGTACCGGCGGAATCCCTACCTGCAATTGCTCGCGGTCGCCCTCGGCAGCATGGCCTACACGCTCAACGATACGCTGGACAAGAACACCAACCTGAAACTGCCGGGGTTGGGCGAAGTGCACATTCCCGCGGTCTTCATGCTGATCGCGCTGTTCTCGCTGGGACTCTTTACCTGCTGCATGGTTTGCCACGGCGAGCTGGCGCGCCTCAAACCGCATCCGAAATATCTCACGCAGTATTTCCTCATGATCTCCGCCGGTGGAGCTCTCGGCGGCCTGCTGGTCGGGCTGATGGCGCCGCACGTGTTCAAGGCGCTCTATGAAATGCCGGCTGGGCTGGGGGTTTGCGCCGTCGTCGCACTCATCGCCTTCCGCGCCACGCCGGATTGGAGCTGGCTCGAGGAGTTGCTGTCCCCCGGCCGGCTCCTGTTGGCGGCAATCCTCATCGGCGTATTGGGATACCGGAAAGACTCGATCTGGCTGGCCATTTTCCGCGAGCGGTCGTTCGAGGACAACACCGAAAAGACGATCCTCGGCGTAGGTCTGGCGCTGGTGATTCTGCTCGTCCTGTGCCTCGTGCGCATGGGCTTCGGATGGATGCGCCGGCCCGCTGCCTGGGCCGCCGTCGCCACCGAGCTGCTGGCGCTGGCCCTCGTCGGATTCGTCGGCTACCAGATTCAGAGCCTCACCAGCGGATACCGGGTGGCCGTGCGCAACTTCTACGGAGCGTTAAAAGTCCGTGACAACGGAGTCGCCAGCTCTCTCACCGCCACCCGTACCCTGACCCACGGCACCATCAATCACGGCGAAGAGTTCCTGAACGTCATCCGCCGCAACTGGCCCACCACTTACTACGGTCCCAATACCGGCGTCGGCATCACCATCCGCGAGAAACAGAAAAAGGGCGCCATCCGCGTCGGGGTGATCGGGCTCGGTACGGGAACCGTCGCCGCCTATGGACGCCTGGGCGACTACTACCGCTACTACGAAATTAACCCCCTGGTCCTCAATATCGCGCGAACCCAGTTTTTCTTCGTTCCCGATTGCAAGGCCAAGCTCGATGTCGCCATGGGCGACGCGCGGTTAAGTCTGGAGCGGGAACCTCCCGAAAACTTCGACGTCCTGGCAGTGGACGCCTTTTCCAGCGACTCGATCCCCGTTCACCTGCTGACCAAGGAGGCCATGGAGCTCTACTTCCGCCACTTGCAGCCCGATGGCATCCTGGCCGTTCACATCTCGAACCGCTATCTCAACCTGCAGCCGGTGCTGGCCGGCGAAACCCAGGCATTGAATAAGGTTGCCCGGGTAATCGATACCGAAGACGACGAAGACACCGACGTCTTCGGCGCAACCTGGGTCCTGATTGCCTCTCCCTCCGCCGGCTTTTCCGGCGAAGAACTGACTAACACGGCCGCGCTCGATCCTAAGGTGAGCGTGAGATTGTGGACAGACGACTACAGCAACCTTTTCAAAATTCTGAAATAGGGCTTACAATTTGAGGTAACCGCGTCCGTCGACGCTCTTGCCAGCGCCAGCATCCCTGCCCCGTCATCGGAGATTCTCCGGTAGCCACGTTCGGCTTAAGTAGGGTGAATGCGCGAAACAGAGCGACTTGTCTGTTATTCAGGCAAGCGTTGTTGTAGAATCAACATGGCCGAGGACAAATCATGGACGCCGCACAAAAACTCATTAAGCATTCCAGTCTTCTCCCCGCTCTCCTAATCGCGCTGTGCCTCTCAGCGCCGGCTTGGGCGCAACCCTCGTTTGTTTTGTCGCCTTCGAGCACCAGTGTCACCCTCACCAATACATCCGGGCAGGATATCAGCCTCACCAGCTCGCTGGCGGGCACCACCGAGATCAGTTTCTCCGTTGGCACGCCGCAATACGACAACACCAGCAGCCCGAATATCTGGCTAGGTGTCAACGTCACCAATGCCACCACTCCGGCGACCATCAGTTTCCGCGTGGCCAACACGTCGCTCCTCCAGCCCGGGCCTCATCAGGCGACGGTCACGGTGACCGCCACCAATCCGGCCGGTGTCCCCAATTCTCCCCTCACCTTCACCGTCAACTTCAACAGCTCGACGGGCGGGGGCGGCGGTGGTTCGCTCACCTCGAGCATCAACCCCATCACGCTTAACGCCGCCACCGGCACCACCACCTCCGTCACACCGACCATCTCGACCACCAGCGTCACCCCCATCGGCCTGAGCACCCCCGTCATCACCATCAGTTCCTGCCTGGGTGTGAACTGGCTTACAGCCTCGCTCAGCAGCAATACCATCTCCGCCAGCCTTCCGGTGTCGCTCCTGGTGTCGGCCAACGCCTCGGGACTCGGCACCGGCGTGTGTCAGGGGTCCGTCACCCTCACTCCCTCCGTGGGCAATGCCCTCACGATCTCGGTAACGTTGAACGTCAACGGCAGCGGATCGGGGGGATCGCTCACACCCAGCCAAAGCACCGTCAGTTTTAACTTCACCACCAACAGCGGCAATTTCCCCAACCAGCTAATCGGACTCAGCAGTTCCACCGGCGTCACCCTGTTCAATGCCAGCACCAACAGTAGCGGCTGGCTCTTGGCCAACAATAATTCCCAGGTGTACGCCCAGAATGTATCCAGCGGCGTCCTCGTGGGCGTGGGCAGCGCCGCGAATGCGTTGAGCACCGGGACGTATACCGGCACCATCACGCTGTACGATTACTACAACCCCACCATCGCGCTGGCCACGATTTCGGTAACCCTCAGCGTGAACGGCGGGTCCACTTCGGGGCTGACCATCAGTCCCAACCCCGTGACCCTCCCGGCCGCCGCGGTAAATGGCTCGCAGGTGCAGACCATTGTTCTCGTGAGCAGCGTGAACGGCGGTGTCCTCTCGATATCCACCAACAGCACCGGCTGGTTGACCGCCTTCAGCGGCGCCAATGGCCAGTCGCTCTCACCCGGCGCCCAAGCCAGCATTACCCTGACCGGCAACCCCTTCGGGCTCACCGCCAACAACTATGTGGGAACTTTGACGGTCACCATCGGATCGTTGACTTCCAGCGTCTCCGTGACCATGGTCGTCGGCGGCGGCGGCGGCAGCGCAACCGGCGCGGTTGCTCCCACCAATCTTAGCCTGACCTACCAGGCCGGCACGAACCCCGCCTTCGTCAGCTACCCGTCGATCGCGATTACCGGTCCCGCGGGGAACTGGAGCTCCAGTATCTCTTACGCCACCGGCACCGGATGGCTTAGCTTGTCCCCGTCGGCTGGAACCCTGCCCGTAAATGGCCAGGCCATGGTAATTGCCAGCCCCGGCGGCCTGTCGGTCGGAACCTACTCGGCCACCATCAGCATCACCACCGCCGGCGGAACCGCAACGGTCACAGTGAATCTGAACGTCGTGTCCGGCGCAACCCTCCTCACCACGCCCGGTTCGGCGATCTTCACCTATACCACCGGCGGCGCGATTCCTTCCGGCATTCAGGTCAACCCGGCCATGAGTGACGGCTCTGCCCTAAACTTCACCGCAACCGCCAACGATACCTGGGTCACCGTCAACCAGCAGACCGGGTCCACGGTGTTCTCGGTTCAGGTCAATCCTGCGGGCAAGTCTGCCGGCGTGTACACCTCGGGTGTCACCATTAACCAATCCGGCGCAGCGAACACCCCAGTGAATTTCCCGGTGGTGCTGGTGGTGAACGGCGGCACCGGCAGTTCCGGTCCGCTGATCTTTACTCCGGCGAGCATGTCGTTCAGCTCCGCCAATGGAGTCACGCCGACGCCGCTGGTGCTGTCCGTGTCGGCGAATGTCACCAGTCCGTTTACCGTGAGCTCGAGCGCTTCCTGGCTGTCCGTGTCCCCAACCTCGGGCACCACGCCGGTGAATCTCTCCGTCAGCGTGAACCCCTCCGGGCTGGCATCGAATTCGACCAATACCGGCATCCTGACATTCAATTCGAATGGCACCATCCAGACCGTCACCGTCACCTATGTGGTCGGCGCGGGCGGAGGAGGCGGTACCGGGAACGTCACCGTGAGCTGCACCAGCAGTTGCGGAACCACCCAGCCTTCCCTGGCGTTCAGCGGCCAGGCCGGCTCCGGGTCTTTGCCGGCGGGGACACTCTCCGTGGCAAGCGCGTCGGGTTCGGCCGGCGTGCAGTTCACCGTTCAGACTTCCACCACCGGCGGCGGCGCCTGGCTTTCCACCAGCGCCGGCTCCAGCACCCTGACCACACCCGTGAATCCGCTCACCGTAAATGTCAATGCGAGCGGCTTGTCCGCCGGATCGTACAGTGGGACCATCACCATCGTGCCAAGCGGCGGCGCTTCGGTAAGTGTCCCGGTGTCCTTGACCATCACGGCGCCGCCCACGGTCACCGCCACCCCGACCTCGCTCTCGTTCACCTACCGCCTCGGCGATCCGGCGCCCGCCGTGCAGAGCATCAATGTCAGCGGCGGCGGAGCGGCTCTGGCATTCACCGCTACCGCGGCCACCACCAGCGGCGGCAACTGGCTTTCGGTGAGCCCCACTTCCGGCACCACGCCCACCAGCGGGACCGCCCAGGTCACCGTAACCGTGAACACCACGAACCTGAACGCCGGGAATTTCGCCGGCACGGTCACCATCGCCGGAAGCGGCGGAGCGGGTGGCTCCACCACGGTGAACGTGACTCTGAGTGTCACCGCGCCCCTGCCAACCGTCTCGCGCGTGGTCAATGGCGCCAGCTACCAGGCCAACGCGCTCTCGCCGGGCGAGGTGATTACCCTGTTCGCCAGCGATGCGCAGCACCCCATCGGCCCGTCTACTCCTGTGGGCCTGACACTCGATTCGACCGGCAAAGTGGCCACAACCCTGGGCGGCGTACAGGTGTTGATCAACGGCTTCGCCTGCCCGATGATCTACGTGAGCTCCACCCAGGTTTCCGCGGTGGTGCCTTACGAAGTCGCGCCGCTCGTGACCGCCAGCGTGGTCCTCAAGTACCAGGGCCAATCGTCCAACGGCGTGACCGTCAACATCGCCACCACCGCGCCGGGAATCTTCACGCTGAACTCCTCGGGCACCGGACCCGGAGCGATCCTCAACCAGAACCAGTCGGTGAACTCGCCCAGCAATCCGGATTCGCGCGGGAATACAGTGACCATCTATATGACCGGTGAAGGCCAGACTACGCCGGCCGGAGTTACGGGTAAGGTAACCACCGTAGCCTCAGCTCCGCCGTTGACGCCGTCGCCGCTGCTGGCGATCGGCGTGACCATCGGCGGCCAGCCCGCAAATTATGTCTTCGCCGGTGAAGCCCCGGGCATCGTCTCCGGTGTCCTGCAGTTGAACGTCGTCATCCCGGCCACGGTTTCCGCCGGCGACCTCCCCTTGATAGTTTCCATCGGCGGGGTGCCGTCCCAAACCGGCGTCACCATCTCGGTGAAGTAATCCGTGGGGCAGGTCGCCGGCCTGCCCCTTCTCATCGCATGCACGAAACGGCCCGCAAATACGTCAAGTGATTTGTGGGCCCGCTTCGACTCGTAGTCTGCCTGACCGCCGTGTCGGCGTTCGCCGCCGAGACCCCGCTGGATAGCCTGCTCAAGAACGTCGAGGTCCGCTATAACAAAGCCAAGACTCTGCAAGTCCTTTTTCATGAGGACTATACGCCGCTTGGCCGCCCCCGCCGCTCGGAGAGCGGCCTGCTCCAGCTCCGCAAGCCAGGCAAAATGCGCTGGGACTACGACCAGCCCAAAGGCAAGCTCTTCATCAGCGACGGCAAGTTCCTCTGGCTCTACACCCCGGCCGACAACCGGGCCGAGAAGCTCAAGCTCAAGGAAAGCGACGATATGCGCGCCCCGCTCGCCTTCCTCCTCGGTAAGTTGGACTTCCAAAAGGAGTTCCGCAATCTCCAGGCGAGGCCCGAAGGCGCCGGCCAGCGCATCACCGCGGAGCCCAAGACCGACAATCTGCCTTATTCCGCCGTGGAATTCGTGGTCGACTCCCAAAGCCGGATCCACATGGTCAAGGTCACCGGTTTCGACCGGTCGATTCTCGAATTCCGCTTCGACGACGAAAAAATCGATCCCCCTCTAGACTCTAAGTTGTTCCAATTCCAAATACCTAAGGGCGCGGAGCTGGTCGAGGAGGGCCGTTAGCCGTGGCCGACTACGCGGTCAAATACGCCGACGGGCGCGGCCAGATTCACCAGCAGGTGGCCGCCGCCGCCAGCGAAAAAGAGCTCCGCGAGAAATACACCCAACAGGGATTTCTCGTCTATTCCATTAAGGCTCGGGGAGCCGCGGCCGGTGCCGGGCTCCTGCGCGGCCGGAAAAAGCTCGATCTCGAGAAATTCCTGATCTTCAACCAGCAGTTCGTCACCCTGATCCGCGCCGGCCTCCCCATCCTCAAGTCCCTCGACCTTCTGGCCGAGCGCCTCACCGACCCCAAGCTCGGCCCGCACATCCGCGCCGTCCGTGACGAGGTCCGCAGCGGTACCCTCCTCAGCGAAGCCTTCCGCCAGCAGGGCGTCTTCCCCAAGATCTACGTGACCTCGGTCATGGCCGGCGAGAAAAGCGGCAGCCTGACCGAGGTGCTCGACCGCTACATCACCTATCAGAAGCTCTCGTTATCGGTCAAAAAGAAGGTGCTCGTCTCGCTCATGTATCCGGCGGTGCTGATCGTCCTGGTGATCGGGCTCATGATCTTCCTGGTGACCTACGTGGTCCCGACCTTCGCCGGGCTCTACAGCAGCATGAACGCCAACCTCCCCACCATCACCCAATACCTGATCGCGGTCGGAACCACCGCCCGCAGCTACATCCTGGTCGCTTTCGGCGCGCTCGTCGGCCTGATCTTCGTCTTCCGCTGGTGGGTGCGCCGCGAGCAGTCCCGCGAAACCGTGGACCGCATCAAGCTGCGCCTGCCCATCGCCGGCGATATCTGGCTCAAGTATCAGGTGGCCCAGCTTTCGCGCATTCTCAGCACCCTGCTGGTCGGTGGCATCCCGCTCGTCCAGTCCATGGAGACCGCCGCCGATTCGCTGGGGACGCCCCTGCTCAAGCGCGCAGTGGAAGCCGCCGGAAAGATGGTCCGCGAAGGCCAGCCGCTCTCCGGCTCCCTCAAGGCCTCCAAAATGTTTCCGCCGCTGGCAATCGATATGATCGAAGTAGGCGAATCCACGGGCGCTCTGCCGGCGATGCTGAACTCCGTAGCGGAATTCTTTGAAGAAGATGTCAACACGCGCATGACCGCGGTGCTCTCCCTGGTCGAGCCCGCCATCATGATCGTCATGGGCAGCTTTGTCGCGTTCGTCCTGATTGCGCTCTACCTGCCGATCTTCTCCCTGGCGGATACCATCCGGTGAGCACCATGGCGACGGAAAAGATCAGACTCACGGATCCAACGGCCGAGACCGAACAGGCGCAGGCGATCGCCGCGCGCTACCGCCACGAGTTCGTCGATCTGCGCGTCGCCGGCATCGATCACGACCTGTTCCGCTCCATCCCCGTGGATCTCATGTTCCGGTACAACTTCGTGCCGCTGCATGCCGAGAACGGAACCCTGGAGATCGCCCTCTCCGACCCGCGCAACCTCAACCTCATCGACGAGCTGACGCTGCTGCTCAACAAGAAGCTGCGCGTCAAAGTGGCCACGCTCTCGCAGATTTCGGAGCTGCTCAAAAAGACCGAGCAGTCGCAGCGCGTCCTGGAAGAGGTCACCGAGGGCTTCGCCCTCGACGTGGTGGCCGAAGAGGGCGAGCAGGACGAGACCCTCTCCATCGACAAGCTGACCTCCACCGACAGCGACATCGCGCCGGTCATCAAGCTGGTCGACACCACCATCTTCAACGCCTTGGAGCGGCGCGCCAGCGATATTCACATCGAATCGCGCGACCAGGAAGTGGCCATCAAGTACCGTATCGACGGCGTGCTGCACTACGCTATGCCGCCCATCGCCAAGGACTGGCAGTCCACCATCATCTCGCGCATCAAGGTCATGAGCGAGCTGGATATCGCCGAGAAGCGCGTCCCGCAGGACGGCCGTTTCCGCGTGCGCTACAAAAACCGCCTCATCGACTTTCGCGTCTCCATCATGCCCACCATCCACGGCGAAGACGCCGTGCTCCGCGTGCTCGACAAGGAGTCGATGAGCGAGAAGTTCGCCAAGCTCTCGCTCGACGTGGTGGGCTTCAGCGAAGGCGACCTTACCAAGTTCCGCCGCTACATCCTCGAACCGTACGGGATGGTGCTCGTCACCGGCCCCACTGGCTCCGGCAAGACCACCACCCTCTACGCCGCGCTCAGCGAGATCAAGAACGACGAAGACAAGATCATCACCATCGAGGACCCGGTCGAATACCAGATCAAGGGCATCACCCAAATCCCGGTGAACGAGAAGAAGGGCCTCACCTTCGCCCGCGGCCTGCGCTCGATTCTGCGCCACGACCCGGACAAGATCATGGTCGGCGAAATCCGCGACCAGGAGACCGCGCAGATCGCCATCAATTCCGCCCTCACCGGCCACCTGGTATTCACCACCGTGCACGCCAACAACGTGCTCGACGTGCTGGGCCGGTTCCTGAACATGGGCGTCGAGCCGTACAATTTCGTCTCGGCGCTGAACTGCATCCTGGCCCAGCGCCTGGTCCGCGTGATCTGCGAGCACTGCAAGCGCCGCGTGCACTATCCCGATGCCATGCTGGTGGAAAGCGGCTTGCATCCCGACGAATGGCGTGACGTGCCGCTCTATGAAGGCACCGGCTGTTTCGAGTGCGGCGGCACCGGTTTCCGAGGCCGCTCCGCGATCCACGAGCTGCTGGATTTGACCGACAAAATCCGCGAAATGATTCTAGACCGGCGCCCGACTTCCGAAATCAAGCGCGCCGCCCGTGAGGAAGGCATGACCTTCCTGCGCGAATCCGCCGTCGAAAAAATGCGCGCCGGCGTGACCACCCTGCGCGAAATCAATAAAGTGACGTTCATAGAAGGATAACGTGCTCGATTCCGTCCGCTCCGTCTTCCGCGACCCGCCGCCCGCCATGGCTTTCGAGATCTCCGAGGCCGGCATCGCCGCGGCGCGCATCTCCTCGCACGCGGAGCTCGAGTTCCAGCCTTTCAAGCCCGGCACCCTCACGGTCTCACCGCTCAAAGAGAACATCGCCGATCCGGACGCATTCATCCTCGCCGTGCGCAGCCTGGCCGCCACCCAGGCCGCCCGCAAGCGCAAGGACGCGGCGCTGATCCTGCCCGACTACAGCGCGCGCATCGCTGTCCTCGATTTCGACCAGTTCCCGTCGGACGCCAAAGAACAAGCCTCGCTCATCCGCTTCCGCGTGAAGCGCGCCGTGCCGTTCGACGTCGATTCCGCGGCCATGAGCTACTACGTCCAGAGCGGCGAAAAGGGCCGCGTCGACGTGGTGGTCGTGATGGCCCCCCTGGAGATTGTCGCCCGCTACGAGGCGCCGTTCCGGACCGCCGGGATGAATCCCGGCCTGGTCACCATGTCGTCGCTGGCCGCGCTGGAGCTTGCTCCCGAAGCCGGCTTGAGCGTTCTCGCCAAGCTGACCGGCCGGGCGCTCAGCGTGCTTGTGCGGGATAAAGCCGTCCTCAAGCTCGCCCGCTGCGTCGAGCTGCCGAAAAGCGACCTGCCCGATATCGCCGACGTGCTCGTCCCCACGTTCGTCTACATCGAAGACAACCTCGGCCGCCGCGCGGAAAACCTGATCTTGTGCGGGTTCGGAGCCCGCACCGAGGAAGCCGCGCAATTCTTCGGGGCGGAGCTGGGCGTGGAATGCGAGCTGCTGCGCTCGCCGCTGGGCGCCCCCGGCGAGAACAATGCGGGCCTGCTGGGCTACCTGCGGTCCGTCGCCAGGAACAATTGAGATGAAGATCGCCATCAATCTCGCCAGCCAGCCGTTCCGCCGCGACCGCGCGATGTTCATCTCGTCGATCGCCGTCTGCGTGCTGCTGGTGGGCTCGCTCGGAGCGCTCGTCATGCTTGCCCGCGCCGACAGCGCCCAGCTCGCCGACGTCCGCAAGGAAGTAGCCGGCTTGCGGTCGCAGCTCTCCGCGGTGACGAAGCAGGAGCGTGATGCCGAAGCCGTCCTGCACAAACCCGAAAACGCCGAGGTGCTCGAACGCAGCGTCTTCCTGAACACCCTGCTCTATCGCAAGGCCATCAGTTGGACGAAACTGCTGGCCGACCTGGAGAAGACTCTCCCTGGCAACGTCAAGGTGATCAACATCCGGCCGTTCATCAGCGGACAGGGCCAGATCACGCTGGATATGCTGGTCGGTGCCGAGGGCCCCAAGCCGGTCATCGGTATGTACCAGGCCCTGGAAAACTCGCCGCTCTTCGGCGGCGTCATTCAGCAGCAATCGATGCCGCCCTCGCAGGCGGAGCCGCTCTATCGCTATCGTTTCACGGTGAACTATGCGCAGAAGCTTTAACTTCGCCTCCATCCCGTGGAACGACCCGCGCGTAGCCATGCGCGCGATCATCGGCGTGCTGCTGGCGGCCAACCTGGCCGGCGCCGTGATCGCATTCAAGCCTTTCGGCGGCAGCGCGGACGACCTGCGGCGCGAGCGTGCCTCCCTGCAGCAGCAGTTGGTCGCCACGCAGGCGCAGGTGGCCAAGAACAAACAACTCGTCGCCAAGGTCGAAACCGCCCGCGTGGCCGGCGACGACTTCCTCGAGAAATACGTCACCGACCGGCATGTGATGACCTCGACTCTTCAGGGCGAGATGGTGAATATCGCCGAAAGCTCGGGCGTCGTGCTGCAGCCGAACTCGTGGAGTCTGGAGCCCATCGAAGGCAGCGACACGCTCTACATCATGACCCTGAACGTAGCCTGCCAGGGAACCTATCCGGCGCTGGCGAAGTTCTTGAACCTGGTCGACAAGTCGTCGCATTTCCTGATCGTGGAAAGCCTCACCGCCACGCCCTTGCAGACCGGCGACAAGCTCAACGTCACCTTCAAGCTGGATACCTTCATCCGCCAGCGTCCCGGTGAGGACTTCGGACCCGCGCCCGCCGCTGCCGCATCCTCGGAAGGTGCCGAATGATGAAACTCGGCGCGGAGAACAAGAAGGCCGTCTGGGCGCTGTCCGTGCTGGGTGTAGTGGCGGCGATCGTCCTCTATACCAACGTGCTCTCCGATTCGTCGCCGGCGCCGGCCGCGAAGTCAGCCGCGAAGTCGGCAGTCATCGAGCGCAACCGGCCGGCGGAGATGCCCACCGCGGAATCCGCGCCGGCCACGCCCGCGCGCAAGCTCCTTCAGCGCGCACGCTCCGACGAGTTCCGCCCCGTCTTCCGTTCCAAGCGTCCCGAAGACCGAATCGATCCGCTCTCCATCGATCCGACACTGCGCACCGACCTGCTTGCCAAAATCCAGAAAGTGGCCTCGGAAGGCGGAGCGCGCAACCTGTTTCAGTTCGGCGCCGCACCGCCGCCGAAAGAAGAGCTGAAGGGCCCGGAGCCGAAGGTCGTTGTGGCCAAAGCCTACGTCTTTCCCAAGCCCGTACCGCCGCCCACTCCGCCCGGACCTCCTCCGCCGCCTCCGCCGGACCCGCCCATCGACGTCAAATACTACGGCCTCGCCACCACGCAGATCGACGGCAAGAAGACCGCCTTCTTCCTGGACGGCGACAACATCATCCTGGCCCCCGAAGGCGGTATCGTGAAGAAGAAGTATCGCGTGGTCCGCATCGGCCTCACGTCGGTGCTGATGGAGAACGTGGACAGCAAGAAGCAGCAATCGTTGCCGCTAGCGGAGGACGCCGGTGCCAGCATGTCGAACTGATGTGGGACAGGCGATTCGCCTGTCCTCGCCGCCGGGCCGCGCAGCGGCTCGCGGCGAGCGCGGCTTCGCCATGCTCCTCGTCTTCCTCATGGCCGCCGTGATCGCCATCAGCCTCTACCTGGAGATCCCGCGCGTCGCCATGCAATCGCAGCGCGCCAAAGAGCAGCTCCTCATCGACCGCGGCGAGCAGTACAAGCGCGCCATCCAGCTCTTCGTCAAAGTCGCCAAGCGTTACCCGTCCGACATCAAAGAGCTCGAAAACTTCCAGAACCAGCGATTCCTCCGCCACCGCTACCTGGACCCCATGACCGGCAAGGATGAATGGCGGCTGATCCACATCCAGAACGGCATCCTCACCGACTCCAAGATCAACAAGCAGGGCCAGAATCAGCAGGCAAAGGAAGCCTCGACCATGGGGCAGTTCATCGGCCTGCAAGCCGGCATGGGCGACACGCCCGGCGGGCAGGGCGGCGGCGCCATCACCATGCGCAACCGACAGCGCCCCACGGATGGCGGTGTCGTCAATGGGCCTCCCGGCGATGCTTCTGCCGGTAACAATCCGCCCGGCACGGCCACCGCTGGAACCGGCGCTCCGCAGATGCCTGGCGTGCCAACCTATCCCGGCCAGATCAACAACTCGGGACAACCCGGCACCCTGCCGTCGCAGGCGCCTCCGGGAGTACTGCCGGTGCCGGGCATGCAGCAACCTGGAACTCTCGGCGCGACCTTGCCCGGGATGCCCGGCAACCCCATGGGCAGAACCGGGCTCGCTCCGGGCACAACATCCAGCGCCGCGAGCGGCGGTTTCCTGGGCGGTGGCGGTTTCGTCGGGGGCAGCGGGTCGTTTTTGGGCAGCTCATCGCCCACCACTACGACTCCAGCGCCAACCATGCCCAACCAGGGCGGCATGTATCCCGGTCAGACCTTTCCCGGCCAGGGATTTCCCAACCAGGTTCTTCCCGCCCAGCCCGGCATGCCCGTCAGTTCCCAGACCGGCGGCGTCATGCCGGTGGCCGCGCCATACAACACGATGCCGGGAGCCAACGGCCAACCGCCTGGATTCCCGCAGCCCGGCGCCACCACCGGCGCACCCAACAACGCCGCGGCGGATATGATCCGCAACATTCTCACCACTCCCCGTCCCGGCGGAATGCCGCAGCAGAGCATGGGAGGCCAAGTGATCGGCGCCGGAATCGCCGGCATCGCCAGCAACTCCGAGGGCGAAGGCGTGATGACCTACAACGACCATTCGCTTTATAACGAATGGGAGTTCATCTTCGATCCGCAGAAGGTCAAGCAGATTCCCAACCCGAACTCCCAGGGACTCGCCGGCACCCCCGCCAGCCAGATGGGCAACACCCAGGGCATGAATCAGCCCGGCCAACCCGTGCAGAATAGCCCGTTCGGCACCCAAAGTCCGTTCGGAAGCCAGAGTCCCTTCGGCAGCCAAAGCCCCTTCGGCACCCCTCCGCCTCCCGCCGCGGCGGGCCGTCAGTAACTCTTTGAGGTTCCAATGTGGAATCTCAAACTGTCTGTGTGCGCCAGAATTCCCTCACCTACGCTTCCCACCGGAACCGCCACACCGCGACCGCTCCGAACGCCGCCGCGAACCCGAGCATCGCCGCAATCGGTCCCACCGCCGCCGAGAACGGCGATCCGCGCCAGATCATCGCATCCAACCCGTCCACCGCCCAGCGCGTCGGCACCGCGAACGTCACGTTCTGCAGCCACTGCGGAAAGATGAACGTGGGCACC
>DATJYJ010000427.1:0-3999 GCA_035578025.1 Verrucomicrobiia bacterium
TCGGCGATCCTCATCACCGGCCCGTTCAAAGCGCCCACTTTTCCGACCACGCCGCGGGCGGTACCTGCCCGGATCGCGATCTATTCGGCGGCACTGGATAGCTCCGCGAAAGTGCTGGGCGAGCAGCAGGTCGCCGGAGGCTCCAGGATCGAAGTGACCATCGCCAGTTCCAATCCAAAGGCGGGCAAGTTGCGGGCCTCGGCCCTGACCCTGAGCGGCGGGTCCAGCTCGGCGGTGACCTGGTTCGAGCCTTCCGCGGAAGGTAAGACTGCTTTGACACCCGTTCAGCCACGAGGTTTCGTGACTCCGGCTGAATATGCCGCCGTGACAGCCTCGGTCGAGAAACCGGGCATCGCGGTGGTTGGCGAGACATTTCTGGGGAAGGACCTGGAGCTCCCCGACACCCTCTGCCTGGGCGAACCGGCGCCCCCGGGTGGGCTGAAGGTCACGCTGACGAGTTCCGACGGTTCGAAACTGCTGATCTCCGCCAAGGAGACCGAACTCGGGTCCGCGAGCGTCACGATCGAGATCCCGGAAGGTAAGTCCACGGCCCCCTACTACCTGCAGGGGCTCGGAGATTCGGGGGATGTGACCTACGCCGCGGAAGCCCCGGGGTTTCGCAGCCGGACCGGGAAGGTGCGGCTGACTCCCTCAGGGTTTATTGTGGCCTACGAGCGGTACGGTCCTCCGGATGAGGCCGCCGTGCTTCGTCCCGGCGGTGCCGATGAGGAGCGCCGCTTCTTCGTATCCGCGGCAAGCGCCAAGGACAAACCCATCCATGTCGTGGTGTGGTCGGTTCACCTCGACCCGCAATCGCGTCTGGCCGCCGATATCACCGTGCAAGCCCTCCGGCCCGGAGTGACCGCTATCGTGAACCTCAAAAGCAGCAATCCGGAAGTGGGCACTGTCGAATCGCCCCTGACGATCACCCCCGGATTGAACCACGCTGCGAGCCGCTTTACTCCGGTAGGAAAAGGGGTGACGGTGATTACGCTCGCTACTCCGTCGGGTTTTTCGACGCCGAGAAATGCAACATCCGTTCCGGCCACCGTCAGCGATTGAGGACGTGCTTGGTACGTACTAATCGGATGATCGAACCTGGAAATCTGCAAACTGATGTATACTCAGTTGTTGTATAAATTGGTTCCCTGGGTGAAAGTTGGAGGCGTCGGCATGCTCCTAAGATCGTCGTTCGTCCTTTTGGCGCTGATTCTGCTCCTGTCCTTGCCGGCGATGGCCGGCTCCGTGATGATCGGATATTCGGTTACCGGTCTGGGCGGAAGCTCCTTCCAATATGACTACTGGATCTATAACGACGACGCAGGCTTTCCGGTGCAACTCTTCGATATCTACTTCGATCCGACCCTTTATTTGGAGAGCTCCCTCACCGCCACCACACCTCCTCCGCTGAGCACCCAATGGGACCAGATGTTTCTGCATTCGGTGCCCCCTCTGGGAGCTGCGTACGACGCGCTCGCGAACGCCGGTGGCATAGCCGAGGGCAGTTTCGTGTACGGGTTTGAAGTTCAGTTCACATGGCTCGGCCAGGGTCTGCCCGGACCCCAGCCTTTTGAGATCTACGATTCGGACCGGTTCGAGTTGCTCCAGAGCGGCACCACGCAAGGCCCCGAGCCCTCCTTCTTCGGCCTCGTCGGCCTGGCAATCGCGTATGGCGGCTGGAAGCTGCGGCGGGCGCGCTAGGACTTCGTCTTCGCCACAACGGGTAACCACTTCGCGGCCTGCTATCCTGAAGTAAGCACCTGCCTTATGACCACAGCCGCGGAGCGTCACCAGGCGCTCACTGACATCTTGGAGCAACGTGTCCTCGTCCTCGACGGTGCCATGGGCACCATGATCCACGCCGCTCCCCTGTCTGTCGAAACCGACTATCTCGGCCGGGAGAATTGCCCCGAAATCCTCAACGTCACGCGGCCTGACGTCATCCAGGATATCCACCGCCAATACCTCGAAGCCGGTGCCGATATCATCGAAACCAACACCTTCGGCGGCGCTCCCATCGCGCTGGCCGACAACAAACTCGATGACCGCGCCTACGAACTGAATTTCGCCGCCGCCAAACTGGCCCGCGAAGTCGCGGACCGGTACTCGACCGTCTCGAAGCCGCGCTTCGTCGCCGGGTCCATGGGTCCGACAAACAAAGACCTGAACATCACCGGCACCGCCACTTTCGATCAACTCCGGGATGGCTATTACGTACAGGCTAAGGGCCTGGTCGAAGGCGGCGCCGACCTCCTGCTCATCGAGACCTGCTTCGATACCGGCAGCCTCAAGGCCGGCCTCGTCGCCGTCGAACAGTTGCGCCGCGATCTCGGCATCGACATCCCGGCCGTGGCTTCGGTCACCATCGAGCGCACCGGCACCATGCTCGGAGGGCAGGGAATTGACGCCCTCTATGCCTCTATCGCCGGCCACGACCTGCTGGCCGTGGGCATGAACTGCGCCACCGGTCCGGACCTGATGACCGACCACATCCGCACCCTGGCCGAAATGTCCACACACCGCATCTCGTGCTATCCGAACGCCGGGTTGCCCAACGCCGAGGGCAAGTTCGGTGAAACGCCGGAATCGCTGGCAGCCCAGCTCGAGAAGTTCGCCGGCCACGGCTGGCTCAACCTGGTCGGCGGATGCTGCGGCACCACGCCGGCGCACATTCGCGCCATCGTACAGATGATCGAAGGCAAGCGCCCGCGCCAAGCGCCTGCTTCGCGCCATCACGCGTATTACTCGGGCGTCGAGCTGGTGGAAGCCGAAGACAGCAATCGCCCCCTGCTCGTTGGCGAGCGCACCAACGTGATCGGCTCGCGCCTGTTCAAGAACCTGGTCGCCGAAGAGAAGTGGGAAGAAGCCACCGACATCGCCCGCCGCCAGGTCCGCAACGGCGCGCACGTCATCGACGTCTGCCTCCAGAGCACCGATCGCGACGAGATCAACGACATTCAGCCGTTCTACGAAAAGCTCGTCCGCAAGATCAAAGCGCCCGTCATGATCGACACCACCGATCCCAAGGCAGTCGAGCTGGCGCTCAAGTATTGCCAGGGCAAGAGCATCATCAACTCCATCAACCTGGAGGACGGCGAGGAGAAACTCGAGCGCGTCTGTCCCATCGCCCGCCGCTACGGCGCCGCCCTCGTGGTCGGCTCCATCGACGAAGACCCGGTGCAGGCGCAGGCCTTCACGCGCGAGCGCAAACTGGCCGTGGCCGCGCGCAGCGTCAGGCTGCTCACCGAAAAGTACGGGATTCCCGCCGAAGACATCGTCATCGACCCGCTGGTCTTCCCCTGTGCCACCGGCGATGCCAACTACATCGGCGCCGCCGTCGAGACCATCGAAGGCATCCGCCTGGTGAAGGAGCAGATCCCCTTCGTCAAGACCGTGCTC
Source organism: Verrucomicrobiia bacterium (assembly GCA_035578025.1). GTDB lineage: Bacteria > Acidobacteriota > Terriglobia > Bryobacterales > Bryobacteraceae > Solibacter. The sequence continues at coordinate 3,400 of DATJYJ010000427.1, forward strand.
GGCATCTCGAACATCAGCTTCGGACTGCCCGCCGCGGCGCGCGAAGTGGTCAACTCGGTCTTCCTCTATTACTGCACCAAGGCCGGCCTCGACCTCGCCATCGTCAACGCCGAGAAACTGGAGCGCTTCGCCTCCATCCCCGAAGAGGAGCGCCGTCTCGCCGAGAATCTGCTCTTCAACTCGCCCCCCGTGGATGCCGCCGATGGGGATCTCCGCACCGCTCCCGAAGATTGGCGCCTCCAGACGCCGGAGCAGAAAATCGCCATCAACCAATGGCACATCGCCGCCGTCACCGAGCACTTCCGTAAGTCCGGTAAACGCGAAAAGGCCCGCCCAGAGGACCTGCCGCTCGATCAGCGCCTCGCCAACTACATCATCGAAGGCACCAGGGACGGCCTGGTCGCCGACCTCGACCGCAAGCGCGCCCAAGGCGCCGCCCCGCTCGATATCATCAACGGCCCGCTCATGGCCGGCATGAGCGAGGTCGGCCGCCTCTTCAATAACAACGAGCTGATCGTCGCCGAAGTCCTGCAATCCGCCGAGGCCATGAAGGCCGCCGTCAGCCACCTCGAGCAGTTCATGGAAAAGAGTGAATCGTCC
>DATJYJ010000428.1:0-4364 GCA_035578025.1 Verrucomicrobiia bacterium
CGCGCTCGAGCGACTTCGCGTCCAGAAACGCGCGCGCCAGCCAGGAATACGCCGCCGCCACCTGCGGCTGCGGACCCGCCTGCGCCTGGTATGCCCGCAGCAGCGATTCCGCGCCCGCCAGGTCGTGCTGCGCGATGCGCAGCCGCACGGCGTTCACAATCGATCCCTGCGCCGCAAGAATTCCGCCAACCAGCAGCCCGACCCAGGCCCTCTTCATGCGAACAGATCCTCCACCGCCAGCGCGGCCTCCCCAACGCTGTGCACCCGCACGCTGATGCGCCCCAGCGATGCGCGCGCCGCCTCCTGAATCGCGGCGCTGTCCTCTCCGCGATATCGCATGCTCAGCGCGGCCTGCTGCTGCCGCACCACCGCCGCCGCCTCGGCCCGATCCCCCGCAATCCGCACCGGCGCCGCGAACTGCGCGGCGTGCCCGCGCGTTTTGAGCCACTCCAGGCAATACTCCAGGTCCGCGGCGCCTGCCTCCGGCAGCCCTGCCTCGAACTCGAATGCGCCCGTCAGCTTGAGTGAGGCGCGCGTCTGCCGGATCTGCTCGTGCACCTGCTCGGCGGCCTTCAGAGCCGGCTCGAAAGGCTCCAGGCCGCTCACGTCCACCACGAAACGCGTGCATGCCGCCAGCGGCCGGATGCTCTCCCCGCTGCTGCCGGCGGGCACGTCCGCGATGGCCGCGTATCCCAGCCGCCATCCCGCGCGGATCGCCGCCCACAATCCCGCGTGATACTCCCCCGCCAGGGCCGCGACATTCTTTCCACTGCGCTTGTACACCGAGCGGAACACCTCGAATGCCGCCGGAGCGTCCTCTTCCACCGCGATCTCCGTGCGCCCTCCCAATACCCGCGGCAGAAACGCCGCGTCGATCTTCGCGACGAACAGGTCGATGTTCCGCCGGTCCTGGGGCCCGAATGGCGTGGCGTTGATTACCAGCTCCGGCCCGTTCACGCGACGCATCCGTCCGATGAGCAGCGGCTTGTGAAAAATGCTGCTCGTGGGCGCGGTCGCCGGCGCCATGTAGAGCAGGTGCGGCGCCCCCCCGATCCCGTCCACCGCCAGGTAATACGCTCCCGGATGTACCGGGTCGCGCTCCAGCGAACCGAACCACGGCGTGATGGTTTCCAGCTTCAGCACCGTCGCGCGCGCCGCCAGGCGATTGCGCAGTTCGTCCGTCAGAGGCTTGCGCTCCGCGTGATCGAAAATCAGGTTGGCCAGCTCCGCGGCTTCCGAAGGTCGCAGCGGCAGCTCCAGTGGAACCGGTGTCACGCTTCCAGCCTACAGTAGGGAATTGACGAGCTGCGCGACTGCCGGGTTGCTCCAGTCCACGGCTTCCGGATACTTGGCCACCACCTTGCCCTTGGCGTCGATGACGTAGCTCTCCGGATACATGAACGTGCCGTACTGCCCGTGCAGCTTGTCTTCGCGCACCGTCATGAAGCTGGGCTTGTACTTCTCCAGGAACTTGTGATAGGCCTTCTCGTCGCGGTCCACGCTCACCGCCAGCACCACCACTCCCTTGTCCGCGTATTGCGCCGCGAACCGGCTCAGCGACGGCGTCTCTTCCACGCACGGCGGGCACCACGTCGCCCAGAAATTCAGCACCAGCACCTTGCCGCCGAAATTCGTCAGCGACACCGTGCGGCCGTTATCCGCCGTCAGCGTGAACCCGGGTGCCGAATCGCCCGCAACTACGACGCGTTCGTGAATCCCCAAATAGATGGCGAACACCAGCCCAATGGTCAAAATTCCGATGCCGAGACGTAGCAGTCGGTCGGTACGGGGAGGCTTTTCACTGGCCATGGCAATCTATAATGTAATTGTAGCGCGGTGGCCCCTCCAGGCATCAGTAAATTGACATCGCGATGCTGATCACCCGCAAAATCGAATTCTCGGCCTCCCACATTTGCAGGAGCCCGCGCCTCTCCGATGAGGAGAACCAGCGCCTTTTCGGCAGCGCCGCCAACCCGCACGGCCACGGCCACAATTACGTGGTCGAAGTCAGCCTCGAAGGGCGGCCCGACCCGGTGACCGGCATGGTGCTCGACCTCAAGGAGCTCAAAGACATCCTCACCCGCGAGATCGTCGAGCCCTACGACCACCGCTTCCTCAACTACGAAGTCCCTCCCTTCGACCGCGAAGTGCCCACCACCGAGAACATCGCCCGCGACATCTGGAAGCGCCTCGCGCCGCGCTTCGCCGGCGGCGTCAACCGGCTGCACTCGGTTCGCGTGTACGAAACCCCGGATCTCTACGTCGACTACTTTGGAGAGCCATGTTCCGCGTAACCCGGTGCTACGAATTCTCCGCCAGCCACCGGTTGCACTCGGCGCATCTGAACGACGAAGCCAACCGGCGCCTCTACGGCAAGTGCAACAACCCTTTTGGTCATGGCCACAATTACGTGATCGAAGTCAGCGTCCGCGGTCCCGCCGATCCCGCAACCGGACGCGCCGTCGATACCGCCCGCCTCGACGCCCTGGTGAGAAGCCGCATTCTCCAATCCTTCGATCACCGCAACCTCAACACCGAAATCGCGGCGTTCGCCGATGCCGTCCCCACCTCGGAAAATCTCGGCTACGAAATCTGCCGCCGCCTCAAACGAAATTGGAAAGAAGTGTTTCCCGGTGAATGGCCCAGGCTGGACAAAGTCCGCATCGGCGAAACGCCGCGCAACATCTTTGAAATCAGAGCCGATGAAATCGAATAAAGCCATCGTCAAAGTAATGACCCCCAAACCCGACCTCAAGCCGATCGCTCCCCTGATCGAGGATCTGCTGGTGCGCCTCGGCGAAGACCCCAAACGCGACGGGCTGCTGCGCACTCCGCGCCGCGTGGAAGACGCCTTGCGCTTTCTCACCTCCGGCTACCGCATGGACATCCACAAGGTCCTCAACGGAGCCCTCTACGACGTCAAGTACGACGAAATGGTCGTAGTCCGCGATATCGAATTCTTCAGCCTCTGCGAGCACCACATGCTGCCCTTTTACGGCAAGATTCACGTGGCATACCTGCCTCAGAAAAAAGTCATCGGCCTCAGCAAAATTCCGCGCCTGGTGGACGTCTTCGCCCGCCGCCTCCAGATCCAGGAGCGGCTCACCCAACAGGTAGCGCAGACCATCCAGGAAACCATCAAGCCGCTAGGCGTGGGTGTAATCTGCGAAGCCAAACACCTGTGTATGATGATGCGCGGCGTCGAAAAACAGCACTCCGGCGCCATGACCAGCGCCATGCTCGGCGCCTTCCGCGAGCAGAAGGAAACCCGCGACGAGTTCCTCGCCCTGGTCACGCGCTCCTAAAAATTCTCTAAACCACCCTCAGTAGTTAGACATCTTTTGTGGGGCAGGCCTTCAGCCTGCCCCGCGCCGCAGGCGCGTTTTTTTCTCAGGAGGCCGCAGATGACGCGTTTCATCCCGCTCTTACTCCTCGCCGCCATACTCCCGGCCCAGCCCGCCGACCCCAAACTCGCCCTCGAAGTCGCCGCCGTCCGCGCCCACGTCGCCCGCAGCAACGACGCCCTGCGTCAGTACACCTGGACCGAACACACCGAAGTCAGCGTGGGTGGCGACGTCAAATCCTCCACCGCCCTCATCTGCCGCTACGACGAATCCGGCGCGCTCACCAAAACCCCGGTCGGCGATTCCAAAGACGACCAGAAGAAGCCGCCCAGCGCCGTCTCCAAGCGCCACACCGTGCGCAAGAAGGCCGACCTCCAGGATTACATCGACCGCTCCATCAGCCGCGTCCGCGTCTACGTGCCGCCCAAGCCCGAAACCATGCAGTACCTGCTCCAGAGCGGACAGGTCTCCCTCGGGCAGTCCGAACCCGGCAAGTGGGAGCTTCGCTTCACCCACTACTACGAGCCCGGTGACTTGCTCGTCTTCACCTACGACACCGTCTCCAAAGTCCTCCTCCGTGTCAACGTCAAGTCCACTCTCGGAAGTCCGAAGGACCCCGTGACCCTGGAAGCCCTCTTCGAGCCCCTCCCCGATGGCATCAACCACGCCGCCTCCGCCATCCTGATCGCGAAGAAGCGCAAGATCCAGGTCAAGGTGTGGAACGACAATTACCAGAAGGTGGCGAACTGACGGCACCGGCTCTCGGATATCATGGACCCATCAGCCATGCTGGGTCCCGTACGTTTCCTCCCATTGGTTCTGGCAGCCGGCTCGTGTCTCGCGCAGACATCCGGCGGGTCGCTCCCCGAAGTCTACGCATCTTCCGGCGACCTCCACTCCGGCGTCCTGCCGCTGAATAAGATCGCCGGCGGCGAAAACTATAGCCTCCTCTTCAGCCTCGACCCTGCCCTGCTCGTCCCCAGCGCGCGCGTCGCCGTTTCCGTGGTCGACGGCGACCGC
>DATJYJ010000429.1:0-15697 GCA_035578025.1 Verrucomicrobiia bacterium
CGTCTCGCCGGCGGTGGAGGCCATAGCGACGACGGCCGGGATCTTGCGGCGGGCGATGCCGGAGCGCAGGACTTCGTCGATGCCTGTTTCGGCGAAGAGGCGGCTGGCCTGGTTCGCCGCGCCGACTGCGAGCGGCAGGAATTCTCTACGGCGCATGGGATGAAGATAGCACGGTCGAGGCGGGGGAGTTGATTTTGGAGGAATTCGCAAAGGGACTACCAGCCCATCGTGATGTGGATGATGTTTGAATCGGGCTGCTGCACCGCCTGCGGGAAATAGAAGCGCGAGCCGTCGCGCGATACTGCCAAGGGACGTTCCGAAGCATTGCGGCCAGGCGGCGATCGAAGACCGGAAAACAGCAGTTCCGGAACGCCAAAACGCAATCCTGCGGCTGCGGCCTCCACGCGCACCGACCAGACTCGCTGCGGGTCGGCGATTACGATTTCCTTGCCGTCCCTTCGCCAGATGGGAAAGCCATCCACTTCGGCGATCTGAGTGGGTAACCCCGGGCCGGGAAAGGGCTGCACATAGATTCCCGGGACATTCTTCGCTCCGCCTATGACCGCGTAGACAATCCATCTTCCGTCCGGGGAAAAGCCTGGTCCGTGTGCGCCGACACCTGTGTTGACGATCGGGACCGAACCAGTTTGCTGTCCGAGGTGAGAGACGGAAATCCCCGGCGTCTTGCCTCCACGGATCATGCTCAGAACGTATTTGCCATCGGGAGAGATATCTTGCATCGAACCGGGAACTGAGCCCAGCTCACGCAATTCACCCGACCCATCGATCGGGAGCGCCCCCACTCCATTTCCTCTGCCGGTCCGTCCGAGCGCGTGCGACCCATCGGGTAACCATAGCCACCGGCCCATTCCCAACCGGATGATTCCAGGTTGGCCTGGGTTCAATAGCCAGGACACCTCGTCTTCAGCGAGCAACTTCGACTCGTCCGCCGAAAGATGAACCGAAGCGAAAACGCGGAGTGGACCAACGGTGCCGATCTCTTTGCCATGGCGATCGAAGATGGTTACTTGATTGAGCGCGGCCCTTCCGGGGCGCCACGCAACGCCACCGGAGTCGGAGACCGAAAAGTCGGCGTGATCGACAGCGGCTCCTGGTCCCGAGGCTACTCCAAGCTGGACCAGCTCCGGTTCGCCCATCAGTTTTCGACCTCTCCGGTCCAGCTTCTGCGCGTACAGGTTGTCGTTCCGGACAAACAGGACACGCCCCCCTCTCGCGGGGGTGAAAGATGCAGCGGTGTCGTTCTTTATCAACATTACTGGATTGAGGGCCTTTCCATCGCGCAACGTTGCCAGATAGACCTCAGCACCAGCACCGTCCTCTGGCACGAGCAGGAACAAGAAGTCTGCGCTGCCGGGGAGAAACTGCGGATATTCCCGAGCCCCGGGTCTGGTACCCGACACCTCGACCAGACTGCGAGTGCCGCCGGATGCCGGCACCGCGAAAAGACGATCACCGGACGAAACCAGAATCGTGCCGTTGGTACTCCAAGTTCCTCCGCGGGTGTAAGCGGGAAGCTCGGTAACCACCTCCGGGGCGCCATCCGGAACCCGCATCTTGAAGAGCTGTCCCAGCACCGGAAATGCGACCGCCTTGGAATCCGCAGACCAGAATGGCGCGCCCGAGTAGTCCCGCGACCCGCGGAGCAACTTCGGTTCGAGAGAATCCAGCCGCCGTACCCAGATTCCATCAGGCGTCAAGTACACGATCGACGAGCCGTCAGGCGAGATTATCGGGGCGGAAGCCTGGCCGCCCACAGGCCTCAGAGGCGAGCCGGACTGTGGAAAGATGCTCAGCGTCACCCGGCGAGGTCCAGAGGCCGGGGGACTTAGTTGATGCCAGACCAGCATGGCCAAGGCCGCGAACATCACAGCGGACGCAATCCATGGGATCCACCCTTTTGCGGCAGGCGGCGCAACGGCGGGCTCCGGTTCGACAGATGCGCTCCACTCGATGGCGCGCTTCAGGTCATCCGCGTTTTGAAACCGGTCGGCAGGATCCTTGGCCAGGCACGTCTGAACGATCCGGTTCAAGCCGACGGGTTCCAGAGGCGGAGCCTCGCGTTCCAGGATGCCGGCCATCACGCTGGCCGCGCTCTCGCCCTCGAACGGGCGCCGGCCGGCCAGCATTTCATACAGCACCAATCCGAAGGAGAAGATATCGCTGCGCGCGTCCGCATCCTTACCCTGCAACTGCTCGGGCGACATGTAGTGCAGCGTGCCGATCAGGGCGCCCTTCTGTGTCAGGGTCTCCGCATCCGCCGTTGCCGCCACGGCGCGATCCATCCGGGCCAGCCCGAAATCCAGGACCTTGACCGATTGGCGGCCTCTCGATCCGGTCAACATGATGTTGGCCGGCTTGAGGTCGCGATGCACCACGCCGCGGCGATGCGCGGCGGCCAAAGCACCGGCGATCTGCCCGGCCAGCCTCACCGACTCGTCCAACGGTAGCGGGCCTTTGGCCAGGCGTGCGGCCAGGGTCTCACCCTCCACAAGCTCCATGACGATGGCGGGACGTCCGGCGACGTCTTCGAGTCCATGGATGGTGCAGATATTCGGGTGGTTCAACGCCGATGCCGCGCGGGCCTCACGCTCGAACCGGCGGAGCATGGAGTCGGGCGATTCGGCATCCTCGCCGGACAGGAACTTGAGCGCGACCTGGCGTCCGAGCCGGAGGTCCTCCGCGCGGTAGACCACGCCCATCCCACCTTCACCCAGCTTGTCGTGGATGCGGTAGTGAGACAGGACTTTTCCGGCAAGACCATCGGCATCGACGGGAACCGGCGCCGGCGCAGGTTCCGGCCGCGGCTCGCCGGCGCGCTCGACTTCTACCAGGAAGCGATAGCCGCGGCGCCCCACGGTCTCCACGTATTGCGGGTTGTCGGCCGATTCTCCCAGGGCATCGCGCAGCTTGCGGATGGCGGCGTTGATGCCGTGATCGAACTCCACGACGGTGTTGTTGGGCCACAGCCGCAACCGAATCTCCTCGCGCAGCACCACCTCGCCGGGATGTTCGAGCAGCATCAGGAGAATCTGGACCGACTGCTCGCGCAGTTTGACGCGCATGCCGTGTTTGCGCAACTCACTCGCACGAACGTCGAGTTCGAATGGCCCGAAGCGAAAAAGACGCGTTGCCGGAGGCCCTGAGCCAGCCATGGCGGTCGAGTGCCTTCGAGAATAGCACAGGCAACATACGTGTTTTCAGATCATTCGGCGACTACCCGCAATTCACCGGTAATTCACCGGCAGTGCATTTTCGTAGCACGGCCGAATCCGCAAACTCGCCCTCAGCCGCTCCAACCGCGGCGGGAGGGCGAAGTGAGAAGGGAATTGCGAGCGTTGATTCTGACGACAGCCGGCGGGCTGGGTCTTGGCCAATCCAGGCCTGCGGCGCCGGGCGTAAACGGGGTCGGGGAGTGGATGGTTGTCGACGTCTACTTGAGCGATCGCGACGATTCGTCGGTGCTGCTGGCTCCTGGCGCACCAGTGGCCTCGGGTATCTTCGCGAGAATCGGGGTCCGTTTGAGGTGGCACGCCGGAGAATTGCCGTGGAGCCGGGGTACAGGGCACGATCGCGGTGTTCAGGCGGCTTTCGGAATCCGCACGGTGGGGCGTGCGCCGGAATCGGCCAGCGCCACCGCTCTCGCGTCCGCGGAGGTGTCCGGGGTGCCCGGGCCCGAGATTACGGTATATCGGGACAGGGTGCGTCGTTTTCTCGCGGACCACGCAGCACTGCAAAGGGCCGCGGCTGGTTATGTCCTGGCCCACGAGCTGGCGCACGTGATGGCAGGGGAGCCCCATCACTCCGACCAGGGTATCCTGAAGCCGCAATGGTCCAAGGGGGACATGGAGCAGATGGTGCTCCAAAGACTGGCCTTTACGGATTTCGATGTGGAGTCGATCCGCGCAGGTTTGGCGATTCGGCTGGCGAACCAGCGGGCAGCGGCGGGACGACGATAAGGGTCACCGCGGGTTCACGGTGCACCGCTCCTGTGCGCCGGGTGCTAATGTGGCGCTCATCATGAAGCGGAGTACGTTCTCGCGCAGGAGGTTTGTCTTGGGGCTGGCGTCGGCTGCGGCGCCGTTCGGCGCGGCACAGACCGGCGGCGGGCCCAATATCCATGATCTACGACAGGCCCGGAAACTCGTTCCTCGTTTGCTCCGCGGCCGTAGAAATGAAGCGAGAAGGGTTGACAAACGCTGTTCAGCCGCCCTCCGCACCTGAGGACTCAACCGCGCGTTCGATCCGATGCCCTTCTCACTTCAAGAACTCGCCAGCGTTTTCCCGTGTCACCAGGATTGCTGCAAGACAGTGCCTACCTCAAGGCTTTACGAAGAGGGAGTACCTGGTGTCGATGCCGAAACCGGAAGCAGTGATGTGAATCGTGTGAGAACCGGGGGGGAGAGGAGTGAGCATCAGGTAGTATCCGTTGCCCGATGATTTACCGGAGCACTCGCCCGAGCAGGGGATACCAAAGACGTTGTCTGAGCCAACCTTGAAACGGAGATCGGGCGACACGACGTGGTAACTAGTCAGGTTCTGGATGGGTACTCCATCGATCTCCACTGCCATGGTGCCGACGAAGCCTGCCCAGTATGCCGCACACGCGCTACGTTGGTCGGGAGTGTCGCCGTGGAAAGGCGGAGCTTCCAGGCTCGAACACTCCACGTTGGCGATCGGGAAGAACAGTGTTGTACCAGGCGCCACTTTGCCATTGCACGCCGCAGGACCGGCCAACAGGAACGCGACATTATCATCAGACTGCCCGATGCGGCAATCGTTATATTGCTCGACGGTCAATGGTAGAAACCACTGCCACCAGAGAACGCTCCATTCTTCGTACGTCTTGCCGTGTGGTCTTGAGCCGATCGGCAGCACAGCCGCATTCGGATTCTGTCCAGCCCAGACCTGGCGATGCGGGACTCCGGCGGGCGAGGCGCACGGGAAGAGCGCGATCGCCGCTAACACGAACGTCATACAGCCCGTGATTCCTGTTGCAGAGCGATTTGTCATGTTTGACCTCCATCGCCATATGCAGGAATCGCGGGAAAGAGCCGTCATCGATTTTCTTCCTTCTTGCCTGGAACCGAAGCCGTCGGCCGGATGCCCGAAACGGACAGGTGTACAATAGGGCACATCTCGTAACAGACAGGCATTATGGCGCCCGACGCGGGGGAGGTGACGCTGCTGCTGCGGTCTTGGACCCGGGGCGACAAGACCGCGCTGGACCGGCTCATGCCGAAGGTGTACCGCGAACTTCGCCGGGTAGCCGCCGGGCAGTTCCGCCTGGAGCGCAGCGGCCACACCTTGCAGGCCACGGCCCTGGTTCATGAAGCCTACTTGAGACTGGTGGGCCAAACCTGCGTGGATTGCCAGACGCGTGCGCATTTCTTCGGGATCGCAGCGAACCTGATGCGTCAGATTCTGGTGAATCATGCCGAGCGCCGCGGGGCGGCCAAGCGAGGCGGCGGCAATCGAGTGACCCTGCGCGATGCGGGCGCATTCACCGAGCAGCCCCTATTGGATGTGCTGGCGTTGGATCAAGCCTTAGATAAGCTTGCGAAGTTCGATCCCAGACAAACCCGGATCGTCGAACTACGATTCTTTGGCGGACTTTCGGAAGCGGAGATCGCAGAACTGCTGGGTGTGTCGATCACCACCGTTGAACGTGAGTGGAGAACCGCGAGAGCAGTCCTGTATAAGGATCTCTCGCAGCGGCGGCCGGCAGAAGGGGAGGCATGACGCCGGAAGAATGGGAGCGGATCAAAGAAGTCCTTCGGGAGGCTAGAGAGTGCGACGCCAGCGAGCGCGCGGCGTTGTTGGACCGGGCGTGTGGGAACGATGTCGAATTGCGCGGCCAGGTAGAGGAGCTACTGGCGTCGGATGAGTGCATGGGCGGCTTTTTGGAGGGGCCGATTGCGAGCCTTGCCGCGGCGGCAGATCTCGCTGCGCCCGAAGAATCGATAGTTGGCCGGCGCCTGGGCGCCTACCAGATCGTGCACGAAATAGGCCGCGGCGGCATGGGAACCGTGTACCTGGCCGACCGAGCGGACGGCCAATTTCGAAAGCGCGTGGCGATCAAGCTCGTCAGGCCCTACCCGGATAGCGAAGAGATCCTGCGGCGCTTCCGCAACGAGCGCCAGGTGCTAGCCGACCTGGAACACCCCAACATCTCCCGGCTTCTGGACGGCGGTGCCACTGCGGCCGGGTTTCCCTACCTGGTCATGGAGCACGTGGAGGGCGAGCGCATCGACGAGTGGTGCGACAGGCGCAAGGTGCCTGTCCGGGATCGCCTGCGGCTGTTTCGAAACGTGTGCGCGGCCGTGCAATTCGCACACGAGAGGCATGTTATTCATCGCGATATCAAGCCTGCCAATATCCTGGTTACCGCCGAGGGCGTACCCAAACTGCTCGATTTCGGCATCGCCAAGGTCTTGACTCCCGGTACCTCAACCAGCGATCGCGACATCACCCTCGGGCCTCCGGCCATGACCCCCGAATTTGCCAGCCCCGAGCAGGCGCGGGGAGAACCGGTCGGCCCCGCCAGCGACATCTACGCACTGGGGGTGGTGCTGTACCAACTGCTCACCGGGCGGCTCCCCTATCCGATTTCAAGCCGCGATCCGCGGCAGATCGCACTCGCAATCGGCGAACAGCAACCGGCGCCGCCCAGCGTAGCCGTGCTTACGGCGGATTCCCAGGGTGTGGCCGAAACCCGCAGCGCGGAACGCGGGGAATCCCCCCAGAGCCTGAGCCACCTGCTGGCGGGAGAGCTGGACAGTGTCGTAATGAAGGCATTGCGCAAGGAACCGGAGCGACGGTATACGTCGGTCGCGCAACTCTGCGTGGACCTCGATGGCTATCTGGAGGGACGGCGAGTCCAGGCTCGGGGAGAGAGCCTGTTGTACCGTGGCCGTCGATTTCTGGGTCGGATTCGGGTGGCGGCCATCGCAGCCACACTTGGCGCCGTGACGATTCTGGCGATCGGCACAGGATCCGGGTGGTTCCAGCGTCCGGACGGCAGAGGCAGCGGCCGGTCCATCGCCGTACTGCCGCTCGACAATCTTTCCGGCGATCGCGAGCAGGAGTATTTCGCCGACGGAATGACCGATGCTCTGATCAGCGACCTGTCCCAGATTCAGAGTTTGCGCGTGATCTCACGCACCTCGGTCATGTTGCTCAGAGGGCAGCGCAGCCTGCCGGAGATCGCGCGCACGCTCGGGGTGCGGGCCGTCGTGGAGGGGTCGGTGCTGCGTTCTGGCAGTCATGTCCGCATGGTCATTCGACTTGTCGATGCGCCGAAGGACCGACTGATCTGGAGCGGCCGCTACGAGGGGGATCTCCAGGATGTGCTGGCGTTGCAAAGCAATATCTCGAAGACCATCGCCAGCGAGGTCCACGTTAGCTTGACGGCGCCCGATCGGGTCCTCCGCAACCGGTCGGTAAATCTGGGCGCCTACGAAGCCTACTTGAGGGGTCGCAATCAGTACGCTACCTCATTTGCGCAGGAATCGCTGGATCAGGCGATAGCGTGGTACCGGCAGGCTCTCACGCTGGATCTCAGCTACGCACCGGCATATGCCGGCCTGGCAGATTGCTACTACATGCTTTCGAGCATTTATCTCCCACCAACCGAGGTAATGCCAAAGGCGAAGGAGGCGGCCTTGAAAGCAATCGAGTTGGACGATCGGTTCGGGGAAGCTCATGCGGCGCTGGGGCTTGTGAGCTCGCTTTACGATTTCAACCGCGCCGATGCCGAGAAGCGATTCAAGCGCGCGCTCGAGCTGAATCCAAGCGACTCCAAGGCACACCTCTGGTACAGTCTGCATCTGGTGGGACTGCGCCGGTTCGATCAAGCTCTGGCGGAAGTCGAGCAAGCGCGGAAGCTGGATCCGGTGTCGCCCGCGATGAATGCGTATGTCGGTGTAGTCCTTTACTTTGCGCATCGCTATAACCAGGTGATTCAAATCCTGCGGCCGATCAGCGAGGTTCATCCGAACGACAATCAGCCGCATGCGTTCCTGGCTCTCGCATACGAGCAGAAGGGTGATTGGCCGATGGCGATTCCGGAGATGGAAAAGGCATGTCAATTGGACCGCGATCAGGATTGCCTGGCTCAGCTTGGGCACATCTACGCGGTGTCTGGCAGGACGGCGGATGCGCGGAAGGTACTTCGGGAACTCAAGGAGATGTCTCGTAAACGCTACGTGTCGGCATACAATCTTGGCGTGCTCCACCTGGGATTGGGTGAGAGGGAGGAGGCTTTGCGGAACCTCCAAAAAGCCGCGGAAGATCGCTCGGAATGGTTCGCTATGATCAACGTCGATCCGCGCTTCGACGAGTTGCGCTCCGATTTCCGCCTCAGAGAATTGCTTCGCAGCATAGGTCTTGCCGACTAAGTGCCGCGCGATTCAAACAAAGCTTGCGGGACTGACGCTGTGCCAATCCGTTGCTGATCCTCCAAGCCGCGGGTTCACGGTACACCGCTCCTGTGCGCCGGGTGCTAATGTGGCGCTCATCATGAAGCGGAGTACGTTCTCGCGCAGGAGTTTTGTGGTCGGGCTGGCGTCGGCCGCGGCGCCGTTCGGCGCGGCACAGACCGGCGGCGGACCCAATATCCATGACGTTCGACAGTACGGCGCCGCCGGCGACGGAGTCCGAATGGACACCGAGGCGATTCAAGCCGCGGTGGACCGCTGCACACGGTCCGGCGGAGGCACGGTGCGGTTTCCGGCCGGCGTGTACCTGAGCGGAACGATCGTCCTGAAGGCCAAGGTGGCACTGGAGATCGAATCGGGCGCGGTTCTGCGGGGAAGCCCGAACCTGGCAGACTATCCCGCGCATCGTCCCGCGCTGCGCTCCTATACCGACACTTACACCGAAAAGAGCTTGATCTACGCCGAGGACGTGGAGAATGTCTCGATCCTCGGCCTGGGCACGATCGACGGACAGGGCGGGGGATTCAAGGGACCGTACAAGGTCCGGCCTTACCTGATGCGGTTCATCAACTGCCGAGACGTTGCGGTACACGATGTGACCATCCGTGACTCGCCCATGTGGGTACAGCATTACCTGGCGTGCGAACGGGTGGCGATTCGCGGCATCACGGTGCATAGCCGCGTCAACATCAACAACGACGGCATCGACATCGATAGCTGCCGCGGCGTGCGCATCTCCGACTGCGACATCTGGTCGGGCGACGACGCCATTGTGCTCAAAGCGACGACGGACCGGCCGTGCCGCGACGTGGTCGTTGCCAACTGCGTGCTGAGCTCGGCTTGCAACGCGCTCAAGCTGGGGACGGAATCCAACGGGGGATTCGAGAATATCGCCATTTCCAATTGCACCGTCTCCGATACGCGGCTGGCCGGGCTGGCAATCGAGATGGTGGATGGCGGAGCACTCGACGGTGTGACCGTATCCAATGTGCTCATGAGAGGAGTGGGCGCGCCGATCTTCATCCGGCTCGGCGACCGCGGGCGACCGTTCGTCGAAGGAGGTGCGAGAGCCGGCGTCGGCAGGCTGCGCAACATCTCGATCAGCGGCGTGCAGGCGGATGGCGCCGGACCGACGGGCTGCGCCATCGCGGGGTTATCGGGGCACGAGATCGAAAACGTGACGCTGGACAACATCCGGCTTTCTTTCGCAGGCGGCGGGGCGGCGTCCGACGCTCTGAGGGAGGTGCCCGAAAAAGCCGACGCGTATCCCGAGTTCAGCATGTTCGGCAAGCTGCCGGCGTACGGATTCTATTGCCGGCACGTGAAGGACCTGCGCCTGCGCGATGTCCGGACCGGCTATCTCGAGCGGGAAGAGCGCCCGGCGCTGGCGGCCGAAGACGTGGAGACCGTGGAACTGGCGGACTGCGCGCTGGATGCCGCGGAACGGGGGGATTCGGCGGTCCGGCTGAAAGACGCGCGGGAGGTTTTCGTGCATGGCTGCCGAACTACCGGCAAGATCGGCACGTGGATGCGGGTGAGCGGGGCCGGCAGCCGCCGCATCCGGCTGATCGGGAACGACCTGGCGGGCGCCTTCAGAGCGGTGGAAGCCACCGCCGAGGTGGCGCCGGCCGCAATCGAGTCGCGCGCGATGTGATGCCCTGGGGCCGATAATCCACCCCGGAGAAACGATGCTGGAGCCGGCAGATTCAGCGAGCTTCGGACGCACCCCGTGCGGGGCCATGGTATGAACGGAGGAGCGCGAGGGGCGAGATCCCACGTGGGAGATGACGGCCAGGCTTTGGGTGCATGTAGAATAACTCGGGAGCGGAGGTTGCCTATGGCCAGCGTCAGCGACGGGGCGAAGTCCATTCGAGGCTTTGCCGCATCAGTCGTTCTGATTCTGGGGTGTTCGTCGGTTAGCGGCAGGTTGGAGTGCTTGCCGGCGCAAGACCAGAGATCGTCCGCCACGATGTACTCGCCGAAGCGGATGGCTGACGGCAAACAGTGGACGACGCGCAATCTCGATGTCAATACTGCAGCGTCCTATTGCTACGAAGATGCGGAACGGAATTGCAGCGGATATGGCCGGTTGTACTCGTGGGAGCCGGCGCAGCGAGTGTGCCGATTATTGGGAGATGGATGGCGAATGCCGACGGACGACGATTGGCGGCAACTGGCCAGGCATTACGGCGGGGTCAGCCAAGATGCGGAGGACAAGGGTAAAGCGGCATACAAGGCGCTGATGACGGGAGGCAACTCGGGATTCAACGCCGTGCTCGGCGGCGGCCGATCCGAGGATGGGGAGTATGCACGATTGGAAGCCCATGGATTCTACTGGACGGCATCCGAGAGTGAGCCGGGCACCGGTTGGTTTTACAACTTCGGCCGCGGCGGGGAGGCTCTCCATCGCCAGAGCGGCGGTGAGAAGCAGCGGGCATTCTCGGTCCGGTGTGTCCGGGAGTGACGAATGAAGAGGGCTGCCGCCTTGCCTGCAGTTGAGGTCAGGCGCGGAATACCGCGGCGTTCGCCGTGACCCATTCCAGGAAGGTCCGCGCGGGTCTTCCCGTCATTTCCCGGACAGTGGATGTGACGAACGCTGGCTGCCCGATGGCGGCAGCCCAGGCGTCGAGCAGTTTGGATACGACGGGCGCCGGCATGCCTGCCAGTCCTTCACGGCGGGCTTGGTCCGGCGAGAGCTCGTCGACGAGCAGCGGGCGGCCAATCACGCTGCCGATGGTGGAGATCTGTTCGTGCTGGCTCAGGGATTGGGGCCCGGTCAGGACATATTCCATTCCGGCATGTCCATTCCCGGTCAGCGTGAGGACTGCCACGGCGGCGATGTCACGCTCGTCGATCGGGGCGGTGGGAGCGGCGAGATAAGGCCAGCGCACGATGCCGCCGGCGCGAATCTGAGGCCCCCAAAAGTGCCGGCTATTCAGCGCGAACATTCCCGGCCGCAAATGGGTCCATTCGAGTCCAGAGGCCTCGATCGTCCGCTCGATATGCTCGGCGAGTAGCCGGGACGGATTGGGCTGCTGGAAGAAGGGGTGCGGCGTTTTGAGGGGCGCCGAGAGAAATACGATGCGCCGCGCGTGTTTCGCGATTCGCTCGATGGCGGGCGCAACGGCGGCCGGCGGGGCGGTCCACACCAGAAATACGGTATCGATGCCGGAAAGGCATGGGTCCAGCGTATCGGGACAGGTGAGATCTGCCCGCATCACTTCGACCTGTGGCGGCAAACGAGCCGCGTCCGGGTTGCGCACGAGCGCGCGGACGTGCGCGCGTGTTGCCGTCAATTGAGTGACGACCTCCCGGCCGATGTTGCCCGTGCCGCCGATGATGAGGATGCGATTCATGATTTGTAAGCCGACTGGTCGAGTGTACGCGGAAACGCGGAACGGCGTCTTTAACAAGTTCTTAAGCCAACTGCTCCGCGGGACTAGAGCATAATAATGAGGGCGCCATCATGCGGTTTCGAACGATCGTGCGGTTCGGCGATTTTCAGTTTGACCCGGAGGCTCCTCTGCTCACGCGAGGATCGCGGGCACTGGAACTTTCGCCGAAGGCCTTGCAAGTTCTTGCGGTGCTGGTGGGGAACGCGGGTCGAGTGGTCTCGAAGGACGACCTGCTGAACATCGTCTGGCCAGAAGCCGTAGTCGAGGAGGGAAATCTTTCAGTTCATATCTTTGCCCTTCGGAGAGCGCTCGGAGCAGGCGCCACCAGGGCTGAGTACATCGAGACCATCCCCAAACGCGGCTACCGTTTTGCCGCGCCTCTCGATTCGATGCATGAAAGCGACACGGGCGCTTCCGCGACTCCGCAGCGCGACCGCTGCAGCACGGCCGGCCACTATCTTCAGCAGCAGACTGCCGGCGGTTGCAACCGCGCGGCAGCGGAATACCGCGAATGCCTCAAAATCGAGCCGCGCAACGCGAGGGCGAAAGCCGGGCTGGCGAACACGCTACTGTTCCGTCTTGTCCTGGGCGATCTGAGCAGAAATCAGGCGGTGCCGCGTGCGCAGGCGTTGTTGGAGGAAGCAAACCAGATCGATCCCGCGTGCAGCGACGTCCACTTGAGCCGCTCCAGGCTGTTTGGCCTGGGGCATTGGCAGTGGGAGAGGGCGCACGACGAATTGCAGCACGCACTCGACCTCGCCATCCATGACGAGACCAGGTACCTTGTGGGGGCATGGCAAGGCTGCTACCTGGTGGAGCGGGGTGAACAGGAGAAGGGTCTTCAGCGGCTGGGGTGGGCCAATGCAGCGTGCCCTTTGTCTCCGTTCCTCTGGAGGTTCCTGGCCGAGGCGCATTTTCTGGCGCGCGACTTTTCGGGATGCGTGGCCGTGAGCCGGAAGGCGCTTCAACTTCACCCGCACTGCTGGTTACTCCATCGGGCATTAGGGAGGGCCTTGACTGCGCTTGGCGAATACGGCCAGGCCAGGCGTTGCTATCGCCGCGCGACGCTGCTATACAACGCGCCACAAGCGGGCCTGCTGGCGGAACTGGCGTATCTCGACGCCGCCGCCGGCAGGAAGGACAGCGCGGGCAGAATGCTTGGCCGCTTGCGATTACCGGCAGGGCGGCAGGATGTGTCATTAGTTGCCATAGCTCAGATCCATGCCGCGCTGGGAGATAAAGATCGTGCTCTGGACTGCCTCGAGCAAGCCTGCGCGAATCGCGACTGGGCTCTATCGGCTTTGAAACAAGACTGTCGCCTGGATCCTGTTCGAGGCGAGCGCCGGTATCGCAAGGTTCTGACAGAGGTCGGGATATAGTTCTCGCGAACCGTGGACCCGGTCATTCGTGATGAAGGGATTGGCTGGGGTCGAGTTTCAGGACTCGCCGCGCGGGGAGATAGCTGGCCACGAAAGCCACGGCGGCGAGGAATGCCGTGGCGGCGATGAAGGGGGCCGGGGTGGACGCGATGGCGATAGCTTTCGCCATGGCGCGGGCCAGGGCTGCTGCGAGAAGAAGGCCGATGGCAACACCGATCGAGATCAGGGTGAAGCCCTGGCCGAGGACCAAGCGGAGAATGTCGGCGTGGGACGCGCCGAGGGCCATGCGGATGCCGATTTCGCGGGCGCGGCTGGCAGCGGCGTAGGAAAGTACGCCGTAGACGCCGAGGGCGGCAAGGACGAGGCCCACCAGCCCCATGCTGGCGCTGAGGTATGCGGCAAGACGGTAACCCCAATAGCCCGACATGCCGTTCAGGGCGGACTCCATGGGCTCGGCTTCGGCGACGGGCATGTCGGGGTCGAGATTGCGGATCTCGGCTTCGAGGCGCGGGAGCAGGGCTTCGGGCGGGATGGTGGCGCGGACCTGCAGGCAGCGGCGCGTGTAGAACTGCTGGGCGGCGGGGACGTAGAAGAACGGCAGGGGCGGCTCGAACAGGGTGAGGTACTTACTGTCGCGCGCAACGCCTACCACCTGCCACCAGGCATCGCCGGTGCGGCGGAGATGGAAACGCTTGCCGACGGGGTCCTGTCCCGGCCAGAGGTTGTGCGCCATGGTCTGGTTGACGACAGCGACGCGGGGGGCGGATTCGTCGTCGGATTCGCGGAAGGCCCGGCCGCGAAGGAGGGGCATGTCGAGAGTCCGGAAATAATCGGGGGTGACGCTGTTGCAGAAGATGAGAGGCAGGTCGTGGATGGATGCGGGCGCACGGCCTTCGACGGCGACGGCATCGGCTTCGCGAGTGTAGCCGACGGGGGGACTGAAGGAGAGCGCGACCGAAGCGACCGACGGGAGGCCGCGGACGCGGCGTTCGAGTTCCCGATAGAAGGCGGTGGTGCGCGGCTGGTCGTAGCCGGTGTAGGCGGTGTCGAGGGTGAGGGTGGCGAGGTGGCGGGGGTTGAAGCCGATATCCATGCTGCGCATGGCGGAGAGGCTGCGGACGAAGATGCCGGCGACGATTAACAGGGTGAGGGAGCCGGCGACCTGCACGACGATCAGGGCGTTGCGGAGCCTGCGGGAGCCTCGGGCGGCGGTATCGGAGCGGCCGGCCTCGTGGAGGACGGCGGAGATGTCGGCGCGGGAGGCGGCGAAGGCAGGGTAGAGGCCGGCGCCGATACCGGCGAGGAGCGTGACGGCGAGGGCGTAGGCGAAGACGGGCCAGTCGAAGGTGAGGTCGAGGGAAGCGGGGAGTTCTCTGGAGATGGGGATGGTGGAGATCGCATCGGCGGCCCACGAACCGAGGAGGATGCCGGCGATGCCGCCCAAGAGGGCGAGGGCGATGGTTTCGGCAAGGACCTGGCGGACGAGGCGGGCGCGCCCGGAACCGAGCGCGGCGCGAACGGCCATTTCGCGTTCGCGGGCGGCGGCGCGCACCAGGAGGATGTTGCCGACGTTCATGCAGGCGAGGACAAGAACGAGGACGCCCAGCAGGAGGAAGAACCCGGCGACGAATGGCGCGGAGTTGACCATGGATGGGATGGGCACGGGGCGGGACCAGGGCTCGGGGATGATCCAGACGCGGATGCCGCTATCGGTGGCGGGGTACTGGCGCTCGAGGCGGGCGGCAATGAGCGAGGCCTCGGCGCGGGCGGCGGAGAGCGGGACGCCGGGGGCGAGGATGCCCATGAGGGTGAGGCGGGGATTGGCGCGATCGTGGAAGAAATTGTGGAGCCGGCCGTTTTCGGTGCGGGCGAGGAGCGAGAGGGGGACGAAGGCGTCGATATCGGTGTTGGCGTAGGTGCCGTGGAAGCCGGGAGCGGAAACGCCGGCGATGGTGGCGGGGGCGCCGTCGATGCGGACCTGGCGGCCCACGACGGAAACATCGCCGCCGAAGCGGCGCTGCCAGTAGGAATAGCTCAGGACGATGGAGACGGGAACGTTGAGGGCTTCGCCTTCGCCGGGGGAGAAGACGCGGCCGATGGCGGGTGGCACGCCGAGGGCGGTGAAGTAGTTGCCGGAGACGTAGCTGAAGAAGAAGTGGGTGGGCTGCCGGCCGTCGGAGAGTCCGCCCTGGCCGAATTGGAAGGCGAGGATGTGGGTGAAGGAGCGGGATTGAGAACGGAAGTCGGAGAGGGCGGGATAGGTGAAGCGGTATTCCATGCCCTCGCTCCCCGCGGCGGACGCGGAGTGGAGGGTGGCGAGTGTATAGAGCCGCGAGGCGTTCGGGACGGGAAGCGGGCGGTGGAGGGCGTTCACGAGGCTGACGAGGGCAGTATTAACGCCGACGCCGAGGGCGATGGTGAGGACCACGATCGAAGTGAGGCTGCGGCCGCGGGAGAAGGAGCGGAA
>DATJYJ010000430.1:0-5591 GCA_035578025.1 Verrucomicrobiia bacterium
CAACGCGGGTCTGCTGATGGAGTGGGCGATCGGCAAGAATTTCGATATCTACCGTCCGAACTGCGGCAAGCTGCTTCTTCCCGGCTCGCACATCTGGTGGGAACTGCACCTTCACGCCGTCGGCGAGGAGATCCGCGATCACGCCGAGCTGGCAGTGTACCTGTATCCCAAGGGTGAGACACCCAAGTACCGAACTTACCTGACGCTCTTTAGCGCCACTTCGAGCTTCGGCTCGGGCATCGACATTCCGCCGAATTCGATTTCTCAGAGCCAGGGATATCATTTGCTGCGCCAACCGGCGCGGCTGGAAAATTTCCAGCCGCACATGCACCTGCGGGGCAAGGCGATGTCCATGGAGGCCATCCTTCCCGATGGCACGACCCAGATGCTGAGCTACGTGGATCACTTCAACTTCAACTGGATGAACAATTACATCTATGCGGAGAACGCGGCTCCCGTGCTGCCGAAGGGGACGCTGATCCATGTCACCGCCTGGCACGACAACACGCGCGCGAACCCGAATAATCCCGACCCGGATCAGTGGGTGGGGTTTGGCGATCGCACCGTGGACGAGATGGCGCATGCCTGGGTCAACGTGACCTACATCAGCGACGCGGATTACGCCGCATGGCTGGCCGCGCATAGGCCGAGGCGCCCCGCAATCGCCGGGACGCAGCAGTAGGCAATCCCAGATGCCTCCTCGCCGCGTCGTATCGGCACTCCGATGGATGGCAATCGTGTTGTCGAGCTGCGCCCGGCTCGAGGCGCAGGCGCTGCCCTTCGAGCCGTCTCACGATTTCGGGCAAAGCATCACCGGAGCGTTTGAAGGCTGGTTCCCGAACTCTGACGGCAGCTTCAACCTTCTGCTGGGGTACTACAACCGCAATCTCAAACAGGAAATGGAAATCCCGATCGGTCCGGATAACCGGATCGAGCCGGGCGGGCCGGACCATGGTCAGCCGACGCATTTTCTCCCAGGGCGGCAGTGGGGCGTCTTTACGATTCGCGTGCCGAAGGATTTCGGCGACAAGAAGCTGACGTGGACGCTCACCATCAACGGCAAGACGACCGCGATTCCCCTGAGCCTGAATCCGCTCTGGGAGGTCGAACCGTTCCGCGAGGCCAGCGGGAATGCTCCGCCCTTCATCGGATTCTCGGCGAGCGGGCCATGGATACAAGGTCCCGCGGGCAAAGCCAAATCCCTGACGGCTACGCTGGCGGAAGCAGCCGACCTGACCGTATGGGTTGCCGACGACGCGACCGCTCCGCTGGCGGGCGCGCGTCCGAGAACGCCAGCGGTCGCACTGTCCTGGAGCAAATTCCGCGGGCCGGGCACGGTCACCTTCGCGAACGCGCGGCCGCCGGTGGAGAAGGCCGATTTCGACGCGCCGCCCTCGACCAAATTCACGGGGAAGGCGACCACCTCCGCCACCTTCAGCGAACCGGGCGAGTACATTCTCCGCGTGGTGGCCAACGACTGGTCCGGCGACGGCGGCCGAGGCTTCCAGTGTTGCTGGTCGAACGCCCAGGTGAAAGTTTCGGTGAAACCGGCGCGCGGAGAATCCCACTGAAGGGGCCGACTCGAATATGTTCCGACAGACACTCTTACCTGCGCTCATTTGCGTAATCGCGGCTCATGCCGCCGCACCCGACGGGGAGGCGCTCTACAAGCAGCGCTGCGGCACGTGCCACGATGGCAAGCCGCAGCCACGCATGCCTTCGCGCCAGGAGCTGAGCGGACGCACGCCGGAAGCGATTTACCAGGCGATGTTCGGCGGTGCGATGGCTGTACAGTCAGCCGGCTTGAGCGCCGACGAGGGTCGCGCCATCGCACGCTTCGTCACCGGAAAGGAGTTTGGCAAAGTTGCGGCCACCGGCTCCGGCAAATGCTCGGCGACCCCTGGCTCGCTCTCTATGAGCGACAGCGACTGGAACGGATGGAGCGCCGATCTGGCCAATACCCGTTATCAACCGAAGCCGGGACTCAGTGCCGCCGAGGTTCCGGGCTTGAAGCTCAAGTGGGCCTTCGCATTCCAGGGTGACACTTCGCGCTCCGCGCAGCCTGCCGTGGTCGGAGGGCGCATATTCACCGGCAGTGCGAGCGGTGCAATCGTGTCGCTCGATGCCGCGACCGGCTGCATCTACTGGCAGTACGATGCCGAGGCCACCGTGCGCACTGCCGTCGCGATAGGGAAGGCTGGCGCCAAGACGATCGCCTATTTCGGCGACGTGCATTCCAATGCCTACGGCCTCGACGCCGCAACCGGACAGTTGCTCTGGAAAGTGAAGGTCGAAGATCACCCTTCATCGCGGATCACCGGTGCGCCGGCATTCTACGACGGCCGGTTGTACGTCCCGGTATCGTCGATCGAAGAGGCTTCCGCGATGTCGCCGGCGTACGAGTGCTGCAAGTTCCGCGGCAGCATCGTCGCACTGGACGGCGCCACGGGCAAGCAGATCTGGAAGACGTACTCCGTGCCGGACCCGGCCAAGCCGATCAAGAAGAGCGCAACGGGAACGCAACTGTGGGGACCTGCGGGCGCAGCGATCTGGTCGGCGCCCACCATCGACGTGAAGAGAAAAGTGATCTATGCCGGAACGGGAAATTCTTATACCGACGTCGAGACTCACACCACCGACGCGATCCTGGCGTTCGATCTCGCGACCGGCAGCCTCCTGTGGTCGAGCCAGGTGACGCCCAAAGACAACTTCACCATGGGATGCATGCGCGGCACCAACTGTCCGGAGGAGAAGGGCCCCGATTTCGATTTCGGATCTTCGCCGATCCTGCGCGAGCTCCCTGGCGGGAAGCGCGTTCTGGTGTGCGGGCAGAAATCGGGCGTCGTGTGGGGACTCGACCCCGACCAGCGAGGCAAGGTTCTCTGGCAGACTCGCGTGGGTCAGGGCAGCGCGCTGGGCGGAATCGAGTGGGGTCCCACCGCCGACCTGGAGAACGCCTACGTGGCGGTTTCGGACGTAATCGCCCCGCAGGGCCGCCCGGGCGGGTTGCACGCGGTCAGACTCTCCAGCGGCGAGAAGATCTGGACGACGCCTCCGCCGGAGCTGCACTGCACGGCCGGCGCCAAGGGCTGCAACAGCGCGCAGTCCGCCGCGATCTCATCGATACCGGGAGTGGTTTTCTCCGGCTCGGTGGACGGCCATCTGCGGGCATATTCCGCCAAGAGCGGCGAGATCGTCTGGGACTTCGATACCGCGCGCGACTACGACACCGTGAACGGCGTGGCCGGGAAGGGCGGCTCGCTCGACTCCGCCGGTCCCGTGGTTGCCAATGGAATGGTGTTCACCAACTCCGGCTATGGGATGTGGCAGGGACTGCCGGGGAATGTGCTGCTTGCATTCGGGAAGTAGTGGAGGAGGACGCATGCGTCTGCTGATATTCGGATTGACTTGTATGGGGCTCGCCGGCGGGGCCAGCTTCGACAAAGATGTGCTGCCTGTGTTGCAGAAGAACTGCCAGAGTTGCCATCGCCCCGGCGAAGTGGCTCCGATGTCGTTCATGACTTACCAGGAGACCCGTCCGTGGGCGAAGGC
The DNA here is from genome assembly GCA_035578025.1 of Verrucomicrobiia bacterium. GTDB lineage: Bacteria > Acidobacteriota > Terriglobia > Bryobacterales > Bryobacteraceae > Solibacter. The sequence continues at coordinate 3,553 of DATJYJ010000430.1, forward strand.
AATCAAGGCGGCGGTGCTCTCGAAGAAAATGCCGCCCTGGTTCACGGACTCCAGGTACGGCCACTTTCAGAACGAGCGGCGGCTGAGCGACTGATGGGATTCTTCTCTGTGGTGGTGGATGCCGGTGTGAAACCGCAGGATGTGATCGTGCGGACCCAGCCGGCTCCCCGCCCGGCACTGTAAAACATATGACGAAAACCATGTCGCGCCTTCTGCTCTTCAGCCTGGTGCTTCGGCTCCAGGCTGCCATTACCGAGCCGGTTCGCGTTGAGCAGGGCATGCTCTCCGGCGTTGCCGGCGCCGCACCCGAAGTCCGCGTCTTCAAAGGAGTGCCCTTCGCGGAAGCCCCGCTTGCGGACCTCCGATGGCGCGCGCCGAAGCCAGCCCCGAAATGGACCGGCGTTCGCAATGCCTCCGAATTCTCCGCGATCTGCATGCAGCGGCGGCCGAATGCGGCCGGTATCGGCCCAGAGCCCCGGCCGATGAGCGAAGACTGCCTGTACCTGAACATCTACACTGCGGCCAAGACCGCGAATGACAAGCTTCCGGTGATGGTCTGGATCCACGGCGGCGCGCTTACTGCCGGCGCCGGGTCGATCTACGACGGCGAACAACTGGCCAGGAAGGGCGTGGTGGTGGTGACGATCAACTACCGCCTGGGCGTCTTCGGTTTCTTCGCGCTCCCTGAGCTGACCAAGGAATCCGATCGCCGGGGGGCCAGCAACTACGGCCTGCTCGATCAAATCGCCGCGCTGCAATGGGTGCAGAAGAACGTCGCGGGATTTGGCGGCGATCCTCAGCGCGTCACCATCTTCGGCGAATCCGCCGGATCGTGGAGCACCAACCTGCTGGCGGCCAGTCCGCTGGCGCGCGGCCTGTTCCACCGCGTCATCGGCGAAAGCGGCGGGCAGTTCGAACCGATGAAGAGCCTGGCGCAAGCCGAACAGGAGGGAGCGAAACTCGGTGCGCTCGCCAGCCTGCGCGCCAAGTCCGCCGAAACGCTCCAGTCTGAACTGGGAGCCTCGTTCGTCGGACCCAACGGCGGTTACTCAGGACCAGTAGTAGACGGCTGGTGCCTGCCGGAGGATGTTTACACCATCTACGCCAAGGGCAAGCAGGCGGACGTCCCGCTGCTGATCGGGTCGAATGCCGACGAGGGCACCATGTTTACGCCCGCTGCGACGACCCTGCAATCGATGAAGGACCAAGCACGGCAGCGGTTCGGGCCCGCCGCGGACGTGTACCTGAAACTCTACCCGGCGGAATCCGACGCCGAGGCCTGGCGGGCGTCGGCTGCCAGCATGCGCGACCAGGTATTCGGCTGGGAGATGCGAACGTGGGCCCGGATGCAGACCAAGACCGGCAAATCGAAGGTCTATCTCTACTTCTTCAGCCATGTGCCGCCAGGACCCTTGGCAGCACGCATGGGAGCTTTTCACAGCGCGGAGATCGCCTACGTTTTTCACAACACGCACCGGCCGGGCCGGGCGTGGGGAGAAATGGACCACCAGCTTGCCGAAATCATGTCCTCGTACTGGGTGAATTTCGCAACTACCGGGGACCCGAACGGCAAAGGACTGCCGGCGTGGCCGGTCTTCGATCCGGCCAAGGATCTCCTCATGGGCTTCGGCGACAAGGTCGAGGCAGTGCCGCTGCCACACAAGACGGAGCTGGATTTCTGGGAGAGCTACGTCGAGAACAGGAGGAAGGCGCCCGATCACCAGGGTGCGCAATAGTCCCGAACTCACTTGTTCGGCGTGGTCACCTTCCCGGTAGGGAATGAATCGGGGTCTGGAGCGCCCGTTCCAGTCGAACCGAGGAACAGCTTGCGGCCGTCGGGGAACGTCACGTTGCGCGCGTTCGCCCGCTTCTCGGAATGATCGCGCGCCTGGTAGCCGTCCACCACCACGTCGGTTCCCACCGGAAACGTGTTCTTGTTGGCTCCGCGGCGGAGAAGTGTGTTGGGGCTGCCGCCCTCGACCATCCACACTTCCTTGGTTCCGTCATCCTTCGTGACCTCCACGTGAATCCAGGTATGG
>DATJYJ010000431.1:0-3131 GCA_035578025.1 Verrucomicrobiia bacterium
CTCCTGCGCCAGGAAAGCCGCGGCGCCCAGTTCCGGGAAGACTTCCCCAACAAGGACCCCGAGTGGGCAAAGCACAGCATCGTCGTCCGCCGCGGCGCGGATGGCGAAATGCTGGTGGAAAAGCGGCCCATCCCGCCATTGCCCGACGAGTTGAAAAAGATTATCGAGGAGATGAAATGACGGCGAAACAGGCGATGTTCCGCATCTGGCGCGGCGATTCCGGAGGTGGTTCGTTCCAGGATTTCGTCACGCCCGTGGATGAAGGCATGGTGGTGCTCGACGCCGTTCACCGTATTCAGGCCGGCCAGGCGCCCGATCTCGCCGTGCGCTGGAACTGCAAAGCCGGCAAGTGCGGCTCCTGCTCCGCCGAGATCAACGGCGTGCCCAGGCTCATGTGCATGACGCGCCTCAGCCAGTTGAACCTGGATATGCCCGTGGTCCTCGAGCCCATGCACACCTTCCCCTCCATCCGCGACCTGGTCACCGACGTCTCCTGGAACTTCCGCGTCAAAAAAACCATCAAGCCCTTCCGCCCCCACTTGCCGGACGACTCCGACGGCACCTGGCGCATGCAGCAGGCCGACGTGGACCGCGTGCAGGAGTTCCGCAAGTGCATCGAATGTTTCCTCTGCCAGGATGTCTGCCACGTCCTGCGCGAGCATCGCAAGCACGACCAGTTCATCGGCCCGCGGTTCTTCGTCTACGCCGCGGCGCTCGAAATGCACCCGCTCGATTCCGAAGACCGTCTCAAAGACCTCAAGGACAAACACAACATCGGTTACTGCAACATCACCACCTGCTGCCGCCAGGTCTGTCCCGAGTTCATCACCATTACCGAGAACGCCATCATCCCGCTCAAAGAGCGGGTAGTCGATGAGTTCTTTGACCCGTTCAAGAAACTGCTGCACATCCTGTAAGAAGGAGGCCCCATGTTCGCCATAAAGCCGATCTCTCACTCCAGCATCGCCGGCGCTCTGGCCAAGGCCGAGCGCTACCGCCTGCTCAACGAGCCGGGTGAAGCGGAAAGCATCTGCCGCGACATCCTGGAAATCGAACCCGGCAACCGCGAGGCCCTGGTCAGTCTGCTGCTCTCACTGACCGATCAGTTTTCCTACAATTCCGGCGCATTTGCCGCGGCGCTGGCCGTCGCGGAGCGCCTGGAGTCGCCCTACGACCGCGCCTACTACGCCGGCATCGCCTGGGAGCGCCGGGCCAAAGAGCGCCACAGCGGGAGCGGCCACAGTGCTCACCGCTACGCCTACGATTGGCTCGTCAATGCCTTGGAGCTGTTTGAAAAGGCCGAAAGCCATCGCCCCGAAGGCAACGACGATTGCGTCCTCCGCTGGAACGCCTGCGTCCGCTACCTCGAAGCGCACAAGGAGCTCGTTGCCACCCCCGAAGAGATCGCAGAGCCCATCGGGTCGGAGTGAACGCCTGGTGTGACAGGCCGGACCTCCTGCATCGTCACCACGGCATCTCCCGCTTCGTGTACCCGCGCCCGATTTCCGCCGTCTCCCGGCTGGCTGGCCCGATCATGACGCCTTCCTTGATCATCTCGATCACGTCGTTAGGCCCGAACGAGTTCAGGAAGAACCTCTTGTTCGCCTTGCAGGCGGCAAGGACTCTGGCTCGCGCCGCTTGCATCGCCGGATCCTTGACCGCGGCTTGACCGCTCGCGCGCACCCCCAGCGAAAGCGCCATGTCGCCCGGGCCCCATTCCGCGAACGCCACCCCCGGGATTTTCAGAATCTCCTCGGCGTTGCCCAGCGCATACTTGTCCTCGAGTTTCACGCCGAGCAGCAGCTCGCCCTTGGGGTTCAGCGGCCACGCGTCCGCCCTGTCGAGGTACTCGTCCCCCGAAATGCCCCAGATGTTGGCGGCGGTAGGCACCCCGTGCACTCCCCGCCGCCCTTCGTTGAGCCCCTGATCCACGCCTTGTTTGTGAATCGGAAACCGCACCGCTTCCAGGAACGCTCTGACCGCGGCCGGAGAATCCGCGTGGCACAGCAGTACCCCGTGAACACCCGTGGCCAGCACCTGTGCGAACATCCACGCGTTGGCTCGCACAGACGCTTCGTCGATGCCCGTGACCGGCACGTTCACGATGACGGCCGGGGTGCGATGGCCGCTCTTTGTGGGACCGCCCTTCACCAGCCCGCGCATGTATTCCGCCAGCCCCTTCACGTCGAACGGAGCGTGCTCCATGTCGTAGCTGATGTAGTCGGCGTAGGTCTGCGCGTCTTTCACGCCTTGCTCGAACGTGCCGGCAGTGCCCGAATGCGAGCCGGTGTAATAGATGGGCTGGCCCTGTTCGAGAAGTTCGATCGCGCGATTGATCCTCTTCGGCGCGGGCCCTTGCGCCGTCGTGGTTCCAGCCAGTGTTAACCCCAGGCATAGGCAGGCGAGCGGCATTCGCTTCGTCGTTTCTGTCATGGCAGTCCTCCCTCACGGTGCGAAAGCTGGCCAACAGTCTAATGGAAAACCGTTTGCGCGTCGAGCCCGGCAATGATATGTTTCTGGAACACTATGCCCCGATACAGATCGTATGCGGTAGCCGTCGCCTTCGGACTCTTGTTCCCGCCCTCCGTCCCTGGCGAAGTCAAAGTTCTGAAAAACTTCACGCTGATCGATGGCACCGGCCGGACGCCCTTAAACCCGGCCGCCATGATCGTCGATAACGGCCGCATCACGTGGGTCGGACCCGCCGCCCGGCTCAAGCCGCCGGCAGGCGCTGAGACCGTCGATCTTTCGGGCCGGTTCGTGATGCCCGGAATCGTCAATCTTCACGGACACGTCGGAAATACGATCGACCTGCGTCAGGATGCGAAGTTCTACACCCGGGAAAGCGTCCAAAAGAACCTCGCGACCTACGCCTCCTATGGCGTCACCACTGTCCTCAGTCTCGGAACCGACCAGGATCTCATCTTCAAAATCCGCGAAGAACAGCGGGCCGGAAGGCCGGCCGTGGCCCGCGTCTATACCGCCGGGCAAGGTCTGATCTTCCGCGGCGGCTACGGCGGCATGGAGGGCGTGACTCCCGCCGTGGCCACTCCGGCCGAGGCGGACGCCGCCGTCGAAGTGCTGGCCAAAAAGGGCGTCGACATCGTCAAGCTCTGGATGGACGATCACCT
>DATJYJ010000432.1:0-3587 GCA_035578025.1 Verrucomicrobiia bacterium
TGATTGCTTTTCTGAATACGCTGTAGGGAGTGGTCTCAGTGGCTTGTCGGCATCTGGAAGTTGGGCCCGCAACGTCCCTTGTCGCCAAGGCGAGACCGATACTGCATCCGGGCCGGAGCATTCAGAAGGCTCGCCACTGCGTTAGGGAGGACCGATTCCGATGTGTCGGGAGCTAACGCGCGAGTAGCCTGATCCGGGCGGGGGAGAGCCGCGATGGCCCCCGGAAGGAGCCCCCCTACTCCTGACGTAGCGCCGCCACGGGCGAGATGCGTGCGGCGCGGAACGCCGGGACCAGACAGGCGGCAAGCGCAACGGTAGTCAGCAACAGAGGCACGGTGATAAACGTCAGCAGATCGACGGGCGGTACGCCATATAGAAGCTTGGCCATGAGGCGCGCAAGTGCCAAGGCGCCGGCAATTCCGGCCGACGTGCCGCAGAGTGCCAGAACCATTCCTTCGCCAGTGATCAATTGGAGAATCTCCGCGCGGCGTGCGCCCAATGCCAGGCGAATGCCGATCTCCCGGCGCCGCCGCTGCGCGGCGTAGCTCATGACACCGCCAATTCCTACCGCCGAGAGCACGGTCGCCACCGCTGCAAACACCGCCAGCAACGCCATGTTGAATCGCGCCTCGGCATTGGCACCCTCGACCACCGCGTTCATGGTCTGCACTTCGGAAATCGTCACATTCCGGTCGATCTGCCAGATGGCGCTCTCGACGGCCGGCGCCATGGCGGCCGGATCCCTTTTCGTGCGCACCACCAGCGTCATGTAGTGGCCCATAGTCTCGGGGTGCTGCAAATAAGGCAGGAAGAATTCCTCTTCCGGAGGCGCGGCCCAATCGGAGCGCACGGCATTCTTCGTGATACCAACTACCGTGAGCCACGCGGGCAGCTTTGACGAGGAGGGACTGTCCAGCGTGATGCGCTTGCCAATGGCGTTCTCGCCCGGCCAGTATCTCTGGGCCATGTACTCGTTGATCACCACCACGCCGGGCGCCGCTGCCGTGTCCCCGGCCTCGAAACCGCGGCCGCCCAGAATGGGTATCTTCATGGTTTCCAGGTAACCCGGCAGTGCCAGCCGAAAAGCCCCGTCGGGTTCTTCGCCGGGATGCGGCACGGGACGGCCGTCGATCCAGAACGGGAACCCCCAGAGATCTCCCGCAATGGGCAGATGGTTGGTCATGCCCGCCGAAGCGACCCCGGGTATGCCGCGCACGCGTTCGAGCGCGCTCTGATAGAACTCCTGCGCCCGCCCGGACGCAGCCTCCTGCGACCCTCCCACCGAGAGCACCATGGTGAGCAGATGGTCTGGCCGAAACCCTGGGTCGATCGCCTGGAGTGCCACAAAACTGCGCAGCATCAATCCCGCGCCGATGAGCAACATCAGCGACAGCGCGAACTCGGAGATCACCAGCAATCCGCGCACCCGCTGCCGCGCGGCTCCGCTGCTCGACCGGCCGCCCTCCTTCAACCCTTCGGCGGAATCCAGTCCGGACGCATGCAGCGCGGGCGCCAGCCCGAAAACGATTCCAGTCGCGAGCGAAACAGCCAGCGTCACGCCGGCCACGCGCCAGTCGAGCGTCAGCGTCTCCAGGCGGGGAATGCCCGCCGGACCGAAGCGCACCATGGCGCGCACCCCCCAACAGGCCAGCAGCAGTCCCACGGCGCCGCTCAGCATAGCCATCGTAAGGCTCTCCGCCACGAATTGGCGAACCAGGCGAGACCGTCCGGCACCCAGCGCAGCTCGCACCGCCACTTCGTGAGTGCGTGCCGCGGCACGCGCCAAAAGCAGATGCGCCACGTTCGCGCAGGCGATCAACAACACGAATCCGACCGCGCAGAGTAGCGTCAGCAGCGCCGGACGAATGTCCCCGACCACCTTTTCCTTTAGCGGAACGATCCGCTGGTCGCGGTTGGTGCCCGGATACTGCCGTTCCAGCCCCGCCGTGATGGCCGAGAACTCCGCGCGAGCTTGCTCCAGCGTTACATCGGCCTTCAGGCGCGCGAACACGCGCAAACTGTTCCCGCCGCGCTTCGAGGCGCGCGGTCCCAGGGCGAGCGGTGCCCACAGTTCAGCGTGTGTCGCCCAGAAGGGCGCGAACCGGAATCCGGCCGGCATCACTCCCACTACCGTATAGTTGCGGTTGTCGAGTTGGATGCGGCGGCCCAGCACGTCTTTATCCCCGCCGAATTGCCGTTGCCACAGGCTGTAGGCCAGAACCGCCTCGAACTCGTGCCCCGGTTGATCCTCGGCCGGCGTGAAGAAGCGTCCCAGCGCCGGAGGCACGCCCAGCAGGGGCAGAACGTCCGCGCTGACGCGCAACGCCCACAGCTTTTCCGGACGATCCGAGCCGGTGAAATCGGGCGTCCAGTATTCGGCCGCGCCCATGTTGTCGAAGGAGCGGCTTTGCGCTTTCCAATCCACAAAATTCGCCGGTGCAACCGGTCCGCGTCCGTGGTTCAGAATCACTACCAGGCGTTCCGGGTCGCGATAGCCCAGCGGACGCAGTAGAATCGCATCCACTGCCGTGAAGATCGCCGAATTCGCGCCGATGCCCAGCGCCAGGGCGAGGACCGCAACCGCCGTGAATCCCGGATTGCGGCGCATCCCCCGAAGGCCGTAGCGGACGTCGCGCCAGAGCTGCTCCAGCCAGATCCAGGACCACATTTCGCGCGTGACCTCTTCGACCAGCCCCTGGTTACCGAACTCGCGGCGGGCATTCGCCTCGGCCTCGGCGGCGGACTCCCCGCGCTCCATACGGTCGCAGATGGCCATGCGCAAATGGCTCTCGATTTCTTCCCTCAAGCGGCGGTCACGATGGCTCATGGCCCAGAACTCCTCCCATGGCTTGCACCAATTGCTCCCAGCGGGAGCGTTCCGACAGCAACTGCTTCCTGCCGGCCGCGGTGAGCCGGTAGACCTTCACGCGCTGCTGGTTCTCCGACTTCTTCCATTCGGCGGCGATCCATTTGGCTCGTTCCAGACGATGCAGCGCGGGGTAGAGCGACCCCGTGTCTGCCCGCAAGACATCGCCCGAGCCGGCGCGGATGGCCTGGCTGATTCCATAGCCATGCCGCGGCCCCCATTGCAGGGTCTGCAGGATGAGCAGGTCGAGCGTGCCTTGCAGCAATTCAATCCGGTTGCGATATACGGGCGGCTTCCTGACCATGTGGATATTCTACATCCTACCATGTAGACGTCCTACTCCCCTGGATGGTTAGCAAGCACTTCGGGCGACTACAGGGAATGTGTACTCTAGGGTGACTAGGCAGACTGACGGGCGCAGCCTCGACCAAGAGGACGAAAGAAACGCTATCCTTCACCGTGGATTGGGCGCATTCGGAAGGGTTGTCAGCCAACCGGAGCCTGGAGATTCTCAGAGAGGCCAGTTAACCACGGGTAGTCGCGCAGCGTTTACCGACACAAGCGGCTTCCGGTCATCGGTCCGGGGTGGCAGCCAAAAGCCAGTTGACGGGTAACGCCTATTCCACTGATCTGCACGCTATTCCGGCGCTCTCGGCGAATAGGTGAATTGGGAAACGCCCATGGCTTCGCGGATCGATTTGGCCAGATTCCGGAGGCGAGG
>DATJYJ010000433.1:0-8838 GCA_035578025.1 Verrucomicrobiia bacterium
GATGACGGCCGTGGGCGATGTGCAATTGGAAATCGTGTTGTGCCTCACTCTGAGAGGTACAGTGAGAGAACTCGCCGCGTTCATGGAGACGCTTACTTCATCCGGGCTTGTGGTCGGATTTGGGCAGGCTGGCCGTAATGGCGACGAGCACGAGGGGATCTCTAACTTTAGCGAGCAGTCTTGCTCTGATACCGGAGAGCGCAAGCGGTGAGAGTCACACCCGAGGCCCGCACGCGGGGAGAAGCACTGGTAGGTGGGGTGATCTTTGTCCTCCTGCTGGTCTGCTGTGGTGCCTTGCTTGAAGGCGGGCCGGGGAGGGGTCAGTGGTGTTTCGCCGGGCTGTGTTTGGTTGGCGCAGCGCTGGCTTACTCCCGCTTCGTGTCAGGCGCGTGCCCTGGACTCGACGTCTGGCTGGAGAAGGTGGACCAGTGGGTGCGCCGTCACGAGGAGACCCCTGAACAACGAAACGCCCGGCAATGGTTTTGCTCGAAAGTCGTCGCGAGAAAGCTCCAGCACCTGGAGCAAGAAGTGAACAGACTGGTGGAGCTGAGTGTGGGTCGCCGCCTGGACGAGCTTGAAAAGCAGGAGTGCTGGCGTATGCAGACGGAGTACTCGGAATTGCGGGACGTCTGGAGAACTCTCCTGGGAGACCCGAGTACGCCCGACGGCGTGCGGCAGGCTTGCCGAGAATGGCTGGCGAGATATCCAGAGACGTTGGACTTTCTGGCGAGGCGCCTCATGCAAATGGGTCTGCTGTGGGAGGGGGAATTACCAGACAACTGGGAGGAACAAGAGGTGCGGAAATATCGCATCCAGTAACGCGCGCTGGACGAGGATGCCGGAGGAGAAATGTCATCGCCAGGATGGGTTTTAGCAAGGTAAGGTGTTCAGGTTGTCGAGGGAAGTTTAAGCAGGTTTGCCTTGCGAGCATTGTCTCCGTGGCGTCTCCTCCCCATGCTGGGTGCGAGTGGCCCAGGCAAGGCAATGATTTTTTACGCCGCGCGTTCAAGGCGGATCGACGTGCGGGCGGACGCCCCAAGCGTCAGCTCGCACCGCGACTCCTGTCAACGCGTCCATCTAGAGTACAAGTCCCGATCCGAGACGCTTTGGTTGGAGAAGTCTCGGATTCTTCGATGGAGGAAAGATGCAAGAAGCAGGTGAACCTAGCGCTGTCACGGTGAACGTCGATTCTTCCACGCGGGCCCGAGCAACGACTGAGCCGACTCGTCATAGGCTGGCAGACGAGCGCAGCGCTGTCGTCCACCATTTTTCCGTTGGTGGGCACGAGGGTTATCTGATGGTCGGGCTTTATGAAAACGGACAACCGGGCGAGATCTTCATCCGGATGGCGAAGGCCGGTTCGACCGTGGCCGGACTTATGGCTTCGTTCGGGATTGCCGTATCGCTGGCCTTGCAACACGGTGTGTCCTTGACGGTTGTGTGCAACAAGTTCGGCCACATGCGGTTCGAGCCTAGTGGTTGGTCCGGCGTCAAAGAAATTGGCTATGCCTCGTCCATTATGGACTATATCTCGCGCTGGCTTGAATTAAGGTTTCTCCCGCCTAAGTCTCCTCCCCCCCAGGGCGCCGGAGTTCAGGCTCCGGCTCCGGCGCCCGCCCACCTGACGGAAGCCGGCTTGGCGGACGTTGAAAGCGACGCGCCCGCTTGTAGAGATTGTGGCGCCATCATGAGCCGCAACGGGTCGTGCTACCGCTGCGGGAATTGTGGATGGACGAGCGGGTGCTCGTGAGTGGGAACCGGACGACTGGGTCGCTTATTCGGGGATCGTTGAGTCAGGCCAAGGTTCAGGCGGACGGGCGGGCGTTGCGCTGGCTACCGTCGCTTAGCTCGCTCGCGCTGCTTTTTCCCGTGGCGCTGCTCTATTGGCAGGTGGCAGGGCCGTCGAGCCTGCTCGTCGATCCGAATTCAGGTGTGCACGTTCGGGCCGGTGAATGGATCTTGAGTCATCACGCGGTACCTCGCGAGGACTTGTTTTCGTTTACCTTGGCCGGGAGTCCCTGGTGTGACTGGGAGTGGCTCAGCGATGCTCTCTATGCCGTGCTATTTCAGGCGCGAGGTCTCAGGGCGATTGCCGCGTTCCATCTTGGGCTGCTCTGCCTGATTTCGGTTGTGCTCTATCGCACGGCGCGGCTGCGCGCCGGACCCACCGTGGCCTTCGCGGTGACCTACCTGGTGATGGCGGCGACGACCATCCACTGGCTGGCACGCCCACATTTGTTCTCCTGGCTTTTTCTCGCAGTCTTCGGTCTGCTGCTCGAAAAGATTGAGGTCACTGGCGATTACCGACTGCTGCTTGCTTCGCCCGTCCTTATGATTCTGTGGGTGAACCTTCACCCGGGTTTTTTGATGGGATTGTTAGCGGTCGGTGCGTGGTCCGGATCGGCTGTCGTGCGCTGGCGGTTCGCAGCGGACGGTGAGGACCGGTCGCGTCGCAGGAACGAAGCGTTCTGGTTCTGTCTAACACTAACCGCTTGTTTTGCTGCTACATTCGTGAATCCGTATGGGTGGCGCCTTGACGGGCACATCCTCTCGTACTTGTTCTCGTCGAGTAGCGTGACATCACGTGTCGCGGAATGGCTCCCGCCCGACTTCCGCAATCCTCGCCTCCAATGGTTCGAATTACTGTTGCCGCTTGGCGTTGCGGCTGGTCTCCGGCAGGGACTACGGGGACATCTGGCTCACTGCGCCCTTGTGCTGGGCTCGATGCATCTGGCGCTCACCTCGGTGCGCAATGTACCCCTGTTTGCCATCGTAGCCGCCGGTCCACTGGCTGCAGCTGGGGCAAAGTTGGCTGCATCCTCGACCTTTGCACTCGAACTTCGCGCGGGTAAGGCCGCGGCGGCCTCACGCTCGAAAGCTTCAACGATCGTCTGTTACGCACTCGCCTTTGCAGCGTTGCTCGGTATTCTCTGGCGAGGCCCGATTGCTCTTGGGTCTGCGAGGTCGCTTCCTGTGGACGCGGCGCGGCATTTACCGACCCCGCCTACGGGGCCGACTTTTGGCGTCGGCAACTGGTCGAGCTCCTTGAGCGGCTGCCGCGAAAGAGACAAAGCGGGTAAGTGGCAACCACATCAACGAATGAGTGGCAATTCGCGCTTTGCGGATCGGCTCGTATGCGAAAGCACGCGGTTCCGAGGACAGCGGCGAACAAGCTGTGAGGTTTATCTTGCTACACACTCCCACCCAATGACAGGCTTGCAAGTCGCTTCGGTCTCAAAACCAGGAAAGTTTGGGAAGCGTTTAGCGCCGGTTAGGAGGCGACGATGCACTGCCGCGCCGCAGCAGAGTTGTTGATGAATGGAGTTCGTGTCGCCGAGGTGAGACATGACGCGACTGATTGAGCGCCGGAGGCGCCTGGTGCTGGAGACACCGCTGCTGATCGGCAAACGGCCACTGGTGGTTCTCGTGGAGCCTTGGGGGCTTGCACTGCGGCCGAAGCGATGCCACCAACAGCTTCCCATCACGTGGGCGCAGGTCTGGAATCGAGCCGCGATCATTGCCGCCGAACGGAAGCGAGCCGACCGCCGGAGTTCGAACGAGAAAGTAATTTTTGCGAAAGGAGAAAGTCCGTGAGTAGCGTGAATAAAGTCATCCTGATTGGCAACTTGGGCAAGGATCCCGATATTAAGTACTCGGCATCCGGCAATCCAGTGTGCCGCTTTTCACTGGCCACCAACGAGAGCTGGAAGGACAAAGAGGGCAACGCCCAGCAGCATACCGAATGGCACTCGGTCGTTGCCTTTGGCAGGCTCGGAGAGATTTGTGGTGAGTACCTGGCCAAGGGCAGGCTCTGCTACATCGAAGGGTCCATCCGCAGCGGGAAGTGGCAGGACCGGGAGGGCAACGAACGCAAGTCGCATGACATCATTGCCCGGACCTTGCGGATGCTGTCACCTTCGAACGGCAATGGGACAAAAGGCAAGGCAGAAGCTGGTACCGCGGCACCTCAGGCGTCGGCGGAAGATAACCCCTTCGAACACGAGAACGTCCAGGATAGTGGTGAGATTCCATTTTAGGGTTTTCTAACGTTCGCTTGTCCTTAGGCTTACGAACGAAACCCAGCCCTCGTCCTCTTCTTAAATTTCACAACCTTGCAAATGGGTTCCTGCTGCGGTGCGCTGCGGCTTGCCCGAGGCGTCCCGGCACCACCCGTTCAGGAGACCTAAATCATGAGCAAGTCTGTCGCTCCACTGGAAACGATCCAGGGTTTGCTCGTCCAGTCGCGGACGCAGATCGTTAAGTATCTGCCGCGGCACCTCGACGCCGAGAAGATGATTTATGTCGCGCTCGAGACGGTGCGGGCGGACTCGTTCCTAGGTCAGTGCGAACCGCTCAGCATCGTCCAGGCGGTTCTTGAAGCTTCCCAGCTGGGCTTAATGCTTGGCAATAAGCTGGGCCACGCCTACCTGGTACCCCGGCACGACAAGAAGGCGAACAACATCCTGAAGTGCCAATTCCTCATCGGCTATCGCGGCTTCATTGCCTTGGCCCATCGGACCGGGAAGGTGTCGAGCATCTTTGCGGCCATCGTCCACCAAGGTGACCAGTTCACACTGCAGCTGGGCACCGGACGGCAGCTCTCTCACGTGCCCCTGGTTGACCCGTCGAAGCGAGGCGATTGGATCGGTGCGTATGCGGTCGTGGAGTTCCGGGATGGCCGCACCGACTTTGAGTGGATGACCCGGCAGGAGATCGAGAGGGTCAAGGAGTGCTCGGAGTCAGCCGGCGAAGCGTGGAGCCCGTGGAGGCGCTTTGAGGACGAGATGATCAAGAAGAGTCCCATCCGTCGAATAGCCAAGCGGCTCTGCCTGTCGAGCGAGGACATGACGCTGGTGGAGGCCGCGGTTCGCGACGAATATCGCGAAATGGGGATCGAGGAAGATCAGAGGGGGCTTGGGCGCGTTCCCGAAATACAGCGCGGGTTGCCCCCTGCCAATGGTCAGCGGATGCCGGCGAGCAAACCCGCGATCCGTGAGCCGCAGCGGAGGGAGCACCCGGTTGTGCAAAACGGGTCGGCAGCTCCGCCCGGGTCTTCGAACGGTAGCGCGCAGGCCGGCAGCCAGGCCTCGAGCGCGAGTAACGGCAAGGACAGCACGACAACTGTACAAGGCATTGTGGGCCCCCTCGAGCCCGACACTTCAGGCAGCACGATTCGGCGCACCGGCAAGGGCGCCGAGTACGTGGTGTTCACGATGGGCCGCAACGGGTCGACGACCAAGGTCTACTCCAACCAACCCGGAATAGCACCCGAGATTGCCAGACGCGAAGGCTGCGCGGCCAGAGCCCGCGTCGCCGTGGTGCACGAAAATGACCGCCAATACTACGTGCTCTGCAATTTCCTGGAAGGTTAAGCCTGTGGACATCGACTTTACCTTTGACCCGGAGCGGCACTTGTATTTGGTCCAAGGGCGGCCAGTGCCCACCGTTACTCAAGTGCTCCACTCGGCCGGCCTTGCGGCCGACTATTCCATGGTTTCCCCGGCAGTTCTGGAACGGAAGCGCGTCATCGGCGATTACGTTCACAAAGCGACGCAGTACCTGGACGAGGGCTGTCTCGACCTCGAAACGGTTGATCCGGAGCTCCAGCCATACCTTGCGGCCTACGAGCGCTTCCTGAGGGAGTCAGGCTTTCAACCCCAGCTGATCGAGCATCGGCTGGTGAGTCGCATCGCCGGCATACTCTGCGGAGGCACTGTTGATCGCGTCGGATCGATGAACGGCGGCCTGTGGCTCATCGACTTGAAATGTGTGGACAGGCTGTATCCGGGCTTCGCACTTCAGACGGCCGGCTACGAGTTGCTGCTGCCAAAGCCGGTAGTTCCTCCCTTCAAATACACGCGCGCCGTGCTGCAACTCCAGCGTGACGGCTCACCCCGGCTGAGTCCGCCCTACCAGGACCCGAGCGACTTGGATGTCTTCCGCGCCGCACTGATCACCACGGTTTGGAAGATGAACCGCGGGATGGCCATCGACACCGGCGCCTGGTCTGAACTCGACGAAGCGGCGTAGAGCGGCCAGTCCGTGCTGACATCGTCCTTGAAAACACAGGGTCGCAAGAGAAGGAGGAACATCCCATGGAAACCGCTATCACTCTGGTGAGCCCGCCTGAGCTGAGACTGGCGGAGGGCGACAAAGGTCAACTGTTAAACTTGGTTGAGACCAAGCTGGAGGAAACCAAGACGCTAACCGTCGTCTCGACCGACGAGCAATTCGCGACGGCCGGGGAGCAGCTCAAGGCCATCGCCCAGTTGCGGGAGCGGATCAAGGCTGATCTGAAGCCATTTATCGAGTTCTGGCACCAGGGCCATAAGGCTCACACGGGACTGCTGGCCACGCTCGACGGGCCACTCGAAGCACGCGAGAGATCGATAAAGCAGGGCCTGGCCCGCTATCAGAAGGACAAAGAGGAGGCCCGGCGCCGGGAGGAGGAGCGACTGCGCCAAGAAGCCGAGGAACTGCGCCGGAGGCTGGAAGAGGAAGATCGCAGGCGGAGGGAAGCCGAGGCCGAGGCCGCGAGGGGGAAGCTCGAGGAAGAAGCGCTTGCTGAGGCTGCAGCCCGAGAGGCCGCAGGGGATCGTCAAACCGCTGAACTCATCCTGGAACACGCGGTCCGGCAGACGGCAACTATACCGGATTCCGTGCCGCAGGTGCCCGTGGTCGTCCTGACTCCGGTGGTGGCGGTGACAACGCCGAAAGTCCGCGGTGTTGGCTTCCGCCAAGTGCCGAAGTGGCGGATGGAGTGCGGCCACGAGCGGGCTGACGACCCGAAATGCGCCACCTGCCAATGCGTGCCAAGAGAGTATCTCGTACTCGATCCGAAGCGTGTCCAGGCACGGGTCAACGGTTTCGGGGTAAATGCTAACATCCCGGGCATTGAGGTGTGGACGGAGTGCGAGACCAGTGTGCGAAGGAAGGCTTGAGGTCGCGCCTGCTCCAGCGGGTTTGGGTTTGGGCTCGCTTGCGCCTTGTGGCCAGATGGCGTATCATTGTTAGCCAGGAGGCCACTATGCAAACCGAAGCGATTGCGGAGGCCCTGGGGGGTCGCCGGGTACTGGGCAGGACAATCAAGAGAGCTGACGATCTGGCACAGCTGGTTCGAAGAGGGCTGCCAGCTACCTCTTTGACAGCCTTGGCTGAAAAGCTGGATGTAGCAAACACCGTCCTGTCGAAAAAGTTGGGCATTCCGCAACGAACGCTGACCCGCCGCTTAAGCCAGGAATCCCGCCTCACGGCGGCCGAATCAGACCGAACGGTGCGTTTTGCCCGGGTGTACGCTCATGCCGTCGAAATGATCGGCGATGAAGAAAAAGCGGTGGAGTGGCTACGAACGCCGAACCGCGCGCTGGGTGGAGAGCGCCCTCTCGATCAGCTCGACACCGACCTTGGAGCCCGGGCCGTTGAAGACATCCTGGGCCGCATTGCCTACGGTGTGTACAGTTGATGAGATTTTGGAGAATATGCCGGCGACGCTACGCTGCCGAGGCCGCCAGCGGCGAGGGCGCGTACCGGTACGGCGGTCGCTGGAACAGTCGTGGAGTACGAGTGGTCTACGCTTCTACCTCGCTGGCCCTGGCCGCTATCGAGACGTTCGTGAATCTCGAACCCCGCCTGCTGCCGGAAGACCTGGTGTCAATTGAAGGGGAAATTCCCGAGGGGCTGGAAATCGAGAGACTCAGCCTGGAGGCGCTGCCACTTCATTGGCACAGGAGCCGGGATGAATCTCTGGGCCGATTTGGAGACGAATGGATTCGTGCCGGCCAGACCGTAGCTTTGCTGGTGCCGGCGGCGACGATCCGCGGCGAGTGGAATGTCTTGCTCAATCCTGCCCACGCAGAGTTTTCAAACGTCAAATTCGACCCGCCGAGGCCGTTTGAGTTTGACGTCCGAATGTTCCGGGGATGACGCTCGCAGTTGAAGCACGGCGGGCCCAGAAAGGTTGGCAATGAGGATGAGAGCGCTCACTTATCGGTTGGCGCATAATGCAGAAATGCATTATGTGTGCTCGGCCTCAAACGGTTGTGCGCAAGGAAAACGAATCCGCGCTCACACCGGCAAATGCTGGCCTTCCGCGAAGAGGATCTGACCAGTTGATCTGCGTCCTCTCGGCGCGAAGCCAGCTCTCATCCGAGGCAACCTGCTTTCCGTCCCCGCTTAACGCCCCCGAGACTTCGAACCAATCACGGAAGACCCATTCAAGGAGGAGAGATGTTCACTGAACTCATGGCCCTGCTTGCCGGACGCACTGTACTGATTACCGTCACACGAGAAAGCGACACTACTGTACGGGCCACGGTAATCCCGAAACGGGCGAGCGAAGGGGATAACGCTGCACTCGCGACGCCGTTGTCATTTGTCGGGACGCCCGCAGAGCTGGACCAAAACTTGGCCCCGACCCTGGCCGAATATGTGGAGACGCATCAGCGCCTCGGCAGTACACTTGCTCAAGCCAAGGCTGAGATGGAGGCTGCGGCCAAAGCCGCTCAGGAAGAGGCGAGGCGCAAGGCCGACGAGAAACGGAAAGCAAGGTCTGCGACTTCCGCGTCAACCGCAGCAGCGTCTGCTCAGCCCGCAACTTCTGCGGGTCGCGATCCCGCGTCAGGAACCGCACCGAATCTGTTCGGGGCGGCACCGACGGAACCGGCTTCGTCCCAACAGCAACCACCGCGACAACAACAACAAGGAGGTCTAGCCCTGTGACCGTCACCCCAACGATTCGTGAATTCGCTTACAGCGGACTGAAGCTTGTAGATTTGGACTCTAAGCTGTCGCCCGAAGAAATCAAGGCAGCGTATGCGCTGCAATACCCGGAGCTCGCCA
>DATJYJ010000434.1:0-11287 GCA_035578025.1 Verrucomicrobiia bacterium
TAGGAGGTTTGTGGAAAAGATTTGTGGCAAAGAATGGCTAACTTGAATTGGCCGTTGCCCGGTTTGATAGCGGTGACTCAAATGTGAGAGATTCGATACGCTCTGAAGTAAGTTAGTGGCTTCAGGGCACACCGGCCGTCCTAGCCGGACTTTCGCACTTCCCGGCAGTTTTCCGGTGGTCGACAGGAGAATTCTCAATGCTGTCAACGCGGGCTCTGGAGAAAAGGCTTGGGTGAAGACCTTGCCTCTTGTCTGACGGGTGGATCTCTGGCATTCTGCTGCTGACGCATGTTTCTGCGCAGCACGAATCGAAAGAAAGACGGCAAGGACCATCGCTACTTCAGCATCGTCGAGAACCGCCGGTTGCCCGGTGGGAAAACGGCACAGCGCACGGTGCTGTATCTCGGCGAGATCAACGACCAGCAGCAGGCGGCGTGGAGGAAGACGCTGGAGGTGTTCGACGAGGCAGAGCAGCGCTTCACCACGATGAGTCTGTTTCCGGACGACCGCGAGCTTCCCGCCGATGCGGTGGACAGCGCACAGGTTCGGCTGAGCGGTCTGGAATTGAGGCGGCCACGCGTGTTCGGCAACTGTTGGTTAGCCTGCGAGTTGTGGCAGCAACTGGGTCTGGATGAGTTCTGGCGGCAGCGTCTGCCGCAAGGTCGGGAAACGGTGGGTTGGGAAAAGGTGCTGCGGCTCCTGGTGGTCAATCGTCTGCTCGATCCCGGCAGCGAGTTCCGCGTGCATCGGCAGTGGTATGTGGACTCGGCCATGGATGAACTGCTGGAGAGCAGTTTCAGCGTGGCCGAGAAGGATCGGCTGTATGGCTGCCTGGATCGAGTGCTGGAAAACAAACAAGAGCTGTTCGTTTTTCTGAAGCAGAGGTGGGCGGACCTGTTCGCCGCCGATTTCGAAGTATTGCTCTATGACCTGACGAGCACGTACTTCGAAGGCGAGATGGAGCAGAATCCCAAAGCCAAACGCGGGTACAGTCGTGACGGGAGGCCGGGCTGTCTGCAACTGGTCATCGCGCTGGTGGTCACGCCCGAGGGCTTCCCGCTGGCGTACGAAGTGCTGAATGGGAACACGGCGGACTGCTCGACCCTACGCGATTTTCTGACGAAGATCGAAACCACGTACGGCAAGGCGCGCCGGGTGTGGGTCATGGATCGAGGCATTCCAACCGAAGCGATTCTGAAAGAAATGCGCGAGCCAGAGCGGCAGACGTTCTATCCGGTGGGTACGCCCGAAGGGGCGGATCAACCAGCACGAGAAGAAATGGCTCGACCTGCCTTGGCAGAAGGTGCGCGATTCAGTGGAGGTGGAACTTTACGAGCACGAGGGCGAACTTTACGTGTTGGCCAAAAGCAGCGGCCGCCAGGCCAAGGAGATCGCGATGCGGCGCAAGCGGCTGGTGCGTCTGTTACGCAAACTGCGCGCGATGCGCCGCAGCCTCCCGCAACGCGATCAGTTGCTGCTGCGCATCGGCGCTGCGAAAAAGGACGCCGGTCGCGCATTCGGGTTCGCAAAAATTCGTCTTCCCGAGAAAGACGAACCAGTCTCACGTGCGACTTTCACGTTTCACACCGACAAGACGAAGCTGAAAGCCGCCGAACAGCGCGATGGCCACTATCTCCTTCGCAGCAACCTCACGGCAGAAGATCCGTCCGTGCTATGGACCCGGTACGTGCAGTTGACGCAGATCGAGAGTGTCTTCCGTTCCCTGAAAAGCGAGTTGGGCTAACACGTATCGAGGTACGATTATTTCTCCGCCGCGATGAGCGCCCAGCAGACGATCGCGCTGCACACGGAGCTCCAGCGGCCGAACGCCTTGTAGATGTGGGCTGCAACATTGGCTTGATCCTTGATGGTGCCTTCCGACTTGATCTGGGGGTCGGAAACGTTGCGCACGGCGATCCAGCGGGGGAATGGTTGCCCGGCCTTCGCGGTCTGGTTGGCTAGGAGGCCAAGTATAGCGTCGCCCATCTCCGAGAGGTCGCCGTGCCCCTGGAGCCCATAGAAATCGTTCGAGGTGTCAAAGCCGAAGAAGTCCGTGGTCACGATGCAGTCCTTCAGGTTACCGGGAGGCACGATCGCGATGGTGGGCTGGCGCTTGTTGTCCGGTGGCAGCCGGTCCGCATTCGTCTTGAACAGCTTTTTGGCCGTAGCGAAGTTCTTGCGATTGGCCGGTTTGCTCGAGCCGTGCACGTTGTTGAGTTGCTTGAACGCCTTCTTGCAGAAGAAATTCACTTCCGGGCTCACGATCACGTCGCCCACTTCGAACTGCTTGCCGATGCCGCCGCCGGTACCGGTGGTGATCACCAGCTTCGGCTGCACGTCCTCGATGATCTGCTTCCACACGAGGAGGTTTGGAATCTGGTCGGGCGGCGGCGTGGGCAGCCCCTTGGTGTCCTGAGACATGTGGGATTCCATCTTGAACGCCACGACGGTCTTGCCGCCGATCGTGGAGGTCCAGTGGGCGCCCAGGCGCTTCGCTTGTACTGCCGGACAGGTTCTCGCCATACCCTTGGCGATCTGCGCGAAATTGCGGGTGTAGGCGACATAGTCGTTGCGCGAGTCCTTGCCGGGGGTAATGACGCGGCTGAGCGCGTGGCCCTCGTCGACAGTCCACGTGGCTACCAGCACGTCCGCATTCGGCAACCGGCCGCCCGTGCCCTTGCGGACCTTTGCGTCGGTAACCGGGGCTAGCCCTTTGGGCCACGGAATGTCGGTGAACCGGCTAAGACCGGTGGCGGTCGAGGCAGCCAGGAACTGGAATCCCTCCGGAGCTTGCGAATCGAAATCGATGATCTCGCGCTGCAGGTCTTCGGGTTCTCGCGTTTCCGCGGCCTTGGTGAATGAGAATGTCGCAGCCGGCGAGGGCTGGGCAATCGGATCGAAACCGATGTTTCGCTTTACCCATTTTCGATCGACAATCATGTCTGTCTCCTTTTAGTAGGAACTGCCAGGCCACAAACCACGATGACCTGCTGACGCTTACGCGGTCGCCTGGGCGACAGCGCGTTTGGCCACCTCGTTCAAAAAACCGGTGGGGTACTGCTTTTCCTTGGGCTTGTCATACGGGCAGCCTTGAGGAAACTCCCAGTGGCTGTTATCGCAGAACTGGCAAGGGCCGGAGGTCCGCGAAAGATAGCCGCGGCCGGAAGGTCCCTTGCCGACGCTCCAGGAGAGCGAGCCACTGGCGTAAAGCTGGCGGAGGACCTTGGCCATCTCAGCGTGGGCGTCGTAGAAGCAGGGCTGGAGCGCCTGCGCGGCATCGGCGAATTTGGTCTTCAGCTCCGCCAGCACGGCTTTGGCGCCCTTCGGGATACCTGCCGACACATAGGCTCCAGGCTTGTCCTGGAAGAGAAAGCGCGGATCGGTGCGCAGAAACTTCGCGGCGGCGGCGTGCTTCCTGGCGAAGCTCTTCCAGGCATCCTGGCTCAGGCGGAATTGCGGCGCGAAGTTCTCGTTATACGAAAAATGGGGCGTGATCACCAGGCGGGTCGAGAGCCGATAGGCTTCGTCCCCGACCTTGGTTTGGAACTCGATCCGGCAATCGTGGTCGACGGTATGACGCAGCAGGGTGTAAGGGCCGTCGGCAGGCACCGCGGGGATCGAGGGATGCGCCGTCACCAAATGGCCGAAGGAGCGGTGGAACATGGTCCACGACGACTGGCCTACCAGAAACAAGATGGCGGGCTGGGTCTGCAGGAGCTGCTTCATCGCCCAGGCGTTCTTGTGGACGCATTTGTTGACGATGGTGTTGACGCTCTGCGAGGTGCCGCCCAGCCACTGCGGACCCCAATGCGGCGAGGCGCAGGCCACCATATCCACCTGCCCGACGTCTTCGCCGACGCGGAGCTGCGCGCCGGCGTGGCCCTTCTTCTTCAGATAGGCTTCGAAATCCGTCAAAACCGGCAGCATCTGCGTGTAGTAGGTGATGGGCTGGCCGTAGACTGGGGTTTTGCGGCCGGCGGGCACCTTCAACTGAGCGGCCAGGAGCGCGCCTGCCGCGAACCGCTCGCCCTTATCCACCAGCACGACCCATTGCGGCTCGCCCAGCTTGCCGGGAATGTGGATCGCGGAGGGTTGCGCCTCGCCATCGTACTGCACGCGAATCTCGAAGGCTGGCGAGTCGTCCGGGCGAAGGAACTCCTTCATAGTGCCGGCCATGGGCGCCTTGATCTGTCCCTGGGCCAGGAGAAACTCCTCGGAAAACTTGAGGGCGAAGTGCTCCTGGTAAATAGAGCGGTAGCGGTAGTAATACGCGTACTTCGTCCAGGAATCCGTCCCGCCGGCGCTGGAAAAGCTCGGATAGCACCAGGAGGCGCCGGTGCGGCCGGGGCCGAAGGCGGTGAGATTGGGATTGATCCCGATGGTCATGATGGGCGCCTTGCGGCATCCGTCCATGACTTCGCCATCGGGAAACGAAGGCGGGCGCGTCGTTCCCTCGATCCAGACAAAGGACGTGGCGTTCTTTTCCCGCGCTCTTTCCTTGGGATAGTTGGAATCGAAGTCGTAACTGGGATAAGGGCCGTACGGCTGCGCTGCAGCATCTTCCGGCCAGAAGAAATTACAGGTTCCGCAGGGCCTGATGTTGTAGACGAGCTCGATCTCCAGCGGGTCGGTGGAGGGCTTGGGATGCGGCTGGCGCGGGGGATCGTAAGGCATAGAGACCTCTCCGGCTACATGACCAAATGGTTCGGATCGAAGATCAGCTCAGCCGAGGCGTGCACCTTCTCGTGCTTTCCACCGACTGCCCCGGACGCCTCCTGGCCGGCTTTGAGCCGGTGGCTCTGGTCGTTCGCCACGCCGGAGAAAACTACCTCGACCGCGTCATCCGACTTAGTGCCTCCCAGCCTTCCGGACAAGATCTGCACGAAGTCCGGCGGCTTCGGCGCCTTGCTCAGGTCCGCCGGCTGCACCAACTTGTGCACCAGGTACGCGGTCTCGTCGGTGTGGAATGCCAGGTAAGTCAGTTCTTGGAGGAGCGGCTGATCTAGGATGCTGCGGAAGTAGACCACGCGCTTCACCTTCGCCTTGACCTCCGGCGCGACGACCGGCGCCGTATTGGGATTGTTGAACGGCCAGCCGCGATACAGCTTGCCGCTGAGCTCGGTTAGCGGGTGGGGCGAATGGGGATCGAGCGTCGGCAGGACGATCGGGTCGGTCACCAGCACGTAGTCCGTGCTGCCGGATTTCTTCTTGTCCGCTAGGTAGGCCTTCACGGCGGGCTCGTCGACAGTCACATCCAGGAAGATCTGGAACTGGTGCGGCGCCATAAACATGGGAATGTGGGAGAGGACGAGCGAATGCTCCCCCAGCAGGCTGAAGCCATGGTTGGTTTTCGGCGGCATATCCATAAGAAGCCCCCTTTTCTCGATACAGCGAAATCGGCTACTGAATCAGGACAAACGAAAAATTACCGTTGCGCACGGTCTGATAGCTGAGTTGCGCCACGGGATTGAAGAGGATCACTTCGAAGCTCTCGGGCGCCGCTTGGCCCCAGTTGCAGCAGAGCATCGGCGCGTCCGGCGTGCGGCTGGGGCTGACGAGCACAGTGTAGGGCCCCTCGACCGGCGGATCGAAAACCACCAGCACCTGGCCGACCGGCGGCGGGGGGTTCAGTCCGGGCCAGTCGATCGGCCGCACGCTCCAGCCGTCGCTGCCGGATACCTTGGTGTAGACGCCAGCGGCGAAATCGAACGCGATGGTCCCGTGATGAACGATGGCGGGTTTGGCTGGCATGATTCCTCCTCTCCTCGACCCCTATTCGAAGAACACATCGCCCGGATAGCTGTGCTGCGCCGGCGGGATGAAATAGTAGCATCCCGCCAGCGGCGTGATGATCTTGCCGACCGGGTTCATCAGCCCGTCGGTGCTGCGGCGGAAATCCGGGTTGATGAGCCAGATGTTGTTGATGAATTCAAAGCCGGTCTGCTGAATGTTGTTCTGGTAGCAGATGAAGTGGAGGCCGTAATCCACCTTGCCGGTTTGCGGATTGGCTTGGGCGAAGGCGATGCCTCGACGGCGGATGCGAATATCCTGGGTGTTGAAGGCATTGGCGTGGCCGATGGGCACCGGGGGAAAGGGGCCCATGAACGGCGCCGTGGCGCCGCCGCGCGCCTTGAGGGCGTGCGCTTCGTTGAAGGCCAGGTTGATTTCCGTGTGGTCGGGCTCGTGCTCCAGTTCCTTGTGGGAAGCGCGGCTGATGGCGTTGCCGGTCTTGGGACTGCGGCCGATGGCGTGTAGCCGGGCCTCCTCGCCCTTGTAGACGTTGCCATAGAAATCCGTTACCTGGAAATCGTCGGAAAACCAGGCGTCCAGGTTCTCCAGGTACTTGCGGTAGACCATATAGGTGCTACCGTCATAGCGCGGATCGTCGCGGGTCTCCACGGGCTGACCGGGATAGGCGGGCGCTGGGACGGGCGTGTAGATCTTGCTGCGGTACTGCAACGGGTCGGTCCGGAGCATGTCCTGCATGTTGCTCGTGCCGTCGAAGAAGCCGATGTGAGCCTTGCCGTCCTTGCGCGAGCTGCCGCGCTCGATGACGGAGATGATGAGGCCGAAGGGGTCGATGACGCGCTGGCGGATGGCATCCCAGAAATCGATCATGAGGAAATCGATTTCGCACTCGATCTGCAGGATCAGGTCCGATTCGGCGTCGGAGAGCCAGTTATTGTAGGCGGTGTCGATTTCTTCCTGAGATGGTTGAGAGCCGCCGTTTTCGGCCGTGAGCTGGGTGGCGATCCAGTCCTGATCGCCGCGCGCCGCCATGGTGCGCAGATACATCGGGACTACGCGGTCGGCCATACCGAAGCGCGTGGGAATGCGCTGCGCGAAGGTGCCGCCAGGGGGGAAATTGGGGACCCCGGGATCGCCGGCGCGGGCGGGAGAACCGAGTGGGCCAAGGAAGAAGCGGAGACCGAAACCCACCAGCAGATTCAAGTGGCGGTCCGCCACCACGTAGGCCGGCCGTTTGCCGCCGTCGGGAAGCTTGACGTTGGCGAACGTGCGGTCCGACCCCATTTTTTCATCCCGCACGGATTCAAGCGCCTTCAACGCGCGGATGAGCTTGTCACGGTCGTCGAAAGGGATATTGACCTTGACCAGCATCATGAAATCGGCGGGATTGTCGTCTATCCCGGGTCTGACGTTATTCATGGTTCTCTCCGGCCCTATCTCGGGAACTGGATGTTGAAGCTACGGCTATCGACCGCCGGGATGCCCGCGTACTTGTCGGTAAGGGAGGGATCGATGGCCGTGGGCACGTGGGGCTGCAGAATCACGCGCTGGGAGAGACCGGCCAAGTCGGCGATCCGCCCCTTCAGGGACGCCGCCTCGCTTTGCCAGTGCTCCCAGTAGACCACGTACGCCGAAGAGACACACGCGACCGCGCCGTCCATTCCCGCGGGACGCTTGCGCTGCAGGTTGATCAGAAATTTCTGGATGCCGGCGAGGAACTGCGGCACCGGCACGGAAGCATCGCGCGCGCCCACATACACCTGGGAGTAACCCTCGTGCCAATCGGTCTCGTCCGAAAACAGGTGAACCGGCGTATCGAGGGCTAGCTTGGAGGTCAGCATCACCGGGAATCCGCTTAGGCTTTGCGGAAACGCGAAGACCGTCTTGTGCAGTGCCGAGTAGGCGCGGCCGGCGACGATCAGCGACGTGTCGGTATATGCCTGTTGCGTGCGGTAAAAGACCAGCGCGATCTCGTCCGGCACACCGGCCGGCTTGCTCTGGGGTAGCACCGAGGGCAGATACGCGGTGAGCCCGTAGAGGCGCTGCAGAATGGCCGTAACGGGAATGAAGACGGTACCGAGCGCCGTCAGGAAATCCTGCGGCATCGAGGTACCCAGGCGAAAGCCGCGCCACACCCGCACGGCATCCGGCGGTACCGGCTGCGCCGGGTTGGCAGCCCCGGCCGGCGCCGCTCTGGGCGCTCCTTGGCGCGCGGACAGCCTGACGCCGGCGCTTTGCGATTTCACGGACTTCCTGGCTTTCGTCGAGGGCATTTCGGTCTTCTCCCGTGGCTGTTCCCACTCAGGCGACGATCAGAAGCACGGAGTCGGCGGACATCGCCACCGGCGTCACCGCCGTTCCGCCGGACTGCGCCTCGAGCGAGGCTTCCGTCGTCCAGCCCAGACAATCGCCATGGAAGCGGTTCAGGGTCATCGCGCCGCTGGACGAGGTGTAAGTGACAAAGTACGGGTCATGTCCCAAGAGGAAAGGCTCGCAGTGGGTCAGCTTCTGCGCATCCTTGAGATCCTGAAGCTGGCCGGTGCTGCCTTGGGCGCCCACCAGGGCGCCGACCTCGACCGTCCCCTGAGCCAGCACATCCAACACGTGATCGATGTTGACGTTGGGCTTCCACGTGTTGGTCTTGAGAAAGAAAGTGGCGCCGCCGAATTGGAAAAACGCAAAGCGGTTCCAGCCCTGCGCCCACACGTGCGCCCAAACCGGCAGCATCTGCACCGGCGGTTTTTTCGGATCGCCCGCCGACCCTGGAATGGTGGACGCCGTGTACAGGCCCACGTAGCCGGTCTTGTTGTTGTAGCCGAGAAAGGCCACCTGGCCTTGGCACACGAAAAACTTGATCGTGGTGAAGCCCTGGCTGACCGCCAGCTCGTGATTGCGGTAAAACTTGTAGGGAACCGCGGAAAGCGAGAGATCGTCGGCGATGGCGTAAACCTCGAACACGCCGTTCTTGGCCGTGTACATCACCAGATAGGGCACGCCGCCGAGGACAAACACGTTCAGGAGATCACGTCCTTTGCCAACCTTAGGCTTGGCCTTGGCGGGGCTAAGATAGGGCGATTTGGCAGAGAGCGTGTAGACGTCCAGGGTTTCGGAAGCGGAATCGAAGCCGAGCAGGTACGTGGCGCCCTTGATCGCAACAGGCGTGAGGATGGCATAGCTTCCGGCAACAGGGGCCGTGCCTACTTCGGAAACGCTCAGCGTGCGCCGCTTCGCTCCAGGACTCACATTGTAAATAGCGGCGTGGTTAGATGTTTTGTTCAAATGATTACGCTTATACTATAGTGGCCTCCGCGCAGTGTCAATAAGAAAGTCATCGATTCTAGCAGGGCTGCGAAAAAACGCCGTTCTTTCGAGCCAATTCCACAACCTGTTTTACGCCGAATCAAAAGGCGGGGCGATCTGAAGTGCAGGTGAATGGGCAAAGTGCCTCTATCAGCGGCTCCTTTTGCCCGCTTTGGCCGAGCTTTGCCGAGAGTTACGCTTATCCCGTCACGACCTTTGGGCTGGACGCTAAGCACGCAGCCTATTGCGCATTCGCCGCTGGTCTAAGAGTAGAGAGCGTCTCGAGAGTTCAATTCGGCCTGGGAAGGCGGGGTATGCGATGGTCGAAAGGTCTGCCCCTGGCTCTTCACGCCCGATCTCTCGGGGCCTGCATCTTATGCCGCTTCTGAAAGACCAGACCAAGCGGCACCATGGTATTGGCGGGGGACTCTCGCCGTACCACCAACTCCGGTCACGAACAGCGAGCCACCGCCGGTGAAGAAGCACTTGGCGATTGCACTCACTCCATCTCAAGAAAAGATGCTGATGCAGGCGGCCTCCGGGCCATGGTGCCTGCAGACATATCTCCAAGTGGACGCCGCTACCGGCTGCCGGCGGGGAGAACTGCTGGCGTTGCGCTGGTCCGATATTGTGGGCGGCAGCGCCATTATTGCCCGGTCTCTCACCCAGACGTTTCGGATCGTCGACACTCCCACGGGCAAGGCCAAAGTGCACGATGTGCTCCAGTTCAAAAGCACCAAGACGGAGAAACCGCGGGTGGTAACCCTTCCTGCATCCGCGCTCGCCGCCCTCGCCGAGCATCGCAAACTCCAGGATGAGTTCCGCCGGCAGTTCGGACCGGACTACCGTGCCGACCTCGACCTGGTCTTCAGTAATCCGGATGGCACACCGCTGAAACCGGATTCGATCTCTTCTTCCGTTTCGGCCCTATTCAAGCGGTTGAAGATCGCGAAGCCGAAGGGCGCGGCGCTGCACTTGCTACGGCATTCCCACACTTCAGTGCTGCTGGCACAGGGAGTTCCGCTGCCGGCCGTTTCTGCGCGCCTTGGCCACAGCTCTGTGCGCACCACCCAGGAGATCTATGCGCACATGATCACCGGCCAAGACGAGGAAGCAGCTCGCAAATGGGAGGAGTTCCAGGAGAAGAATAAAGGTGATTCTCCGCATGGCAAATTGGTGTGACCCTGCGTGACCGCGTTCGCTGCCAATGCCTGTAAGTAATTGAAAATACGATGGGAATTGGTAGCGCTAACGGGAATCGAACCCGTATTTGAGCCTTGAGAGGGCTCCGTCCTAACCGTTAGACGATAGCGCCGAGGACAAAGCTATTGTACCAGACCCCGCCTGCTCACGCCCTGCTGCCGCATTCCCTGCCCCGCACCGCGGCCCTGGAGGATAATGGTCGTGGATGCGGCGCCTGATTCTGCTGTTCGCGTTACCAGTCCTGCTTGCCGCCGACGACCATTGGATCAAATTCACGCGCGGGCCCTTCGAGGTGTTCACCGATGCGGGGGCCCACGCCGGGCGCGAGACTATGGTGCGCTTCGAACAGTTCCGCCACGCCCTCGGTCTGATCCTCGGCGAAAACGACCTCACAACACCCCAGCCGATCCGCGTCTTCGTCTTCAAGAACCCCCGCGGGTGGACATCCGACAAGCCGATCAACCAGGGCCGCGATACCTGGACCATCGTGCTCGCCGAGAAGGCGCCGATCACACCTGCACTGTATAGCAACCTCACGCGCCTGTTCCTTACCGCCAACACCGCGCAAATGCCGCCGGCCTTCGAGAGCGGATTGATTTCCTTCTTCTCCACGTTCACCGTCAACGGCATTCGGCCGATTGTTGGGACGCCGCCGGCCAAGCCGGATCTCGCCTGGGCGCGGGTCCACCTGATGGTCTGCGACCCAGATTACTTCGGCAAGATTCGTGTGCTGCTCTACAACCTCCGCCGCGGAGTCGCTGCCGATGCCGCGTATCGCAACGCCTTCGGCAAGTCCGAAGCCGAAGTGGAGACGCAGGCCAAACAGCACTTCGCGGCCGGCAATTTCCAGACGACGATGCTCTCCAGCCTGCCCATGTCGGAGTCCGATTTTCCGGAACACACGGTGTCGGATGTCGAAA
This sequence comes from Verrucomicrobiia bacterium, assembly GCA_035578025.1. Classification (GTDB taxonomy): domain Bacteria; phylum Acidobacteriota; class Terriglobia; order Bryobacterales; family Bryobacteraceae; genus Solibacter. Next base: position 11,172 of record DATJYJ010000434.1, read on the forward strand.
TCCGGCTTGCCCGAGCCGATCTCCTGGCCGGCCCGCAATCCGCCGCCGAGTATCAGAAACTCCTCCAGGGCCACGAGAAGGTTCCGGAAGCCGAAGAGGGCCTGGGCCTGATGGCG
>DATJYJ010000435.1:0-21768 GCA_035578025.1 Verrucomicrobiia bacterium
TTGAGGTGCTAGCGGGAGCAATCTCGTGGGGGTTCAAGTCCCCCTCTCCGCACCAAATAAATGAACACCTTACGGGCCGCTCGCTACCGAGCGGCCCGTTTTGCGTTTGGGCTGCAACGGTGTTTGCAACGGTCTGCAACGGTTTCCCATGATATGATTCCGGCATATGGCGGGGCGATCCTACGGGGCAGGCACGATCTTCCAACGAGGCAAGGTCTGGTACGTTTCCTTCTGGGCCGACGGGCGGCAGATCCAGAAGTCTTCCGGTTCAACCAAGCGGCAGGACGCGGTCCGGCTGAGGGACCAGCTCTTGGGCAAGAAGGCCCGGGGCGAGATGGGGCCCGCCGCCGCCGACAAGATCACCTGCGGCGAACTCCTCGATGACTTGCTGGAGCACGCCAAGCACAACGTTAAGGCGTCCACGGAGAAGATCTGGAAGTTGGTCGTCGAGGCCAGTCTCCGGCCGTTCTTCGGGCATCGGAAGGCCGTGACTCTGAGCACCGCCCTTCTGAAGGAATACCGCCGCAAACGGCTGGCGGAGGGACGGAGTGAAGCGACCTGCAATCGAGAGCTTTCCATGCTCCGGACCGCGTTCAACCTCGGTCGCAAGTGCACCCCTACGAAAATCCTGATCGTCCCGTACTTCCCCATGGTGGCCGAGGCTCATGTTCGGCAAGGATTCCTGACCGACGAGCAATACGAATTGCTTCGCGACGCTCTGCCGGACTACCTGAGGCCGCTGTTCGTGACGGCCTACTTCACCGGCGTCCGGCTTGGGGAACTGCTTGCGATCCGATGGGACCAGGTGGACTGGGACCAAGGCTTCATTACCTTGAGTTCCGCGGATACAAAGACCGGGCATAGTCGGGTGGTTCCGGTTCTCGATGGCGACATGCGCCACTGGTTGCAGTGGGCGCGTGAGAATGCGGACGGCTGCCCAGCCGTGTTCCACCGCGACGGAGTGCCGATCAAAGAGTTTCGATTTACCTGGAGGAAGGCGTGCGCCGCCGCTGGCGTGCCCGAACTGAAGTTCCACGACTTGCGCCGGACTGCGGTCCGGAATATGCGCCGCGACGGTGTACCTCAGGTTGTCCGGATGCGAATCTCGGGCCATCGGACGGATTCGATGGAGCGCCGATACAACATCGTCGATATCGAGGATATCCAGTCAGCTAGGGAGCTGATGCAGAGGCGGCGGAGAGAGATCGCCGTACAGGAGACGCCGGAAGCTAACCGCACCACCCCCGGGTTCACAGCACGAGACCACAAGACCAATGGCGACTCAGGCACCAGTGGGGAGGCATCGGGAGGAGGAGAAACGCTATGATGAGAGGTATGGAGCCGCGAGTTTTGCGCGTAAGTGAAGCCGACGCGGTGCGCGACCTCGCCGCAATTCTGCAACGCGTGCAGGCCGGCACGGAAGTGGTGATTGAGCGAGATGCGCAGCCTCTCGCGGTCATCCGCGCCGCCGCTCCCGAGAGGCGAACGATCTCGGAGTGCATCGCACTCGCGGAAGCCCATGAGAAGGAATCCGGCGAAGGGCCGGTGCTGGATCCGGACTTCGCCGCCGACGTGGAAGAGATCGTGCGCGACCGGAAGCCGTGGAACCCGCCGACGTGGGGCTGATCCTTGACTCCAGCGTGGTCATCGCCGGCGAGCGACGCGGCCACACCGTTCGGCAGATCCTGGAACAGTTTCGAAGTGATTACGGAGAGACCGAAATCGGCTTGTCAGTGGTGACCATTGTGGAACTCATCCACGGAGTTCAGCGCGCCGGAACAGAAGAACGCCGGCAGCGCCGCCAGGCTTTCGTGGATGAACTGATCCGTGACGTGCCCGTGCACCCCGTCACCCTCGAAGTCGCCAGGCTCGCCGGGCGGATCGAGGGCGATCAGGCCGCGCACGGCGTGACGATCGCCTTCGAGGACTTGCTGATCTCCGCGACCGCGCTGCAACTCGGCTTCGGAGTTGTCACCGGCAACGTCCGCCACTTCGAGCAGATCCCCGGACTGAAGGTTGTCCGGAGTTAGGCTCGATCGCCGCTTTTTTCTCGCATGCAGTGCGGCGGATTAATACTGAGGCCTGGAGAAGCCTAGACCTTATTCGTTTCAATCCAGCGGTCGAGGTCGCCACGGTCCAGGTGCACGCGTCGGCCCTTACGCACCACAACCAACTCCCGTTTGTGGATCATGTGCTGGACGGCCTGCTCTGACCGGCCGATGTATGCCGCTGCTTCTTTCACCGTGAGCAGCCTTGCTGCCGGCCGCTGTTTCGACTGCCCTTGCTCGATCTGAGGAATGAGCTTGGCCGCGAGTTCCGTTGCCAGCGCACTTACGAACCGATCATCAAACATGGTCCCTCCCACCTTCCTAATGTTAATCGTGATTGGTGAAGGTTTCGTTGATGACGTCCCAATCGACAAGGCGACCGCGAAGCGCGGCGGTGGTTTCGGCGATGTGATCGGTGATCACTTTAGCGAGCGCGGCGGGATTCTCGCGGGCGTCGGTGGCGGCTTTGACGTTGGTGTTGCGCCAGGAGGGCCAGACAAGGTTATGTCCGCGAACCTGAAGGCCGTTTTCGCGGAGCCAGTCGATGGTGGCGAGCGTGCCGGGCCGGGAGGCTTCGTTGGCCCATTGCGGCCACTTGGTCTCGTTTTCCATGACGGCGAAGTTGAAGTTCTTTTTGATCTCCTCTTTATAGCGGGCGAGATTTTCCTGCGGCATGCGGCCGCCGGTGAAGGCAAGGCCGCTCACGGCGGTGCCCCAGAGGAAGGCGTGCTTGCGCATATGAATGGCGACCTCGGCGTTGGGCACGGGTTTGCCGGACGCGTCTTTGACAACGACGGTCAGGTCGCCCTTGCGGAGTTTATCGATGCGGGCTTCGGCCGCTTTGCGCCAAGCGGCGGTCGGTTCGCTTCCCTGGTAGCCGAGTTTGGTGAAGGGAAGGTCGGCAACCCTCTTGGTCGTGCCATAGTCGGTCAGTTCGATGCCGCCAAGTTCGACGGTTTGCGGCTGCATGCCGAGAGTGAAGAAGAGTTCGGCCTCGCGTTTGTTGTAGGCACGCGTAAGGGCGAAGGGAAAAGTTACTTTTTTCCACGTAGAACCGGCAAGCACGGCGGCGCCGAGAGGCGGCTGGCCGGGGAACATGCCGCGGCCACCTCGGCCAGGGACTGCGCCAGGCGCTCCAGGCGGGACTTGGCCGCGCAAGCTTGCCGGCGGTCCAGCAGGAGGCGTGCCGGCAGGGCCTTGTGGCACGGCGCCGGGGATGGTGCGGAATCCAGCGTCTAGCGTGGCCTCGCCGCTGCCGGCGGAGCGCATGTAGAACGAGACCATCAGGACATTGCCGGCGGCCATCGCGGCGTCGATCGGGGTCGAGATCTGGACGTCCGTGGGGCGCTCGGGCTTCTTCGTCACTTCTATGCGGAGCGCGGTTTTGAAAGGTTGGCCGGTGACGGGCTGATTCGTCAGCCTGGCGGATCCGCCCGCTGCGCCACTCAGCTTGAACGCTGGGCCGGAGTCCGCGGCCAGCAGCGCGGTTGGGCCGTCGGAGGCGAACGCCGACGCAGCCAGGGCGGCCAGCGAGGCGCCGAGAAGAAGAGAACGTACTCGGTTCATGAGTTCTCCTTGTGTAGAACGTCATTCTAACTGGACGCACTGGCTGTCGGAAGCGCTTACAAGAGAACCTCTCGCAGCGGTTGCGCACTCTGCTCCCCGGAGATACACTGCGTCTTGACAAGTTTGCAAGCGCATACAGTGCCGACGAACCTAAAATTCCCGGAGAGTGCAGCTTATGAAACGAGCATCGAGCATTGCCTTATTCGCCGCTATTGCTGTCCTCGGCAGTTTCGCGCAGACCAGAAAGGACTCGATGGCCGCCGCCGGGATCGCCAACAGCTATGTCTACATTTCTCCCGGCACGGCACATGAATGGCAGACCTGGAGGAGGAGCCTCTACGCTTTTGCTCCTCTTCTGTTCCGGTAAGGGAGCCAGGACTCCCAAAGCCTCGATCACTGAAGACAGGAAGGGGATTTGCAGGTGATGAGACGATCGCTGTTTCTTTCACTCATGGCGCTTCTGGCGGCCGGCGCCTTCCTCGCGCAGAACCAAAATAGTCTCCAGAAGCTCGATTCGGCGGTTCTCGTCGCCGCTCCGGCTGTTCCGCAGATGATCGTGGATTCCGACGGCACGCTGCACTTCGGCCCCCGCACGGTTCCGCCGCCCGCACTCGAAAGCGCCGAAGCCCGCGCGTCGTACACGCGGCAGATGCTGCAGAAGGCGCGGGCATCGGCCGCCAAGGGCGGGCTGGCGTCCGCGCGCACAGTGGAAGGTGTCCCGGAACCCGCAACTGCCGGCGCCAGCAAGCAGACGGCGCTCAAGATTTATGAGGTGACGGAGGAGGCCTCGAAGATCGGCGGCGTCGGCGTCACCATTTATTCGCCAAAGGAGATCCCCGCGAGGAATCGCCGGAAGGTCGCCATGGAATTCGAAATGGACGCCGAGGCCATTGCTGTCGCCAGCCTCGGCCAGATGAAAGTGATCAAGGTCAGTTACCGCGGCGGCGGGCCCTCGATCCCCGGCAACGAAGATATCGTCGCTGTCTACCGCGAGTTGCTGAAGACGCACAAGCCCAAGAGCATCGCCATGTTCGGCGCGTCCGGCGGTTGTACGCTCGCGCAGACCACCATCCTGTGGCTGCCCGTGAAGCAGTTGCCGCTGCCGGGCGCGGTGGGCTTGGGTACGTGTTCGGGCGGGTCGAATCGCGGCGACGCGCGGTACACCATGAACGGTCTCGACGCCGGCCTGTCGAGCGCGTTTTCGGGTCAGGCTCCGTATCACCCGGGAAACCTGACGCGCACCCCGGACCAGCCGCCGGCCACCGCGCTGGATGGCGACATCCCCAAAGGTTACCCGCCCGCGTTCCTGCTTTCCGGCACGCGCGATATGTGCCTGAGCCAGACAGTGCTCCTACACCGCAAACTGCTGCGCGCGGGCGTGGAAGCGGACCTGAACGTGTTCGAGGGCATGTGGCACTTCTTCTGGGAAGACCCCAGCCTCCCCGAGTCGCGCGAGGCGATGACCGCGCTCGCAAATTTCTTTAATCGGCACCTGCAATAGCTTCGCAAAGGAAGCATATGACGCGTATCACCAGTCGACTTGCTTTCGTCTTCGTCCTGGCGATTCTGCTTTTCGCCGGGCGCGCGCAGACGCCACAGCCGGCGTCCAGTCCTGTGGTTTCCGCCACCATCGCAGAGAAAAAGCCAGTCTTCGCCGGCGCGTGCAAGGCTTGCCCCTGGGGCATCCTCGCGAAAGTCACGGCCGATGCGCTCCGTTTCTACGGCTACCAGACCACCATCTGCTGGGTCTGCTGGTCGAGCTTCGGTCCTCGCGAGATGGGAGACAAGACCAAGCCCGTGGTACCGCCCGGAGCGCTCGACGATCCGCAATACGTCGAGCCACCTCCCGACCTCGTGCCGGATATCAGCGCGACCAGCGAATCCAACCTGATCGATGCATGGAACGGCACGGGGCCATACGCGAGCGACCACAAGCCACGGCGCAATTACCGCGTCATCGCCGTCATCCGCACCTCGACGTACATGCTGGCGGCCGCGAGTAGGAAATCCGGCATCACGAACCTGCGCCAGATCAAGGACCGCGTCGCGCCCACCTGGATCACGGGCAATAACGCGATCATCTTCGATTACTACGGCATCAAACCCGAGGACTTGCGCGCCAAAGGCGGCGGAATCATGCCCTCGAATGCCTCCCGCGAGAAGCGTGCTTCGGCCGACGTCTTCATCGGGACCGGCCTGCTGGCCAACACGCCCGAGCAGCGCTCGTGGTATGAGGCCAGCCAACTCAACGATCTCGTCTTTCTGGATTTCGAGGAGCCGCTCATCGCCCGCCTCGCCCGCGAACCCGGCTATCAGCGCGCCACCGTTCCGCTGGCGCTCTTGCGCGGCGTCGATCGCCCCATTCCGACGGTCATGCGACCCAATCACTTCATCTACGTGCGCGACGAAGCTCCGGACTCGTTTGCGTACGACGTCGCAAAGGCTCTCGACGAACATCGCGATCTCTTTCAGGTCCAACTCGAGCCGTGGTATTACGACCCGCAGACCGTCGCCGTCAGCAAAGTGATACCCATGCATCCCGGCGCGATGAGGTATTACCGTGAGCGGGGATACATCAAGTAACGGAGGCAAGGATGAAGAAGCTGTTCGAATTCCTGCTGGCGGGAGCTGCACTAACTCTCGCAGTGGGCTCGCCGGCGCTCAGCGCGGCGAAGCGAATCGCCGTCAGCATCGACGCGAGCAAGACCGCTCCGCCCATTTCTCCGTACATGTACGGCCAGTTCATCGAGCACATCGGCGATCTCATCAATAAGAGCGTCTGGGCTGAAATGCTCGACGACCGGAAATTCTACAACGACGTCACGTCGAAGCCTCCCGTGCAGGCCGGACGCGGTGGGGGTCGTGGCGCCGGCGGTCCGGGCCGCGGCGGCCGCCCGCCGGCGCGGTGGCTGCCCATCGGCCCCGATGATGCCGTCACCATGGACCGTCAGAATCCTTATGTAGGAGTGCACACGCCGCTGATCCATCTCGCGGGCGGTGCGTCGCGCGGCATCTCGCAGGCCGGCCTGGCGCTGCATAAGGGCAAAGTGTACGCAGGCCGCGTCGTGATCGCCGCCGCGCCCGGCGCCAAGGTCAGCGTCAATCTGGTTTGGGGCGAGAGCCCGGGCAATCGCCAGACGATTCCCCTGACTGCGGTGAAATCGTCCTACACGAAGTTCCCGCTCAATTTCACCGCCGGCGCCGATACCGCCAACGGCCGCCTCGAGATCTCCGCCACGGGCCAAGGCTCGTTCCACGTAGGCGCCGTCTCGCTCATGCCGGCCGACAACATTCACGGCTTCCGCCCCGACACGATTGCCTTGTTGAAGGCCCAGCGCTCCGGAATGTGGCGCTTCCCTGGAGGGAATTACCTGTCCGCGTTTGAATGGCGCGACGCCATTGGCGATCCCGACAAGCGCGCACCGCGCCCGGACGTCGTCCGCGGCGGCTTTCAACCGAATGACGTCGGCACCGACGAGTTCATGACCCTGATGGGCCTGCTCGGCGTAGACCCGTTCATCAGCGTGAATGCCGGGTTCGGCGACGCGTTCTCGGCAGGCCAATTAGTCGAGTACGCCAATGGCGCGGCTACCACTCCCATGGGCAAGTTGCGCGCGGCAAACGGCCACCCCGCGCCCTACAACATCAAATGGTGGGGCATCGGGAACGAGATGTACGGCTCCTGGCAGTACGGCCACATGGCCATGAGCCAGTATGTCTTCAAGCACAACATGTTCGCCGAAGCGATGCGCAAAGTCGATCCGTCCATCACGCTTCTTGCCACCGGCGCTACACCCGATGAGATGACCATTTACGGTCTCGCGCTGCCCACCGTGGGCAAGCTGATCCCGGACTTCCTCTCGCCCGGCGACTGGGACGGAGGACTGTTTACCCACTGCTTCGACGCGATCGATGTAATGTCGGAGCATTTCTACTCATACGCCGGTCAGCGCTTTGACGCTTCTGCCACCAAACCGGGTGCCTTCAGCCGCGCCGATTACATGGTTCGCGTGGAGGAACCGCTGGTCGAATGGGCGCGCCGACCGGCCAACCGCGTCCGCGAAAAGGTGGAAGCTTACGACGAGTATCTCCAGCGCATTCCGGCGCTGAAAACCCGCCGCATCCCCATGGTCATCGACGAATGGGCTTACAGCGGAGCACCGAACAGCCTGCGCGGAGTCGTGGCGAACGCCATGGTCCTTCAGGAAATGTTCCGTCACACCGATCTCATCAAGATGGCGGGCCATACCATGGGCACTTCGTCCATCGAGTACAACTCCACGGAATCCGCGCTCAACTCCACCGGACTGTTCTTCAAGTTCTATCGCGACCACTTCGGCTCGATCCCTGTCGAAGTGGGCGGCGACTCGCCCGTGCCCGCGCCGCTTTATCCGGTGGGCGGCGATCAGCCAAAAGTGAACGCCGGCAGTCCGACTTACCCCGTGGATGTAGTCGCCGCGCTTACCGCTGACGGCAAAGTTCTGACCGTCGCCATCATCAACGCAAACGAGTCGGCCCAGGATCTGGACCTGACCGTCAAGGGCATCGCGCCAGGTAAAGGTCGCATGTGGCGCATGACCGGAGACAGCTTGACCGCTTCCGCCGGCATCGGCCGGAACGAAATCCGCATCACGGAAACCGCGTTGAGCGAAGCGCCGAAGTCGGTGACCATCGCCCCCTTCAGCATCGACATATATGAACTGGAGAAGCGATAACAGTCCGAAGCAAGGAACCGCCCATAGGAGATTAGAGTGAGAACCGTTTCTTTCGCGATCGCGTTCCTGACGTCCGGCATCTCATCAGTCGCTCAAGCGCCGGCCGATGCGCCCTACATGAATCCAAATTTGCCGATCGAGCAGCGCGCGGCAGATCTGGTCTCGCGGATGACGCTGGAGGAGAAAGTCCTGCAAATGCAGAACAGTGCTCCGGCGATCCCGCGCCTCGGCGTGGGCGTTTTTAACTATTGGAACGAAGCTCTGCACGGCGTCGCCTCGGGCAGGGCAACCGTATTCCCGGAGCCGATCGGCATGGGCGCAAGCTTCGACCCGGATCTGGTGCATCGCGTTGCCGACGCGATTTCCACGGAGGCGCGCGCGAAGTATCACGAAGCGCAGCGCCGGCAGCCGATACCGGAAGTGCCGCCGGGGAACTCTCCCGGCCGCATCGCGTGGCTCACGTACTGGTCGCCGAACATCAACATCTTCCGCGATCCGCGCTGGGGACGCGGGCAGGAGACTTACGGCGAAGATCCCTATCTCACCAGCCGAATGGGTGTGGCGTTTGTCAAAGGCATGCAGGGAGAAGACCCGCGCTATCTGAAAGTCGTCGCGACGCCGAAGCACTACGCCGTGCACAGCGGCCCGGAACCGCTGCGCCACACCTTCGACGCCAAGCCCAGCGAGTACGACCTGCTGAACACGTACCTGCCGGCGTTTAAGGCCGCGGTGATGGAAGGCAAGGCGGATTCCGTGATGTGCGTCTACAACTCGGTGGATGGCGTGCCCGGCTGCGCCAGCACCGACCTGCTCGAAAAGCGCTTGCGCGAGCAGTGGGGCTTCGAGGGATTCGTGGTGAGCGATTGCGGCGCGATTGGAGACATCTTCCGCAGTCACAAGTTCTCGCCCACGCAGGGCGCCGCGTCGGTGGCGGCCGTCAAGGCGGGCACGGATCTGACCTGCGGCGGAGAGTACGCCACCCTCGTCAACGAAGTGAAGGCGGGCACGATCTCGGAAGCCGAGATTACACGCGCCGCTCAGCGCCTTTTCGAAGCGCGCATCCGCCTGGGCATGTTCGACCCTCCGGAGCGCGTCCCGTATACGAAGATTCCGTATTCGGAAAACGATTCGGCTGCTCACCGCCAACTGGCGCGCATCGCCGAACGCGAATCCATCGTACTGCTGAAGAACGAGGGCGGGTTCCTGCCGCTGAAACCCACGTTGACGAAGGTCGCCGTGGTCGGCCCTTCCGCCAACGATCCAGTCGGCCTTCTCGGTAACTACAACGGCATTTCCTCCCGGCAGGTGACTCCGCTCGAAGGCATCAAACGCCAGTTCGCGAAGGCCAAGGTACAGTACAGGCTTGGCGCAACCTACACGGCCACCACGCCGGCGCTGGTGGACTCCAGTTCTCTCTTGCCGCCTGACGGCAAGGGAGAGGGACTCCAGGCCGAATACTTCGACAATCCGGATTTCCAGGGCGAGCCGAAGTTGCGTCGCGTCGAACCACGCGTTTACTTCGACGCCAACATGGAAGAGCCTGCCCTCGTCGCGGCCTTTCACGGCGACAAGTACTCCATCCGCTGGACCGGTACTCTGATTCCGCCGGCCACCGGCGATTACGTGATCTCGGCGCGCACCGGCATGTGGAATCGCGATGGGAAGATCACCTTGTACTTGGACGACAAGGCGGTCAATACCGGGGGACGCGCCGGCGCGCGTCCCCCGGGTTTGGGGCCGGGGCAAGGGCAGGGAATGGGACCGGGGCAGGGCGGCCGCCGCGGAGGCGCACCGCCGATGCAACTCGAGGGCGGGCGCCGCTACGCAATCAAGGTGGAGTACGCGCAGAACGGACGCGGAGGCGGCGCCGAATTGAATTGGATCCCACCGGCGCCGGTGTTGCGCGCCGATGCGGAGAAGATAGCAAAGGATTCCGATGCGGTGTTGGTCTTTGTCGGCCTGAACGGGTCGCAGGAAGGTGAAGGTCATGATCGCAGCGCGATCGATCTTCCAGAGCCGCAGGAGGCGTTGGTGAAGGCGATGATCGGGGCCGGCAAGCCGGTTGTCGTCGTCCTGACCAGCGGCAGTGCCGTAGCCATCAATTCCGCGGCGGCAGGCGCGAGGGCCGTGCTTTCGGCCTGGTATGGAGGAGAGGAAACCGGCTCAGCCATAGCGGACACGCTCGCAGGCGTCAACAACCCGGCAGGCCGCCTGCCGGTCACCTTCTACAAAAGCCTGGACCAGGTGCCGGAATTCACCGACTACTCGATGAAGAATCGCACCTACCGCTATTTCAAAGGCGAGCCGCTCTATCCGTTCGGCTACGGCGTGAGCTATTCGACCTTCGCGTACTCGGGGCTGAATGCCAAACGCACTGCAGGCGGGGCCGAAATCAGCGCGACGGTGAAGAACACTTCTGCGCGCGAAGGAGACGAAGTGGTTCAGCTCTACATTGGCGGTGGCCCCGATCCTGACGCGCCGATCCGGAATTTGCGCGGATTCCAGCGCATTCACCTCAAGCCCGGCGAAAGCCGTCAGGTGAAGTTCACATTGACGGCGTCGGATGTGCCGGCGCCGAAGGTGGATGTGAGCGTTGGAGGCGGCCAGCCCATCGGCAGCACGCCTTGTGTGAAGGGTTCACTGTAACCTTATGCGAAGCCGTCTCACTCGATCGGTTGTTCTTCTTTCCGTGGTCGCGGCGCCGCTGTACGCCGCCGACCCGGTGCTCTGGTACCGGCACCCAGCCGCGCGATGGGCCGATGCGCTCCCCATCGGCAACGGCCGCCTGGGCGGAATGGTCTTCGGCGGAATCGCCAAAGAGCGGATCGCCCTCAATGAAGACACCATCTGGAACGGCAAGAAGCGCGGCCGCGTGAATCCCGAAGCGCTGAATGCTCTTCCGGAAGTCCGCCGCCTGCTGTTCGCCGGCAAGGTGAAGGAGGCCGAGACGCTAGAAGAGCAGAAGATGATGGGGATCCCCAACCGGCAGCCTCCTTATCAGCCGCTCGGCGATCTCAATATCGAGTTTGCGGGCCTCGACAACGCGCAGGATTACCGGCGCGAGTTGAACCTTGCGACCGGCGTGGCGCGCGTCAGCTATCGGGTCGGAGAGACTGCCTGCACGCGCGAAGTATTCTCGTCCGTCCCGGATCAGGCAATCGTGGTCCGTTTGAGCTGCGACAAGCCCGGCCAAGTGACTTTTCGCGCGACCCTCATCCGTTCGCAGGATGCCCAGACCACTACGGTCGCGCCCGATCGTGTAATCCTCACGGGCGAGGCCGTCGCACACACCAGTTTCTGGATCACACCGAGCCTGACGCCCGAAAAGCGCAAGGCGGAAACGGATCAACTGGAGCCGTCGGGCGTGAAATTCCGCGGCGTGCTTCGCGCGATCAACGAAGGCGGCAAACTCGAGATTTCAGGCAGCGACGTGGTGGTGACCCGAGCGAACGCCGCGACACTTCTGTTGGTCTCAGCTACCGATTATCGCGGCGGCGACCCTGCCGAAGCCTGCAATCGGTATCTGACGCGCGCCGCCAAGCCGTACAGCGCGCTGAAGTCCGCGCACCTCGCCGATCACGAAAAACTCTTTCGCCGTGTGGAGGTGATGTTCGCACCTCCGGACGGCGACCCCGCTGTCGAAAACCTTCCGACCGACGAACGGCTTGCCCGTTTCAAGAAAGGCCAGGAGGACCCCGGGCTTTCGGCCCTGTACTTCCAGTTCGGCCGATATCTTCTGATGGGCAGCAGCCGTCCCGGCACAATGGCGGCGAACCTCCAGGGGATTTGGAACGAACTCATGGCGCCGCCGTGGGACAGCAAGTACACCACGAATATCAACGTGCAGATGAACTACTGGCCGGCCGAAGTAGGGAATCTGGAGGAAACCACCGGGCCGCTGTTCGATCTGATCAAAATGTCGCTCGAGAGCGGACGCCGCACCGCCAGAGAAATGTACGGTGCGCGCGGCTTCGCGTTTCACCACAATATCGACGCCTGGGCCGACACCGCGCCCGTCGATTACGCTTACTGCGGCATCTGGCCGATGGGCGGCGCGTGGCTGGCCCTCCATTTCTGGGAGCACTATCAATACGGGCTGGATCGCGGCTTCCTGAGCCGCGACGCCTATCCCATCATGAAGGAAGCATCGCTGTTTCTCGTGGACTTCCTCATCGACGACGGCAAAGGTCACCTGGTCACGAACCCATCGTACTCGCCGGAAAACAGCTACCGGATGGCTGACGGGACGGTCGGCCGGCAGACTGTCGGCGCCAGCATGGATTACGAGCTGATCTACACTCTGTTCCACGCCACGATGGATGCGTCGCGGATTCTCGGCATCGACGCGGATTTCCGCCAACAATTGGAAGCCACGCTCAAGCGCATTCCGGACTTGAAGATCGGCAAATTCGGCCAACTGCAGGAATGGAGCGAGGACTACGACGAACCCACTCCTGGCATGAGCCACATCTCGCACTTGTTCGCTCTCTATCCCGCCGACGAAATCACGCTGCGCGGCACACCGGAACTGGCAAAGGCCGCGCGCATTTCACTCGAACGCCGGGTGCAGAATGGCGGGGGGGCTCGCGGCTGGTCCGCAGGTTGGTATTCGAATCTCTGGGCTCGGCTCGAGGATGGCGATCACGGCTACGTGCATATCCGCAACCTGCTCTCGTCGGCCACTGAGACTTTGCTGAACGGGAGCCGCCAATTCCAGATCGACGCCAATTTCGGCGGAGCTTCCGGAGTTGCCGAGATGCTCCTGCAGAGTCATTCGGGTGTCATCGCCATTCTGCCGGCGCTTCCTTCTGTCTGGCCGGAAGGCCATTTCCATGGCTTATGCGCTCGGGGCAACGTTGAAGTCGACGCGTCCTGGAAGGGAGGCCGGGCGCTTTCCGCCGCGCTACGTCCCGCCCTCGCCGGCGAGTTCCAGTTGCGGCCTCCGCGCGGGCAGCGCATTGCGCGAATTCAATCCGGCGGGCGCACGGTGACTTCGACGGACTCCGGCGGCGTGTGGCACGTGCGGCTCGAGCCGCGCCGCGAGTACACGGTTACGTTCGAATAGCCTGGAGAATCGATCTCATTAAGGAGGACACGGTGAAGCGCAGAGACTTTCTTGCGAAAGGCACGGCGGTCGTCGGCTTGGCCGGTTCTGCGGAATTGGTCCCGCCACTCGTTGCAGACCAAAGCGGCGCCTCGAAGCGGCCGGCGCAGGAGGAGATTCGCTCCGCCGAATACCTGCGGCGCGCAAAGCAGGACAACTTTCTGCCGAAGCCGCCCGCGTCCCCGGAATCGAGCGGGCCCGTACCAATCTCGCCGATGCCGTTGCCTGAGCGGATCAGGCGCAACATCGTGCCGCGGCGGGGATTTTGCAGCCTCTCCCCGGCCGCCGATGCGCTTCTCATCTCCGGCAACGGAGCGATGACGATCGAGACGGCATGCGATCCCTACTCCGAGCAGATCGTCTTCCGGCACGAGAGCCTTTTCACTCCGCATCGCAGGCCATTCGAAGCGCCCAACATCGCCGGTATTTTCCCGCGCGTGCGGCAACTGCTGCTCGAGGGCAAATATCACGACGCCGCCAGACTCGGGTACGAGGAGTGGCACAAGACCACCATCGTAGGCGGAGGGTTCGGTGGCTTCGGCACGGGATTCTCGATGCATCTGGAGTATCCCAAAACCGCGGCGGTGAAAGACTATCTCCGCACGGTAGATTTCGAAAGCACCGAACTGCAGGTTCACTGGACGGACGAGCGCGGCGAGTGGGTGCGCCGCGCGTTCGCTTCGCGGCCCGACAACGTCGTGGTGCAGTGGCTCGCGCCGCCAAAAGGACAACCGCTGAACGTCCGAATCAGCATGCAGAGGTCGGCGGCCGGCGGGCGCGGGGGCAGGGGAGGAGCTTTGGCCCCAGGTGGCGCGCGCGGCGGCACACAGCCCGCTCCACCTTCTGGCCCACTCGCCAACGCCCGCCAGGACTTCAACGAGCAGCGGCTGATTTTCAAGGGTATCTTCGATCCCTCGATCAACAACAACGGCTACGCAGGCGTGACGCGCGTGGTTCGCACCGGCGGCTCAGCCCGCATGGAAGGCGACACGCTGGTCATCGAGAATGCCGCGTCGGTGATGCTGCTTACTCGCATCGAGCGTCTCGCCGACTTTAACGAGGATGGCGTAGAGGCTGTGCGGCGGGCGGTGGAAAAGATCACCCCGGACTACGCGGGACTGCTCGAGCGCGCCCGCAAGGTCCAATCGGAGATGCTCAACCGCGTCACCGTGGATTTCGGAGGCGCCGCGAAGCGTGCCCTGTCTTCCGAGGAACTCCTCTCCGAGCAGCGGTCGAGCGCGGGCTATTCGGGGGTGTTTCTCGAGAAGTTATTCGAGATGTGCCGCTACTGGTTCATCCTGACCAGCGGCAAGTATTGCAGCATGTCGGCCGAAACCAACGCCAACATCAACCTGCAAATCGCGCCCGGTGTGCAGGGCGATCACCGCGAAGGCATGAACGCCTACTTCAACTGGATGGAGAGCCTGTACCCGGACTATCGCACCAACGCGAAGAACATCTACGGAATGCGCGGCGCCCATTACTCCCTCACGCCGACCAAAGACGAGGGCGTCGATAAGATGTACGACTTCGCCGGCTCGACGCAGGAGACGTGGCCGCATCCCTACTGGCTTTCCGCCGGCGGATGGTGTGTGCGCCCCTTCTGGGACCATTGGCTGGTAACGGGGGACCTGGACTTCCTTCGCCAACGAGTCGTACCGGCGTATAAGGACCTGGCGCTATTCTATGAGGATTTCCTGACGGTCAGCGACAAAAACGGCAACTACATATTCGTCCCGTCGTTCTCGCCGGAGAACAATCCGGGGAACCTGGATCCGTCTTGCATGTTGGTGATCAACTCCAGCATGGACATTGCGGTGTGCCGGGAAGTGCTGGCGAACCTGGTACAGGCTTGCGAGCTCTTGGGCGTCGAGGCCGCCAGCGTGCCGAAATGGAAGGCCATGCTGGCGAAGCTGCCGCCTTATCTGCTCGAGCCGGACGGCGCCATGAAGGAATGGGCGTGGCCCTCGCTCGCCGAGCGTTACAACCAGCGGCACATTTCTCATCTCTACGGCGCCTGGCCCGGCGACGAAATTGACCCGGACCGCACCCCGCTGCTGGCGAAGGCTGCGCTGATCGCCAACCGGCACCGCGTTCCGGAGCGCCTGGCAGCTCATGGCCGCTGCCATCGCGCGTTGGTTGGGGCGCGGCTCAAAGACGCCTACATGGCGGACACCGAACTGCGCCAGCTCATCGAGGAGGGCAACGTCGGCCCGACGCTCCGATGCTCTCACGATCCGTACGTCCAGCCCATGCCCGATGCGCAAGGCGGCATTCAGTTGATCATGATCGAAATGCTGGCCTACTCGCGTCCCGGAGTGATTGAGGTGCTTCCCGCACTTCCTCCCTCGCTGGTGAAGGGCTCGATCAACAGCATGTTGCTCCGCACCTTCGCGAGACTCGACAAACTCGCCTGGGACATGGATGCCCGGACGGTGGAAGTGACGATTACGTCAGTACGGAAGCAGGACGTCACCTTCATCGCCCGGCATGGCATCGAAGCGATCTCCGCCTCGCCCGGTGCGCTGGCGTCGAAACCGCAGCCCGGAACGGCGGGGTGCGATCTGCATTTGCCGGCAGGAAAACCGGTGCAGATTCATTTGAAACTCGGACGGCGCGACCCGTTGGACTGGGTCAACTGGGTCGCATAGCAAGAGGCCAGAGAGGAAACGATGAAACGCAGAGATCTTCTGAAGACCAGCGTGGCCGCTGCCGGCCTGATGGGCGCCGTGGCCGAGGGCGAACCTCAAAAATCAACCGACAATCGTCCGGCCGAATACCTGCGGCGCGTGAAAGGAGACCGGTTCCTGCCCAAGCCGCCGTCAACCGCGGCCTATCCGATCTCACCCATGCCGCTCGCGGAACGCCTCCGGCGAAAGGTCGTGCCCGAGCGGGGCTTCTGCAGCATCGCGCCCGGCAAGCCGGTCAAGGACACTCTGATCGCGGGCAACGGAACGATGCACATCGAGTTGCTGGGCGATCCCTACGCGGAACGGATCCTGTTCCACCACGAAAGCTTGCTGATGCCGTGGAAACGGCCGTTGGAAGCTCCGAACGTCTCGAGTATTTTCCCCCAAGTGCGGCAGATGGTGCTCGAGGGGAAGAATCGCGAAGCCGTGGCGCTCGCCATCCAGCACATGAATGAGACTCCCATCAAGGCGGACACCCAGCCGCACCTCACCGTCCCGGCATTCCTGATGCAACTCGAATTTCCGAAGGCTTCGCAGGCGAAGGACTATCTGCGCACGGTGAATTTCGAGAACGGCGAGATTCAAGTCGTCTGGACCGATGAGCACGGCGACTGGGTTCGCCGGACTTTCGCGTCTCGTCCGGAGAACGTTGTGGTTCAGTCGCTCACCGCGCCGGCCGGCCGTCCACTGAATGTCCGAATCTCGTTGCAGAGATCCGCCGAATGGAGCATGCGGTCCGGTATGGACTGGGGCAGCCACAGCGGCATCGGCGCGACGTCGCCCGATCGGGAAGCGTTCACTCCGGGAAATTCGGGATCGCCCGCCCAAGTCGCTCCCCCGAAAGGGGTCGAAGCCAACGATGTTCATCAGGACTGCAATCCACAACGGCTGATTTACAACTGTCGTCTTGATCCCTCGGTGGACAACAGTGGCTACGCCGG
Organism: Verrucomicrobiia bacterium; assembly: GCA_035578025.1. Classification (GTDB taxonomy): domain Bacteria; phylum Acidobacteriota; class Terriglobia; order Bryobacterales; family Bryobacteraceae; genus Solibacter. Next base: position 17,065 of record DATJYJ010000435.1, read on the forward strand.
CGTGGTTCACGTGGTGCGCAACGGGGGAACCGCCCGGATGGACGGCGACGCGGTGGTGGTCGAGAATGCGTCGTCCGTGGTGCTCCTGACCCGCATCGAATGGTTCGCCGACTTCAGCGAGGACAAGGGGGAGGCCGTGCGGCGGGCGCTGGAACTGCTTACCTCCGACTATCCGGCATTGCTGGAGCGCCACCAGAAAGTTCAGTCGGAGATGCTGAACCGCGTAGCGGTGGATTTCGGCGGCGCCTCGCAATATGGCATGTCCACAGAGGAACTCCTGGCCGACCAGCGGTCGAGGCCGGACTTCTCACCCGCGTTGCTGGAGAAGATGTTCGGAATGGGTCGACATTGGTTCATCCTCAGGAGCGGCAAATATCCCGGCATCGCGGGCGAAATCAATTCCACCATCGACCTGCAAACAGCGGGCGCAGTCCAGGGCGACCTGCGAGAGGGCATGGAGGCATATTTCAAATGGATGGAAAGCCTGGCGCCGGATTGCCGGGTCAATGCCAGGAACATCTTCGGATTTCGAGGCACTTCGTATCCTGTGTTCCCAGACAAGGGTGTCGGCGCCAGTTTCTATTACACCGGCAACACTCCCATCGGGATCTGGCCCTACTGGATTTCCGCTGGGGGCTGGCGCATGCGCCAGTTCTGGGAGCACTATCTCGTCACCGGAGATCTGGAATTCCTCCGCAACCGAGTCTTGCCGGCATACAAGGCGCTGGCACTCTTCTACGAGGATTTCCTGACGGCCACCGACAAGAATGGCAACTTTCTGTTTGTCCCATCCATCTCGCCAGAGAACGTACCCGGCAGCAACGACCCATCGGGGCCTACGCTGATCAATGCCACCATGGATATCGCGGTGTGCCGGGAAGTCCTGACCAATTTGCTCAAGGCGTCGGAGGTTCTGGGGGCCGAAATCGATAGCGTGCCGAAATGGAAGGCGATGCTCGCGAAGATGCCGCCCTACCTGCTCGAACCGGATGGCACCCTGAAGGAATGGGCTTGGCCCACGCTGCAAGAGCACTACACGCATCGGCACGTGTCGCACCTCTACGGAGTCTGGCCTGGTGATGAAATTGATCCCGATCGCACACCGCAACTGGCTCGAGCTGCGGATATTGCCGACCGAAGGCGCACGGTAGATGCATTGGCGACTGCGGTCGCGGGCGAAACTCTACCTGCCTACGGCCGCTGTCATCGCGCTTTGGCGGGGGCGCGGCTTAAGGATAGCGTCATCGTGGACGTTCAACTGCGGCAATTGCTGGAGCAGGGTTACGTGGGCAGCGGCCTCCGTTGTTCGCGCGAGCCTTATGGCCCGCCCGTGCCGGATGCGCAGGGCGGACTTCCGGCGATCATGATGGAGATGCTCCTCTACTCTCGCCCTGGGGTGATTGAGGTGCTTCCGGCGCTCCCGCCAGCGCTCATCAAAGGATCGATCAGCGGGATCCTCGCCCGGACGTTCGCGAGGATTAATAAACTGGCATGGGATATGGAGGCAAGGACTGTTGAGTTAACGGTTACGTCAGCGAGGAAGCAGGAGTTGACCCTGATCGCGCGGTACGGGATCGAAGCAATTACCGCGCCGGCGGGGTCGCTGGCGAAGCCGCTTCATGTCGGTATGGCGGACGTCGAGATTCGCCTGCCGGAGAATATGCCAGTGACGTTCCACCTGAAACTGGGGCGACACAAGCCGTTCGACTGGCTCGATCAGGTTCCTCGCGCTTGAGGGAACACATAGGCCGCATCCACCGGAGGGCGATGCCAACGGCGGCCCGTTGGTGTCGTGCGAGTCGACGGGCGATATGGCCCACCCGCTCGGGTGGTTCATTGAAATCAATAATTGATCAGCGGCTTGGAATACCAGCGTGCTCACGGAGGAGCAATACGCTCGACTTCGGAGAGAGAAGAAAGCGGAGTTCGCAATTACCTGAAACCAATCGGACTGGACTGGCAACGTCTGAGGTCATGCGCCGGATGCACGCGAGCCATTCCGAGGAGGCCGGCACAGACGCCCACGCCCGCTCGGCCCAGATCGGAAATACCCACACGCGCACTCCAGGGGGGATGGTTACCATAGCGCTCTACCGCTTCGCGGCTTCACCAAAGACGGTGAACTCAGCCACTCCCGGCGTGATTCCCTTCGGAGCGCCCAGGACGACCAACCGCGCGGCTTTGCCCGGTGTCGCGGGACTATCAGGTTGTGTCCCGGCAACCGCGCCATCCGATCCTCGCAGGATTACCTCCAGTCTGGATGCACGCAAGTGACGAGCTTTACGACACTCTCCGAGGTCCAGCCGAGGAGTTGGAAGTACTGGCGACGGCGTGGTCTGATCCTGCTCATGCGGGCACGGGCAACCATGAGCCGGCATTGTTCACTGTGCGGTTTGAGCGGGGACGCGTGTTCCATACAACCCTCGGTCACGATCCGGCGGCTATGCGATGCCTTGGGTTCATCGCCACTTTTCAAAGGGGGGCGGAATGGGCGGCCACAGGTCGGGTAACGCAATCGCCACCAGCCGAGTTTCCCGCCGAGAACGAAACGCGTCTTCGGAACCGGGTTCGGTGAGGCGACTGTTGTGAGGTGACAAAGCATGATGAGAATCGGATGTTTCGCACTGGTACAGCCGTTCACCGGAATGGCAGAGCAGTTCCGCCTGATTCGAGAGTTAGGTGTTGAAAACCCCGACCTCACAGACAATCACGACGGAGCCACATTGGGGGTAGAGTACGGCTTCGCCGCCAGCGTCAGCCTGGACAGCCATCCGGACAAGATCCGCCGCATGGCGGAGACCGCGGGCGTGCGTCTGTCCGCCTTCTGCGCGCACGCCAACCTGCTGGACCCGCCGGCGCCGGACGTCTACGCAACCAATCAGATCATTAAGGCGATCCGGCTTGCCGCTCTGCTTGGCATCCGTCAGGTGATCACGACCGACGGCTCCGAAGACAGATTTCGGCCACTTGCTCACCCACGAACAGCGCATCTTCGCCATTCGGGAGCGGCTCTACGAACCGGTCCGATGGGCGGAAGAATTGGGCGTGGAGTTGCTCTTGGAGACGCACGGTCCCGTGACCGATAACGCCGATTCACTCGCCGAACTGCTGGATGCCCTGGGACACGAATCCACGGTCGGACTCTGCCTGGACACTGGAAATTCCTGGCTGGGCGGCGCCGATCCGCTGGAGATCATCCGGCGTTTCCGGACGCGCATCAAGCACGTTCACTGGAAGGACATGGGTGCGGAGTGGCAAGCAAAGCGCGGCACAATCTTCGGATGCGGCATGGGTGCCATTCCGCTGGGCGAGGGCGTGATTGGAGTCGATGCCGTCGCACGGGCACTTGCCGATATCGGCTTCGATGGAGACACCACGCTGGAAGTCGCCGGCGCCGGCAATGTCAAGGCGTCGCTGGCGCGGCTTCCAGAATGGCTCGCCCCTGTTCCAGCGGCAGGAGCATAGCGAGGGCGTAAGAAAGATTCACCGTGCAAAGATGGACCATACGGTTCGCACTTTGATGGCTATCTGCTGACGTTTCCGGTAAAGAAGGACTCCACCTACGCGCTTTCGGCGGAACCCGAACGCGAAGGCCCCGGGGCGGCGATGGTTGACGCACGAGATCCATGGAGCTACGAGTAATTTGATGAACCGACGAACCTTTTGCTCACTCCCTTTGGCCGCGGCGGCTCCGCTGGCGGCCCAGACCGGCTCGCCCGATGGCGGCGCAGCCCCGGTTGATCCAGGCGCCCCGAAGGCGGCCATCGAGCGGTGGAAAGACCTTCGCTTCGGCATGTTCATCCATTGGGGCCCAGTGAGCATCGTGGGTACGGAGATCGGGTGGTCGCGGGGAGGGGAACGCAGGGGACGCAACGACAAGACCACCGGCAACGTTCCGGTGGAGGTCTACGACAACCTGTATCGCATGTTCAACCCGGTGAAGTTCGACCCCGACCAATGGGTACAACTCGCCAAGGATTCGGGCATGAAGTACCTGGTCTTCACCACCAGGCATCATGACGGCTTCTCCGAATTCGATTCCAAATTCACCGACTACAAAATCACCAGCGAGAAGTCACCCTACCGCAAGGACATCGTGAAACTGCTTTCCGATGCCTGCCACCGCGGCGGGATCGACTGGGGTGTCTATTATTCGCAGCCCGACTGGCATCACCCGGACTATCGCAACGGCGACGCGCACGCCAGATTCATCGAATACGTGCACGGCCAGGTGCGCGAGTTGTTGACCAACTATGGTCCGACCAAAGAGTGGTTCTTCGACGGACTGGGAGGCAAGGCAGCGGATTGGGATGCGCCGCGCCTGCTCCGCATGATGCGTCAGATCGAACCCGATCTGATCATCAACAACCGGGCCGGACTACCGGCCGACCTCGATACGCCCGAACAGCGCATCGGCGTGTTCCAGAACAACCGCCCGTGGGAGACCTGCGCGACCGTCGGCACGCAGTGGGCGTACAAGCCGGACGACACGCTTCGCTCCCTTGAAGAATGCCTGCGCGGCCTCGTATGCTGCGCCATTGGCGACGGCAACTTCCTCTTTAACGTCGGGCCGCGCCCGGACGGCTTGATCGAAGCCTCGCACGCCGCACGGCTGCGTGAGATGGGTACGTTCCTCAAACAGTACGGCGAGAGCATCTACGGCACACGCGGCGGTCCTTTCGTCGCGCCCGATGAGAAGCAGCG
>DATJYJ010000436.1:0-6781 GCA_035578025.1 Verrucomicrobiia bacterium
GTCCTGCGAGAAAATTTCAACCGAAACATCATATCGCTTTCCGAAGGTGATAGAATCTGCCTCAACCCGGGTAACCAGGCCACACTTGGAGGTTCGTTCCATGAAGAACGTTGGGACACTGTGCACCTGCCTTCTTCTCGCGTCCGCGATGCCGCTTCGCCTGCCCGCTCAGGCGGTGTATGGCAACGTCGTTGGCGTGGTAACCGATAACAGCGGCGCCGCTGTCGTCGGCGCCCTCGTCACAATCCGCGACATCGACCGCGATGTCGAGTTCACCACCACGACCAATGAAGCCGGCGCCTACAGCCAGCGCCACCTCATTGCCGGCCGCTACCAGGTGCGCGCGTCCGCGCCCGGCTTCCGGACATTCGTCGATACCAACGTGATCGTTTCCGTGGACGCCGAAGTGAGGATTGACATCAAACTTCAAGTCGGTGAAGTCAAGGAAACGGTCCAGGTGACCGGCGAATCGCCCCTGCTCAAGACCGAGCGCAGCGACATCGCCGTCACCTACGACGAGAAGGTCGTCAACGAGCTGCCCATGATGAACCGGCGTTTCTCGAACCTCAGCCTCCTGACGCCCGGAGTCCTCTTGCAGAGCGGCAGCCTGAACTCCACCGAGTCCGAGAATCCGATGGGGTCGTATCGCCTCGAAGTCAACGGGCACATGTACTCCGGCGTCTCCCATCTGCTCGACGGCACCGATAATCACGATTCGGTGCTCGCCTACCAGGTGATCAATCCCACGCTGGAATCGGTGACGGAGGCCAAGATCACCACCAGCGCCTTTGACGCAGAATTCTCCAACGCCGGCGCCATGGTGGTCAGCTCCCAGACTAAGTCGGGCACCAACCAACTGCACGGCAGCGCCTTCGAGTTTCTGCGCAACGACCATCTGCAGGCCCGCGACCCGTTCGCGCAAGCCCAGCCCATCTACGGGGCCAATGGCCGCATGATTCCGGTGACCATCTGGAATCAGTTCGGCGCATCCATCGGCGGCCCCATCAAAAAGAACAAGATCTTCTACTTCGGCGATTACCAGGGCACCCGCCGCATCACCGGCGGCAGCAAGACGGTCTGGGTTCCGACCGCCGACGAGCGGGCGGGCAACCTCAACGATCTTGGAATCAATATCTACGACCCGTCAAGCGGCTCCACCCCCGCGACACGCACCCAATACCCCGGCAACATCATCCCGGCGAACCAGCTCTCGCCTCAGGCCGTGAGCCTCATCAACCTTTTACCCCTCCCCAACAAGCCGGCCGCTCCCAACCAGCCCAATTATCAGGGCTCCGGCAGCCTCTCGTTGCAGGAGGACTCGTTCAACGTGCGCGGCGACGATTACATCACCCAGAAGCTTCACGCGTTCGGCCGCTACAGCCAGCAGCGGTTCAACCTGACCGCGCCGGCGATCTTCGGCCTGGCGGGCGGAACCGGCTTCGACGCGAGCAACTTCGCCGGCACGTCCTACTCGCTGAATCGCAGCATCGCGGCCGGGTTCGACTACGTGGTCAGTCCCACGCTGGTAAGCGACTTCCGCTTCGGCTACTTCCGCTACTACGTGAATGTCAATCCCCTGGGTCTGGACACCACCCCCGCCAAAGATGCCGGCATTCCGGGCCTCAACCTCGGCACTCCAACCACCGGCAGCATGCCGGCCTTCTCCGGGTTAGGCACTTCGTTCGGTTTCGGACTCGGCCCCAACAACTGCAACTGCCCGCTGCTCGAAAGCCAGCATCAATATCAATTCGCCAACAACTGGACCAGGACGATGGGCAAGCACACCGTCAAGTTCGGCGCCGATGTGCGCCACGCCTACAATCTGCGGATTCCCAGCGACAACCATCCCTCCGGCGTGTTGAATTTCGGCGCGGCGCAAACCCAGGGTCCGAACGGCGGCGGCAGCGGTTTCGCATCTTATATGACCGGCCTTGTCGCCAGTTTCGCGCGCAACGTCGAGAGCGTCTACGACGCCAGCGAAATGCAGAATCGCTTCTTCTTCTATGGCCAGGACACCTGGCGCGTCAGCTCCAAGCTGACCGTGAATTTCGGACTGCGTTGGGAGATCTATCGTCCCGAATACGTGGCGGGTCCGGGAAAGGGCGCAAACATCAGCGCCAATACCGGCGAGGTTCTCGTGGCCGGAGCCCCCGGTGTGAGCGACAGCCTGAACGTCTCGATTCCCCCGAAGGCGTTCGCGCCGCGTGCCGGTGTGGCCTACCAGATGAACCAGAAGACGGTCGTCCGGGTTGGATACGGCCGCGGTTTCGATCAGGGGATTTTCGGCACGCTCTTCGGACACAACGTCACTCAAAATCTGCCCGTGCTGGCCATCCAGAACGTCACCCCGGCGTTTTCTTATCAAAGCGTCTTCACGCTGGCCCAGGGCCCGCCGGCCGTACCCAGTCCGGCATCCATTCTCGCCGCCCAACCGAAGGGACCGAATGGCATGCCGATCGCGCCCAACGGATACACCACCGACATCGTCCCCCCGTCGCAGAGGATTCCCACCATCGATAACTGGAATGTTGCGATCCAGCGGCAGCTCACCGCCACGGTCTCGCTCGAAGTCGCCTTCGTCGGATCCAAGGGCACCCACGAGCCGCCCGCCTACAACGGATATTACAACAGCAACGAACCGACTCTCGTGGGCTATCTGGCCGGGCTCTCCACCAACCAGCGGCGGCCCTACTTCAGTTCCTTCGGCTGGACGCAGACCGTGCGTTATTCGGCGACCGACGCCAGTAACCGCTACAGCGCGCTGCAGACCAAGATCGAGAAGCGATTCTCCAAAGGCCTTCAACTGCTCGGGCATTACACCTGGTCGCGCGCGCTCGACTACGATACGACTCAGTACATCTACACGCGCGCTCAGGGTTTCGGTCCCAACAACACCAACCGCAACCACGTGATCACGGCCCTGGCGCTGTGGGAGGTGCCGGTGGGCCGCGGCCGGCACGCGCTCAACAATCTGCCAAAAGCCCTCGACCTGTTGATCGGAGGCTGGCAGACCAACGGCGTGGTGAACTGGATGACGGGCCAGCCGTTCACGCCGAGCTACCAGAACTGCAGTGCCGACGAAGATGCCGGCTGGTGCCGGCCGAACATCGTCGGCGATTGGAGTGTTCCCAATCCCAGCCAATTCGGCTGGTTTGCCACCGCCTCGACGCTGCTCTCCACCAACGGCCAGGTGAGCGGCCCATGGCAGCGTCCCCAGCGCGGCACATGGGGAAACATCGGCCGAAACACCCTGCGCGGCCCGCGATTCTCGCAAGTGGATTTCTCGTTGTTCAAGGAAGTTCCCGTGAACGAACGAATCAAATTCCAGCTTCGTGGTGAGGTGTTCAACTTGTTCAATCACACCAATCTGGGCCAGCCCACGGCAACCGTGGATGCGCCCGGGACCGCGGGACGCATCTTCGCGACCGCCGCGCAATACCTGCCGCGCACCGCGCAACTGGCGCTCCGCTTGCAATTCTGATCGTTTGGCAAGGTCGGCGTGAGTTGAAATGCGCCGCGGTAGTACGAGGTTTGAAGATCAGGCGACCGCCGCGATGCCATGCTTCTCAACGAGAGACAGAAGCTTGAGCGCCGGGCCGGAAGGCCGTTTCTCGCCCCGCTCCCACTTGCTCACCAGATTCGGCGTGACGTTGAGGTAGTTCGCGAATACCGTTTGGCTCACATGCTCGCGCTCTCGGAGAGCCTTAATCTGTTTCGGTGAGAGCAACTGTATCGGCGTTAGGCAAGCGTCGTCGAACCTGCGCATAGTCTGTTTGTCAATCGCGCCGACCTTGTGCAGGGCCGCCATAGTTTCGTGAATGGCGGCCATGGCGTCACTCCGATATTTCTTGCTCATATCTCACCTCCGCAAAATCGCCGTTCTTGAGCAGTTCGTCGATCTGCTTCTCCGTCAAGCATAATACGTGGCGCGCTGCCTCCTTGAACTCCTTCTCTTCATCGGCACCGACGTTCGCCCGGTCGCTCTTCGCAAAGCCGTAAGCGAAGACCGCCCGCTCACCACGGCGAAAAAAGATGATCGTTCGATACCCGCCCGACTTCCCCTGTCCTGGCCGTGCGATCCTCTGTTTAATGACGCCGCCGCCGAGGTCGGCATCCACCTGTCCTTTTTCTGCACGCGCGACAGCGTCCACCAGCACCGCATCGCGGATCTTTTCCTTTCGAGAAAAGCGCTCAAACCATCTGGTCTTGAAGACTCTCAAACTGCCCGATCGGCGTTCCAACGCCTTTATTCTATAGTACCGAGTACTACGTTTCAAGTTTTGGCGCGAAATAGCAGCTGGGACAGGGGACAGGTCTGGCCTCCTCGCCGGCGTCAAGATTTTCGGCCCTGGACCGCTCCCCCACGGTCGCAAGCTCGGCTTACTACCGCGCCTGGTTCAGGCCCGGTGGATCCGCCAGGGTCGCGCACGCCAGGCTGATCCAACGCCACCGCCCCTGCCGCTTCTCGAAAAACGCCCGGTGCGCCGCCGGACTGTACACGTCCGCCTCCGCCACAAAACACCGTCCCGCGGCTTCAGGCCATTTCACCTCCAGGTAGCGGCCGGTCGTGATCGTCACCGGCGGCACCAGCCCGTGAACCAGCGGGACGATCGTGTAGTCCAATGTCCCCACCGGCGCACCCGCGCTCCCGGGCTGGTCCACCACCCGTGCGCCCGGCTTCACCGCTACCACGTGCCCCAGTATGTCCAGGTCCCCGGGGAACCTTGAGTAGACGTATGGGATGGCGAAAACAGTCTCCGAGTAAAACGTGCCGCCCAGCGAAAAAAGTCTGTCCAGCACCCCCCACAACTCGCTCGATTTCGACTCGGAATGCCATCTCCGGCGAAATGCTGCCGGACCTTTGCCGGCATCGAACTCCACCCGAAACGTCGGCAGCATCAGCGTCTCCAACCCGGCGTAGTCGCGCTGCGCCGCCAGGCCGCGCATTTTGCCGAGCAGGGCGGCCAGCTCCGGATCGTGCTCCGCTTCGTCCGCTGGCGCGATCCTCCGCTGCTCCGCCGCCGCCAGGCGGCATACTGCTCCTGTCGCCAGGCGCAACACTTGCCTCCGGCTCAGCGCACCGCTATGTCGCCACGTATGCGGATGTCTCATCGCGCAATTCGCTCGCCTCCAGCCGGGTCTCCCTCCCTCGGCGGCGCCCAGAGGCGCGCGCGGGTCTCTTCGACGGCCACCGCGCGCACGATGAAGCGAAGCGGCGCCGAGCCCACATATTCGAAGGGAAAACAACTGACCAGAGTCACCGCCGGACCATGCGCCGCGTCCAGCACACCCACGTCCGTGGGCCTGTGCAGCCCTATGTAATTCACGCGGTAATGGAACACTCCTTCACTCGACGTCAATACAATCTCGTCCCCCAGCCGGATCCACTCCAGCCGCCGAAAATGCGTGTGCCGGTGCCCCGCAATTCCGATGTTGCCTGCTTCACCGATACCAGCAGTCCCTTGGATGCGTCCGACGCTTCGGTCCAGCGTCGGGTCGTCCGTTCCCTCCAGCAGGGGCCACGACATCTTCAGCGACGGCACTTCAAACCGTCCCCATTCGCCGCCCTTTGCGGGGCGAGCCGGGCGCGGACGTGCCGGAGCCGTCGCAATCGGGTGAACTGTCTCCGTCGGCCCTCTCTCTTCCGCCTTCTTCGCGCCAGGCTCGCTGCCGGTTCTCGTCCACAGCCACGCTGCGATCCCTGCCGCGGCAACAATCGCCAGGGTGCACGCGGCCAACGCTGGTAACCGAAGCCGTCCGCGCTCGCTACATCGAACACCCATCTCTTCCTCCTGCAAGGGCGCCGCAACTGAGGTCGGGTCTCTTTTCTCTGACTCACCCATAAGTTAACTCATGTACGGAAACACCAGCGGGTTCAGCCATCCTTCCCGCGGCCACCAGCACTTCCTTCAATGCCTCGACCGGATCGGCCGCACCGGTATGGCGAGCGGAATGGCCAGCCCCACCGCAATCGCCGCGGTGAGCAGGATTGTGTAGTTGACCAGTGAAATGGTTTCGGCCACCAGCGCCCCGGGAGTGGCTCCGGCCGCGTGCATGATCTGCACGCTTCCGAGTACTGCGCGAAACGCGTAAGAGCCGGGGATCATCGCCACTACGCCGGGAAATGCGAACGTCGCGGGAGGAGGTCCCAGAACTCTGGACAACACCCTCGCGAGCACGCCCGCGGCGATCGACGCAGCCAATGTGCCGCTCAGGATTCCGGCGCCGGATTGCATCAGGATGGCCCGCAACGCGTGGCTGCACAAGCCGCACGCGACACACGCCCATGCCCTGCGCAGCGGCACGTTGAATCGGAAGGCGAATCCCATCGCCGCCAGCGCCGAGAAGATGGCGTCTTCCGGGATGGGCAGGGGCGGCGCGGCACCCGACACCGGAATGCCCACTCCCGTAACCACGGTTGCCGCGAAAAGCCCGAAGGCAATCGCGATCACGGCGGATACCGCCGAGGCCAGCCGCCCCAGGCTCAATCCCATCTCGTTGTCGATGGCGTCGCGAAGGCCGTTGATCAGCGGGACTCCAGGTACCAGGATCATTCCCGGCGCAATCAGGCACAATGCCGGCATGGCATCCGGATACAAGCGGATCCCGATGCCCCCGATCACTCCGCTGATCAAGGCGACCAGGAACACATTTGCGAGGGCGTTAACGCGCCGGCGCTCGAATTCCTGGCGCACCGCGGTTCCCGCGGTTCCGGCGACGAAAACCTCCGCAAACAGCGGCCAGCCCCCTCCGAACAGCCGGGCCAGACTTGCCGCGGTCA
>DATJYJ010000437.1:0-3740 GCA_035578025.1 Verrucomicrobiia bacterium
GTCGAGCACACCGTTTCCCTGTCGCAGGCCGGACAGGAATCGCTGGCGTTCTCTTTCCGCGCGGAACCCGGCGGACTGGTCACGCTTCCCTCGCCCATGAAATCGAGGGATCTCAGTACGGTGCTGATCGCCAGCCTGGCATCGCGGGCCATGGTCTACGCGACGGACCGCTCCCTGAAGGGCGGCCTGAAAGATGCGTCGCCCGCGCCGATCACGGAGGAGGGCATGCCGTTGGGCCTGTTAAGCGGAAATGCCGAGTTCATCGTCGATAATGGCAAGGCGGTGCGGCCCCTGACGATCGAGGCGAGCAACGCGCCCACGCTGTCGGTCTGGCTGGCCAACGATCCCAGCCTGGGAAGCATCGAGGTGACCGCGTCCGAGTCAGGCGGCGAGATCGCGATCGACGGCAGGAAGCCGTCGCCTCTCCGCGCTGGGACGAACCGCCGCAGCCTGCAACCCGGCAAGCACACGATCCGGCTGTCCAAAGAAGGCTTCGAGCCACTGCAGCAGGTGGTCGAGGTCAAGAAGGGCGAAGTAGTCCCATTGGCCTTCGCCTTGAAAGCGCTGCCCCGAACCGCATCGTTAGCCATCGACGGGGCCACCAGGGATGCCGAGGTTCTGCTCGACGGCCAGCGTCTTGGCACGGTAGGAAGCGATGGCTCCTTCCGGAAGGACGGTATTCCGCCTGGAGACCACGCAATCGTGCTGCGGCACGCGGATTATGAAGATCGGCCGTTTCCAAGGCCTTTCACATCCGGCCAGACAGTGCGAATAGCAGACGCACAACTGACGCCTTTCGGAACACTCGAATTCCATATCGTGCCGGCGGCTGCGCGTATATCATATATGCGGTCGGACGAGTCGCAACCGCACGAGGCGGAGAACGGGAAATCAGTTCGCGTGAAGCAGGGGAACTATCTGATATCCACCCGTGCCACCGGATATCGAAACCGTGACGATCACTTTATTGTCGGATCAGGCCAACTCACGCAGGTCGCCTGGACCCTGCCGCCCATCGTGACTCCGGTAGCCCCGCCTCCGCCGCCCAAGCCAGTGCCCGTCGAGTACTTCGCGGTTCCGAGCGATTGGGAGGCGGACGGTTCATGGAGAGTACACAAAGGCGAAGGCATGGGCTGGCTGCGCGTGGCCCAGGGCCGGTACCGGATCGAATTCCGCCGCCAGATATCCAAGGTCTTCAAGAGGACGAAGCACGTGGAGTGGGTGATCGATTCCACCGACACCGGCCACATCGAATACACGTTCGACTTCAGCAATCTGACCCGCCGCGCGACAGTGGCGGGCAAACCACAACAAGGCACCAAGACACCCGTTGCGGGTGCGGGCGAAACCTATGTACTCGGCATCGACATCGGATCTCAGTCCATCGTGATCCGCGACGCACAAGGGAAGGAACTGGACCGGTACGAACGCCCCAACTTCGGGCAACCCCTCGGCCGCTTCGGATTCAAAGGGGAAGTGGCCCTAACGATCAAGGGCGGAGGATAGTTCACTCGAGGACGATCAGCACCTCCATCTTCGGATCGACGATCTCGCCCGGCGCGTGCACGGCGATCTGGCGGGACAGCATGATCGCTTTCCACAGGTCGCCTCCCTGGTTGAGCACGAAATACTGGTTGTCCAGTTTCATGGGAATAGCCGAAGGCGGCACCGGCGTGTGCCGCAGCGTCAGGCCTTGGAGTGCATTGCGGATGATCCGCTGGATATCGTCGGGCGCCGAAATTTTGACTAGCTGCGGCACCTTGCGGATGACGTCGTCCACGCCCATCTTGGCGCTGACGGCCAGGTAGAACTGCGAGTTGTGGAAATACTGGTCCTCGGTCACGGTGCCGCCCCACAGGAACCGGTCGCGGACCTCCAGGGGCACGGCCACGAACTTGGATGGGATCACAGTCTCCATCAGGTCGCGGATGTTCTGATCGAGGAGCGTGAAGCAGCGGCCGAGGTCGTTGTGGTCGTAATCGGGTAAGTTCTCCGGCTGCGCCTCGAGCGAGAACGTCGCCAGGGCGCCGGCGAGCCGCAGCATCGACACGTAGGCTGCTTCGGGGTGGCCCTTGCGCACCTTCCAGATGTGCTTGAGCTCCGGAAGGTAGGAATTGACGGTGTGCAGCAGCCAGAAGTTGGCGGTCTCCGAAGGCGAGAACTCGGCGGTGATCTTGCCACGCTGCCGCCGCGGACCGGACAAGGCGGCGCTCTTCGTCGCCAGGATCTCGATCTGCCGGCGCAGCAGCATATTCAGATAAGAGCTGGACGCGAGATTCAGACACGGCGCAACGAACCTCGGATTGAGGATCGGAAGGCCGGCGGCGTTGCGCGTCACCTGGGCGATGCGCAGGGCCGAGAAACCGTCGCGGTACTCGTCCTCAAAGAGAATGCGGAAGATCCTTCGCGCCACCTGGACGGGTTTCTCTTCGTTGCCCGTATTCTCGTCGGTGAACATGCGCGTCTCGGCGAGGTAGCGCGTTGCCGGGAGCGCCGCGGAGGGCTCCGCTTCTTCGGCTTCCGGAATGCTGACGTTGCGGGCGCGAGGGCGGCGCTCCGGGATTGCGAGGAAGACATCGAGCGACTCGCGCGACGGCGGGAAGTGGTCCGCGACCGTGCGCGAGGGCGGCAGCTCGTCGATGTCGGGCATGTCGAAGGGCTCGCCATCGGGCATGATCCCGGCGCATTTGGCGAGGCGGAAGAGGCCGTTGCCGAGGGCCTCGGAATCGATATCGAGCTCGGTGAAGCCCCAGTTCGCGAACTGGGAGGCCGCGAACCGGAACTGGAGCGCGTCCTCGAAGAACTGATCCTGCGTCTGGAACTGCTGGGGGGTGAGGAACATTCCCTTGGTCCAGACGACGCGGTGGCGGTTCCTCATAGCGGGTTAGAACTCCTGCCCGTGACTGCGAAGGATGGCGGCGACCTGTTCGCGCAGCGGGTCCTTGAGGTTCTGGACGGTAGCGAGGTCGAGCACTTCGGCGAAGCTGGTGCCGCCCGCAAGGCCGGCGGCGACGGCGACCAGGCTATCGGGCGGGCGCAGGGTGGAGAAGGGCGCCGAGATGGTCACCAGGGGAAGATCACCGGTTTCCGGAGCGTAGCGGACCTCAACCTTGTAGCGCAGGCCCGCGAGCAGTTCGGCGAGGGCCGGGAACCGTTGGAAGTGGAGATGCATGAGGCAGGCGCGCAGTACGAAGGCGCGGACGGCTTCGGAATCGCGCTCCGACTGCCCGGCGAGGACCTGGCGGACCATGGAGAGCGAGTACATGGAGGAATACGCCACGACCCAGGTGAGCGGCGAAGTGACGTTGATGCTGCGCCAGCCGCGGTCGGTTTTCGACTGATGCAGATACTCCCAATCGTAGAGCTGCATCTTGGTGGAGACGGCCTCGAGGGGAACGCTGAGCTCGGGGCGGAGGTCGAAGGGCCGCAGGGCGACTTTGCGGTAGAGGTCGCGGAGCTCGGCGAGGGTGCGCTCGGAATCGCCGCCGGCTTCGGGTTCGGCGCCTTCCATGGCCTCGCCGAGGATGCGCCGGGGGCGGAAGAGGAGCGCCATGGTCTCGAGGTAGCCGCGGAGCTGCTTCTGGCAGGCCTTGGCGACTTCCTTGGTGAGCGTGTGGAGTTGGAGCAACTGCTCGACGTTGAGGCCTTCCGCGGGGGCTGCGGGGTTATCCATATGATGCTCCTAACGTTAAAACATCCTGGAGTGACATTGTAGCTGATCCGCAGGCGCACTGCTTCTG
>DATJYJ010000438.1:0-13219 GCA_035578025.1 Verrucomicrobiia bacterium
TGCCGGAACCAGGCGTATTCGCGCACGTTGGCCAATTCTTCCTCGCTGGCCATCTGTTCCCGGCTGACCAGGATACCCGGCTCGCGGCTCTTCTCGAGCCAGTGCCGGCACTCATCGGTTTCGCCAAGCTGGGCGCACACACAGGCAAGGTTGTAGGCCGCGGATTCGGGTTCGTGCGATTCGGCTTCGGCCAGCCTGATTTTGGCGTGCCGCAACAGTTCCGCGGCCTGCTCTGTGCCGGCGCAGCGTGACTGTGCCCACAGTAGAATCCCCTGGCCCTGGAGCAACCTGTCTGCTCCGCCCGATTCGGCTGCTGCGAAACGAGCAGCGGCGTCGGCCAACATGCGGTTGGTTTCTTCGCCGGGCATCGATTTGGTGCGGGCATAGAGCACCCATGCTCCGGTCGAGAGCGCGCGTGGATCGCCCGGCTTGATCTTCAAGGCCCTTTCCAGCCACTCCCAGGCCCGGATCAGGAATTCGCGCGCCTCGTCGCCGTGGCGTAGCCGGGAGCGCCGCCAGAGCACGTTTCCCAGCGAGCTCATTACATTCTGATCGTTGGGAGTGACGGCCAGCACTTCTTTGAATTTGGCTTCGGCCGCGGCAAGCATGGAGTCGGCATCCGGGCCGGACATCCGGGTTCCCATACAGCAGAGCGCGCTGGCCCAGAAGTTCAGCAGGCGGGCTTCACCGGGTTTGCGCACCAGCAGCCGATCGCTCTCTTCGCAGATACGTTCCAGGTATTCCAGGCCCATGACACCCGAGTGCAGGCCGGCGCGCTCCCAAAGGACCCAGCAGAGATCGATGGCGAGCTTGGTTTCGTCCGGCTTGATCTCGAGGGCGCGCGAGAATTTTTCTTCGGCTTCGGCGAACAGAGCGTCCGCCTTGTCCGCCGGAGACCATCGGCCCAGGCACCAGAGCGCGGCGCCCCAGACATGCCACGCGAGGAGATGGCGCGGGTGGCTCGCTAAAATTTTCTCGCATTCCGCGCAGCACTGCGCCAGCAGTTGCGCCGCGCGCTCGTCCGAGCGATCGCGCGCCTCCTGGAGCATGGCGCGGGCACGAGCCGCAGCCCGGTCTGCGCTGTGCGCGCGAAGCAGGAGGAGTAGAGCAAATCCGAAACCTACCGCCAGCACGAGCGCGACGATCGGCACCCGGTTACTCCACGTTCAGTGTTTTTTTCAGCCAGGAGATCATTTCGGGCTTCCAGTGCTGCATCTCCGGTGCGCGCCAGCCGCTCATTCCGTGGCCGCCGCCCTCAATGGTTATCAGCTCGCACACGGCGCCCACTTTGTGCATGGCATCACACATGGCCGGCGACTGATCGTAGGGCACCTGGTCATCCTTCGTGCCATGGATGCACAAGAAGGGCGGCATGGTCTTATTTATTGCGTGAATCGGCGAGGCAGCGCGCACCTTCGCCCGCCCGGCATCGTCCAGGGTATCGGCCCCGAAGAAGTGGATTCCGCCGCCGTTGGCCGCGTGCCGGCTAATACTGGCCATGTTGAAGCGCTCGGGGTGGTCGCGCCGCTCCAGCGCCATTTTTTCGTAATCGACGGGCCCGTACATGTCCACGACGGCGGCTACGCGCGTGTCCGAGGTCAGGTGGGTCGCGGTGTAGTTCACCAGGAAGCCGCCGGCAGATTCGCCGATCAGGGCAATCCTGGATACGTCCACTCGATATTTCGCGGCGTTCGCCTTCACCCAGCGGATGGCGGTCTGCACGTCCGCGAAGGCCTCCGGCAGACGGGCCGCGGGCGCCAACCGGTAGTCGATGCTGAACCACGCGAAGCGCGCATCGGCGAGCACGCTGAAGAGGGGGCGCACGTTGGTGCTCTTGCTGCCCTCGTCGAAGCCGCCGCCGTGCACCAGGATGGCTGCCGGGAAAGGCCCCGCGCCATCCGGAACGTACAGGTCCAGCAGGAGCGGCTTGCCGTCCGGCCTCCCGTACTCGACGTCCTTCTGTTCCACGGCGGCCCAGGCGGCCGCGGCTGCTCCGGCAAGCAGAAGAATTCTCCACATGGCAAGGAGATTGTACCAGCAGGACGCGCGTCCGGACGCCTGCGCTAGGATGGTCTGGTGCCGACTCCCGACGATGAGACCGGGTTCATGGATCCCATCCGGGCTTTCCCGCTCCCGGCCCGGTACGAGGTCCTGGGCGAGCTGGGGCGGGGCGGCATGGGCATCGTCTACAAGGCTCGCGACCGCGAGACCGGTGAGGAGGTCGCGGTCAAAGTCCTGAAGCCGGAGATCGCGGCCAATACGCAGATCCTGGAGCGCTTCAAGAACGAGCTGCGGCTGGCACACAAGATTACTCATCGAAACGTGGCGCGGCTGTACGAATTCAACCGGGCGGGCGACCTGGTCTATCTCACGATGGAGTTCGTGGAGGGCGAGAGCCTGCGCGGCGCGCTCCAGCGGGAAGGCAAGCTGGACACCGCCCGCGGCCTGGAGATCGCGCGCCAGCTTGCCGCCGGGCTGGCCGAGGCGCACCGCCAGTCGATCGTACACCGCGACCTCAAGCCCGAGAACATCATGATCGGGCCGGGCGGAGAAGTGAAGGTGATGGACTTCGGAATCTCGCGATCCTACGCCGAGGACGTCACGGTGACTGGAAGCGTGGTGGGCACGCCGGCCTACATGGCGCCGGAACAGGCGGAGGGCCGTCCGCTGGACCAGCGCACCGACATCTACGCGTTCGGCCTGATCCTCTACGAGATGTTCACCGGCGCGCCGGCATTCCAAGGCGACACGGCGGTCACTCTCGCTCTGAAGCAGATTCGGGAGCGGCCGACGTTGCCCTCAGCCTTGGCTCCCTCGCTGCCCAAACATATCGAAGCCGCGATCATGAAGTGCCTGGAAAAGGATCCGGCGGTGCGCTTCCAGTCGGTGGAAGAAGCGATGCGCGCGCTGGAGGGAACGCTCGAGCCGGCGCCCGCCGTCCCCGCGAAGCCGTTCCGCGGCAAATGGTACGTGGCCGCAGGCGCGATGGCGATCATTGCCGCGGCGGCGGCAGCCTGGTGGTTCACGCGGCCCTCGGACACCGTGCGCTTCCCGCTGGAACAATTCGCGCTCGCCAACGGGCTTCAGGTGGCGCTCTCGCCGGATCACGCCTCGCCGACTTTCACCCTGGCAGTGGCGTATCGCGCCGGCCTGCGCCGCGATACTCCCGGGCACTCCGGGCTGGCTCACCTGGTGCAGCACGCGCTGTACGAGGGCTCGCCGAACGTGGCGCCCCACGAATACCAGGAGCTGGTCTCCGAAGCCGGCGGCACCATGGATGGCTTCACCACACCGGACCTGACCATCGTCTGGGTGACTCTGCCCGCGAACCAGCTCGACCTTGCGCTCTTTCTGGAAGCCGACCGGATGCGCGGGCTGGACATCAACCAGGACCGGATCGACGCCGCGCGCACTGCGCTGCTGGAAGAGCGCGCGCGGGCCATGAACAATGGCTATGCTGTGCCGCTGTTCCATCTCACCGCCCTGGCCTTCGACAATTTCGTGAACCAGCAATCGAACTATGGCCCGATCGACGAGCTGAATCGCGCCACGCTGGAAGACGTTCGCAACTTCTACCAGACTTATTACTTGCCTTCGAACGCCGGGATGGCGCTGGTGGGGGACTTCGATCCCGCCCGCGCGCGGGAACGGGTCCGGCACTATTTCGAGAGCGTGCCCGCGCGGCCCGCGCCGCCGCCGCCGGACACGCACGAACCCGAGCGCACCTCCGAAAAGCGCGAACGGGCCGCCGAAGCCGGGATTCCCTCTCCGCTTTTAATCATGGCCTGGCAGACTCCTTCCCCGGTGGAACAAGACTGGTTTGCGCTGAAGCGCATCGCCGAGATACTCGGCGGCAATGCCTCGGCGCGGTTGAACGATTCGCTGGTGAAGACCGCGGGTGTAGCGACCAGCGTGGCCACCGGACTGGATCAGTCCTCGGCGCCGGGCCTGCTCTCCCTGCAGGTGATGGTGGCTCCGGGAAAAGACCCGTCACAGGCGGAGAGCCTGGTGGACCAGGAAATCGAGGCCATGGCGCGCGACGGCGTACCAAAGGACGAGATGCAGCGCTCCGCGACGGACGCGCTTCGGCGCTGGGCCTTCACCATGGTCACCACCACGGTGCGGGCGCAGGTCTTCGCGCAATCCCTGACCGCCTTCGGAGACTTGAACCTGGTCAACGACCTGCAGCGCCGGGACGAGCGCACTACGAGCCAGGACGTTCAGCGAGCCGCGCGGAAGTATCTCACCCCTGCCAGACGCACGGTTCTGACGGTTATCCCGGGAGCCACCCCATGACCCGGCGCGAACTTCTGGCGATGGCGGCAGCGAGCGCCACGGCCGCGGAACATCTCAATCGCGCACCGATCTCCCGCGAGGCGCTGACCGTGAAGCTGCCGGAAGCGGAGCCTGTGAAGCTAGCCAACGGCGTCACGCTGCTGGCGATCGAAGACAACCGCCTGCCGATCGCGCTGGTGCGATTCCAGGTGGAAGGCGCCGGTGCGATCTACTCGCCGCGTCCCGGGGTCGCCGAGATGACGGCCGAGATGCTGCGCGAGGGCGCCGCCGGACGCAGCGGCAAGCAGATCGGCGACGAAGCCGCGCGATTGGGCGCGACCCTGCGCAGCTCCGCTCCATCCGGCGCCGAGACAGCTACCGCGGATGGCTCGGGCCTGACCAGCCGGTTTTCCGAATGGCTCGACCTGCTCACGAGCGTGGTGCTGCATCCGTCCTTCCCCGCCGACGAGTTCACGGGCCTGCGCCAGCGATTGATCGCCGGCAGCCGGCTGCGTCTGACCAGGCCCGCGGCGATCGCGAGCGGCACGGCACAGCGGCTGATTCTAGGTCCGCACCCGGCCAGCGTGGATTCGGTATCTCCGGAAGAGCTGGCCGCACTCACGCCGGAGATGCTCGCGGCATGGCATCGCGAGCGGTATACGCCGGCGAAAATGGTCGTCTCGTGTATCGGGCGGGTCCGGCCGGCGGCATTCTCCAGACAGATGGAGAAGCTGCTTGGCGGCTGGCGGGCGCCGGAGGCCAGCGTCACGCTGCCGCCGAATCCGCAGCCTGCGACGGCGCGCCGCATCGCGCTGGTGGACCGGCCCGGCGCCCAGCAGACGGAGCTGGTGATCGGAGGATTGTTGTTCGACCGGCGCGATCCCGATCTGTTTCCCATGTCGGTGACGGACATGGTGCTGGGCGCCACGTCAGGCTCGCGCCTTTTTCGCATTCTGCGCAATGAAAAAAGGTACGTGTTCAACGTGCAGAGCGTCTGGGCGGCAACGCGCTTTCCCGGGTTCTGGCAGGTTCGCGCCGGCACACGCACGGACGCCACACAGGACACCATCGCCCTCGTTCTGGAGCAGCTTCGGCGGCTGTGCGACGAGCCCATTCCGGCTGCCGAACTCGAATCCGCGAAGCGAGCCGTGATCGGGAGCTTCGCCCTCAACCTGGAACAGCCGGCCACCGTGCTCAATCAGTCGTACCTGCGCTACCGGTACGGATTCAGCCTGGATTATTGGGAGCGCTACCCTGCAAAAGTCAACGCTGTCACTGCCGCCGAGGCGCAGGCGGTTGCCCGCAAATATCTCGATCCTTCGCGGGCGTTGATTGTGGCCGTGGGCGACGCCGCGAAGATCCGCGGTGCGCTCGAGAAATTCGGCAAGGTCGAAGCCGGCTGAGGTTCAGGCCAGCCACTTGCGCACCAGGGCTTCGGCACTTCCCGCCAAATCCAGCGGCTCGCTGGCAGTCTCTTTTCCGTTCTCGAAATAAACGGCGACCACGCCCGCGGCAGTGGGGCGCAGCTCCAGCCGGCGCTCGCGGGCTTCCAGGCGAAGAGTGGAACCGAGCCACGCCATGTGCACCTTGGTCCGCGAGGCGAATCCGATGCGGCTCGCCTGCTTCATGAGCTCCGCGGTGAACGGCCCCTTCTTCAGCACTTCGGCGTGCGGCGCCGCGGCCTGTGCCTCCGCGCGGGCGCTGGTGCGAGTCTTCTGCTCGCGCGCGGCGTCTTCCCTTCCCTGCCCTGCCGATTCCAGGCTCTTCAGGTTGTTCTCCAGATTATCGAGGAAACTCATGCTTCTTTCACGATA
The DNA here is from genome assembly GCA_035578025.1 of Verrucomicrobiia bacterium. GTDB lineage: Bacteria > Acidobacteriota > Terriglobia > Bryobacterales > Bryobacteraceae > Solibacter. The sequence continues at coordinate 6,090 of DATJYJ010000438.1, forward strand.
CGATAGTTGCGTGCCGGACTTGCGTGCGCGGCTCAAGCGGCTGCGGGATGGACTGTTACACTTACACAAATCTTTGTTAGATAGCGAACGGGCGGCGTACGAGCATGACATCGCGCGCATCACCTCCACGGGGCAATACCTCGATCTGGTGCTGAACGACCCGTGGTTTCAGTGGCTGCGCGAGTTGTCGCAATTCGTGGTTCTGATCGACGAGACGCTCGACCAGAAGGATGCTCCGGCGAGCGACACGGACCTGGAGCGGCTGGCGGCGCAGGCCCGACACATGCTGGTGCCGGACGAGTCCGGCCGCGGCTTCGCGCGCCGCTATTTCGAAGTGTTGCAGCGCGACCCCGCAGTGGTTCTGGCACACCGCGACATGCTAAAGGTGCTGGCCGAAAACGAGCGTTGAGATGGACACCCATATCACCACGCCCGACGGTGCGAAGCTGTTCGTCCGGGTGGTGGGAAGCGCCGCGCCGGTGATTGTCCCGCTGGCATGCTGGAACGAGGAGTTCGAGATACTTGCGGACCGCAACCAGGTGGTGCTGTACGACCCGCGGGGACGGGGGCGGTCGTCGGCCGTCGCGCCGGACTGCGTGAGCTTCGAGCAGGACGTGCGCGATCTCGAGACCGTTCGCCAGAACCTGGAGCTGGAAATGGTGGCGCTGATCGGGTCGTCGTACTTCGGCGGCGTCGTGGCGCGCTACGCGATGCTGCACCCGGAGCGCGTCGCGCGGATGGTCCTGTTCGGCAGCACGCCGGTGCGCGGCGGCAGTTTCTTCCGCGCGGTGCAGGAGGAACAGAACGCGCGCCTGCAAGCGGTCGCGCCGGACCTGATGCGGGAGATGGCCGCCGGCGCGCCCCAGACGCGCGAACACATGGAAGCCTTCTGGAACGCCTTCGTGGACACCCGCACCGCGGTGAAGCCGCCTTGGCCCGCGAAGAAGAGCCGGCCGGCGCAATTCGCTAACGAAGCGCTGGAGCGCGTCTTCCCGCTGGTGGGCGCGGCGATGCGCAGCATGGGCGATTGGGACTGGCGCGAAGCGGCGCACGCCGTGGACGCTCCGGTGATGGTCATGGATGGCAGCGCCGACATCCTTCCGCATGAGGCTTGCCGCGAATGGCTCGCGGCCCTGCCCAACGCGCAGGCGGTGGTGATGGAAGGCGTGGGCCACTTCCCTGCCTTCGAAGCGCCCGAGCGGTTCTTCGCGCTCTTGCGGGAATTCCTGATGGGAGACTGGCCGGCCGCGTGCACGACCTCCTTGTAACCGCTAGCGCGCTGACGCTGGCAATCTGGGTCTACCTGCTGGCGGGGCGGGGCGGTTTCTGGCGAATGCGGGATGAAAGCCGCGATGCGCCGTCCGCTGAGCCGCCGTTCCCGGTGACAGCGGTCATCCCCGCGCGGAACGAAGCGGCGAACATCAGGCAGGCCGTGAAGTCGCTGGCCGGGCAGGTGCGCGTGGTGGTGGTGGATGACGCCAGCGGCGACGAGACGGCGCGCCTGGCCCGCGAAGCCGGCGCCAGCGTGGTCACGGCCCGCGAACTGCCGGACGGATGGTCGGGTAAGCTGTGGGCGGTGAGCGAAGGCATTCGCGCCTCCGCTCAAGACCAGCCCGAGTACTGGCTGCTCACAGACGCCGATATCGTGCACCCGCCGGATGCCGTGGCACGGCTGGTGGGGCGAGCGCGCGCCGGCCCGTACGATCTGGTCTCCCACATGGTGACGCTGGAGTGCCGCACATTTGCGGAGCAGGCGTTGATTCCGGCGTTCGTATTCTTCTTCTTCCAACTCTATCCGCCGGCGTGGATTCGGAGCGCGCGCCGGCGCACGGCGGGCGCCGCGGGAGGTTGCATGCTGGTCCGGCGCGAGACGCTGGAGCGCATCGGAGGGATGGAGCGCATCCGCGCCGAGCTGATCGACGACTGCGCCCTCGCCCGCCATATGAAGCGCGCCGGCGGCCGGGTCTGGCTGGGCTTGAGCTCCAGTGCGCACAGCATCCGTTGCTACGCTACTTTCGGCGAGCTCGGCCGGATGATCTCGCGCACCGCCTTCACACAGCTCGGCTACTCCTGGTGGCTGCTCGCCGGAACGGTGGCGGGCCTGGCGCTGACTTACCTGGCGCCGCCCTTGCTGGCGGTATTCGCGCCTCCCGGTCCGGCCAAAGGGCTGGGAGCGCTGGCGTGGCTGCTGATGTCGGCGGCCTACCTGCCGGCAGTGCGTTTCTACGGCCGTCCGTGGTTCTGGGCGATGATGCTTCCGGCGATCGCGGTTTTCTACATGGCCGCGACCCTGCAATCGGCGATCGCGTGGTCGCGCGGACGCGGCGGGATGTGGAAGGGACGCGCGCAGGCCGTAAAATGAGGTCATGGTGCGCGCCGCGATCGTGAGCCTGATCCCGATCGCGCTTTTTGCGCAGGACACGCGCTGCACGGTGGAAGGCATGGTGGTTAACTCCTCCACCGGCGAAGGGCTGCGGCGGGCGGTGGTGTTTCTGCGGCGCTCCGACGTCTCGCGAAATTCACCCGCGCCGGCGAGCTACACCGCCGCCACCGATTCCGAGGGCAAGTACGTGTTCAGCGGTCTCGATCCGGGTACCTACGTCCTGAGCGCGGAGCGTAACGGGTTTACGCCGGCGCGCTATGCCAGCTCGGTGAAGCTCGATCCCGGGCAGAAGGCGAGCGGACTGCTGGTGCTGATGACCCCGCACGCGGTCATCACGGGCCGTGTACTCGACGACGAGGGCGAGCCCGTGGTGGCAGCCGACGTGCAGGCTTCCACGCTCGGCTATCTCCAGGGCCGCAAGCAACTGACGCGCGCCGCCGGCGCGACCACCAACGATCTCGGCGAGTACCGCGTGTACGGCCTGCCGCCGGGACGCTATTTCCTGAGTGTGACCGCCCGCTCGAACCCGCTGGTGGCGCCCGCCGAGGAGTACGCGACCACCTACTATCCGCGCACCACGGATCCCGCCGCGGCAGTGCCGATTCCCGTTCCCGCCGGCGCGCAGATGCGCAACATCGACGTCACCCTGGCCAGGACGCGCACGGTGAGCGTGCGCGGAAAGGTCGAGTGCGATATCGACGGGCAGCAGCGCACCATGTTCCTCTCGCTGACGCCGCGCCTGACGATGGGGATCGCGAGCATGGGGGTGGGGTCGCGCGGCGCCGCGGTCCAGGCGGATGGAACCTTCGAGATCTCGCGCGTGGCGCCGGGCTCGTACATGTTGATGGCGACCGCGACCGTGGACAGCAAGCGTTACGCCACGCGCGTCCCGCTGCAGGTGGGCGGCACCAACGTCGAGGGAGTGCAGGTGGCCATCCGGGCCGGGACCACCGTGACTGGCAAGGTTCGCGTGGAGGGCCGAAGCGACGAGAAGCTCGCCGGTTGGAATATCGGGCTGCTCTCGTGGGAAAGCGGCGGGGTGATCTACGGGCCGATGCCGAACGCGAAGACCGAGGCCGACGGATCGTTCAAGCTGGAGGACGTCGGCGCGGACCGCTATGCCTTCCAGGTGACGCGCCTGCCCGACGGCCACTACCTCAAGAGCGTTCGCAGCGGCAGCGTGGACGTGATGGCTTCGGGCCTGGAAGTGAGCGGGGCCGTGTCTCCCCTGGACGTTCTGATCAGCCCGAGCGCGGGGGCCGTCGAGGGCACAGTCATCGACCCGCGAACCGGCAAGCCGACGTCCGGCGCCACCGTAGTGCTGGTTCCCCGGGCGGAGGAACGATCGGAGCTGTACCAGCGCGTGGCCACCGATCAGGAGGGGCGGTTCCGCATCCGCAACCTGGTACCCGGCGAGTACAAGCTCTACGCCTGGGAAGAAGTGCCGCCGTACGCGTGGATGGATCCGGACTTCATGCGCGGCATGGAGAACAAAGGCGAGGCAGTGTCGATCTCCGAAGGCGGCGCGGTAAACGTGCAGGCCAAGCTCATCTTCGAGAGGTAGACGGGACAGGCCGGAAACCTGCCCCACGGCTCAACGCGTCAACGTGACCACTCCGGCGCACAACGCGGGCAGCCGGAACCGGACGGTCAGCCCGGAGCGCTCGATCGCCGCCGGCGTGACGCGCGTAGAGTCCGCGCCGGCGATCTTCAAATCGGCGGCGAGCATGGGGAAATCGCCGCGCAGGCTCAGCTCCAGATCGGCGGCGGTGGACCTGCGGTTGACCAGCTTGACGTAGATCTTGCGCCCGTCCTGGGTGCGCGTCGCGATGGGGCTGAGACCGCCGGGATCGCCGGTCATCTGCAAGACGTCGCTCCCAAAATGCTCGCGAAAAAGCTGCATCACGGTGTAGACCGGCGTCTGTTCCCAGGGGTGCCGGTCGAAGTCGATGACCGTCGCGAGTGCGGGCGCGGCCATGGGGAGTCTCGAATCCCGCTCCAGGTCGATGAGAGCCGCGGCTGCGTCCAGCGGCGAATCCGCCTGCCATTCCGCTGCATAGCCGCCGCGATCGAAATACTTCACGCGGGCCTCGTAGCGGTGGACGAGCTCCTCGGCATCGGGGCCGAGCCAACCTGGCGGGATGGCGATCACCGGCGTGCTGCCGAGCTTCTGAGCCAGCGCCAGGAACTGATCCACTCCGAACGAGGCGGTCTTCCAGTTCTCGGCGGACCAGCGGAGCATGGGCGGACGCAGCGCCGCGAGCGCCTGAACCAGGTCCGGATGATAGCCGCCCGAGGCCCGCGTCGAGTCGTAAGTCAGGCTGATCTCGTGCAGGGTGATGTCGCAGTGGCGGGGCAGAAGGATCTGGAGCGTCGCGTCGGGAACGCTCGCGATGGGCGCGAGCGTCAGCGGATGCCCGGTAGAGGAGGCGATCACCTTGGCGCCGTCGAGCAGCCGCACCGTCACCCCCTGCAACGAACCCGTGGCGCGAAGCTCTCCGCGCAGCGGGTCGCCGGCCCGCACCGCGACGCCGTGCTGCTCGATGGCCGCGATCGCATCGGTATCGCCGGTGGCCACTCGCAGGCCGTTTTCGCCAGGAGCCGCTTCGATCGGACCCGCGGCGTACCAGTTGCGTTGCGGCAGCGGCAAGGCGGAATACAACTGGTGCCCGTCGAGGGAAGTAAACCTGAAGGAGCGAAACTGCGCCGCGCCGCCGCGCGCGCCCAGGTTCACGTCGGAGGGCGAGAGCGGAGTAAGCGGCATGTCGTCGATCCAAACGTCCGCCCGCCTGCCCGACACGCGGAGGTGGGCCCTTTGCCAGCCATTGGTCTCCGGGGAAAACACGAAAGTCCCGATCACGAGGGTGCCGGCGTCATCGGTGCGGCGCATCTCGAAGGTGAGGTCGAAATCGCGCTGACCATTCAGGTGAAGCCGGCCGCCGGGGCTGGCGCACTCGAGTACACCTTCGTGAATTTTCCATGAGCCCTCCGCGCGCATCTCGATAAAACGGGGATTGCGTACGGCTTCGCCCCAGATGCCGGCGTCCACGGATTGGCCGTACAGCTTCTCGTCGATGATGCGGGTCACGATGGGAGTGTTGACCGTGAGCCGGACGGGCTGCGCGAAGGCCGCGGCCAGCGTTGCGGTCACGAGGAAGGGGCGATACATATATATTGATTCCATATGAACACAACATTCTCCCGGCGCGGATTTCTGCTCGGGGCCGGCGCTGCCGCCGCGGTCCTGACCAGCCGCAGGGGCGTGTCGTCGCCCGCGGCCAGCCAGAGCGTTTCGATCGACCTGGGTAAGGAGACGGGCAAGATCCGCCCCGAGTTGCACGGGCATTTTGCCGAGCACCTGGGAAGCTGCGTGTACGGCGGATTGTGGGTCGGCAAGGGATCGAGCATCCCCAATATCGGCGGCTACCGCAAGCAGGCCGTCGACTACCTGAAGGGCCTGATCCCCGTGCTGCGCTGGCCGGGCGGCTGCTTCGCCGATGACTACCACTGGCGGGACGGCGTCGGGCCGGCGGGCAAGCGGCCCAGGCGCGTCAACATCCACTGGGGCATGTACACCGAGGACAACAGCTTCGGCACGCACGAGTTCATCGGCCTCTGCCGGCTGATCGGCGCCGAGCCGTACCTCGCGGGAAATGTCGGCAGCGGCACTCCGGAAGAACTGCGCGACTGGATCGAGTACTGCAATTATCCGAAGGGGAGCTCGCTGGCCGACGAACGCGCGGCCAACGGGTCGCCGGAGCCGTTCGGAGTGAAGTACTGGGGGGTCGGCAACGAGAACTGGGGCTGCGGCGGCAACATGAGCGGCGACGAGTACGCCACTATCTACCGCCGTTTCGCGACCTACGTGCGGCCGTTCGGCGGCACGCAGCCGTTCATGGTGGCCTGCGGGCCGAACGGCAACAACAAGGAGTGGACGCAGAAATTCTGGGGCAACATGCCGCGCGGCCCGCGACCCAGCGGCTTCGCCATGCATTTCTACTCCAACGCACGCAACCCATCGATGCAGTTCACGGCGGATGCCATGCGCCAGCAGTTCGCCAGCTTTCCCAATATCGAGGCGGCGATCATCGAACAACGCGCGCTGCTGGACCAGTTGGCGGCGCCGCGCGGCAATCAGGAGCCGGTCGGCCTGCTGCTGGACGAGTGGGGCGTGTGGGACCAGATGATCCCGGAGGAGGAGAAGAAGTACGGCCGGCTGTTCCAGCAGATCACGATGAGGTCGGCGGTGGCGGCGGCGCTGGGGCTCAACGCGATCCATCGGCAGGCGGGCAAGCTGGTGATGACCAACATCGCGCAGATGGTGAACGTATTGCACTCGCTGCTCCTCACCGAAGAGGACAAGTGCGTGCGCACGACTACCTACTGGGTGTACGAAATGACCAAAGCGCACCTGGGCCAGACGTCCGTGGCGACGGAGACCGGCGCAGGGGGGGCGATGGAGCTCTCCATGTCGGCATCGCGTGACGGAAAGGACCTCACCGTGACGCTGGCGAATCCGAAGCCGGATACCGGGATCGGCGTGACGTGCTCGATCGCGGGCGGATCGGCAACGGGAGCGACGGCGCGCGTGCTTCAGGATAGCGACATGAACGCGGCCAACACGTTCGCCGAGCCGAACAAGATCCTGCCGAAGCCGCTGAAGGTCTCAGCCCAGGGAAGCACGCTGACCGCGGAACTGCCGCCGCTGTCGGTAGCCACGGTGCTCGTGAAGCTCGCGTAAGTGCTC